>CAZUYW010000045.1:2721-10975 GCA_964624775.1 uncultured Iamiaceae bacterium
GTGGTGGTGTCGTGAGCGGCCCGGTCGGCGCCATCGACATCGGCACCAACTCGACCCGCCTGCTCGTGGCCGAGGCCGGTGCCGACGGGCAGCTGGTCACGATCGAGCGGCTCATGCGCATCACCCGGCTCGGCCAGGGCGTCGACGGCGCCGGCGCGCTGGGCGCCGAGGCCGTCGAGCGCACCGTCGCCGTGCTCGCCGAGTACCGCCAGGTGCTGGACCGCCACGGCGTGCCGGCCGAGCGGATCCGCATGACCGCCACGTCCGCGGCGCGCGACGCCGCCAACCGCGATGCCTTCTTCGACGCCGCCGAGGCGGCGGTCGGCGTGCGCCCCGAACTCATCTCGGGTGAGGAGGAAGCGCGCCTGTCCTTCGCCGGCGCCACCGCCGACCTCGATCCCGCCCGCGGGCCCTTCACCGTGTTCGACCTCGGCGGCGGCTCCACCGAGTTCGTGGTCGGCACCACCGAGGCCGAGGGTGCGGTGTCCCTCGAGATCGGCTGCGTGCGCCTCACCGAGCGCTTCATCGAGCACGACCCGCCCCGGCCCGAGGAGCTCACCGCCGCCATCTCCTACGCCGACTCCTGGCTCGACGACGTGCTGCGCAACCTCCCCGAGGCGGTCGAGGCGGCCACGTTCGTGGGCCTCGCCGGCACGGTCAGCACCGTCGCCGCCGTCGAGCAGGGGCTCGCCGCCTACGACCGCGACGCCATCCACCACTTCGTGCTCACCAAGGAGGCGGTCGAGGACGTCTTCCGCACCCTCGCCACCGAGTCTCGTGCCGATCGCGTCCACAACCCGGGGCTCGAGGCCGAGCGGGCCGACGTCATCGTCGGGGGCTGCTGCGCGCTGGTCGCGATCATGCGTCGGCTCGGCATCGAGGAGATCGTGGTCAGCGAGGCCGACATCCTCGACGGTCTCGCAGCCTCGGTCCTCGGGTCCGGTACGGTCACGGGGCCGTCGACCCCTGGAGGTGACCATGTGGATCAAGGTTGATCCCACCCACCTGGGCGAGCAGTCCTGGGTGAACACCGAGTACATCGTGCGCTGCGATGTGAACACCGACCCCGAGCCCCCGTGGGCGACGCTCACCATGTTCGACGGCACCGAGGCCTACGTCGGCGACGTGCAGGGCATGAAGAACCTCCAGCGCGCCATCGGCGTCGAGCTGCCGCGCGCCTGACCGGCTCGCGCCGGACCGGCCGCCGCCTACAGTGCGGCCGATGACCGAGCCGATCTGGGAGCCCGACCCCGCCGTGATCGCGGCGACCAACGTCGGACGGTTCATGGCGGCCCACGGCATCGACCACTTCGACGACCTGCTGGACCGCTCGATCGCCGACCCCGCGTGGTTCTGGGGCGAGGCGGCATCGTTCCTCGGCATCCCGTTCAGCACGCCCTACGACCAGGTGCTCGACACGAGCCGCGGGATCCCGTGGGCCCGCTGGTTCGAGGGCGGCCGCACCAACCTGGCCGCCGCGTGCATCGACCGCTGGGTGGGCGAGACGCCCGACGCCGAAGCGGTCCGGTGGGAGGGCGAGGACGGCGACGTCCGCGTGCTCACCTACGCCGAGCTGGCGCGCCACGTCGACGGCCTCGCCGCGCTCCTGCGCGACCGGGGCATCGGCGAAGGCGACGTCGTCGGCATCTACCTCCCGATGCTCCCCGAGACCGTCGTGGCCGCGATGGCCGTCGCCAAGCTCGGGGCGCTGTTCCTCCCGGTGTTCTCCGGGTACGGCGCCGACGCCATCGCGGTGCGCCTCGAGGACGCGTCGGCGGTCGCCTTGCTGTGCGCCGACGGCTTCCTGCGGCGCGCCGGCCACGTCCCGATGCTCGCCACCGCCACCGAGGCGGTCGAGGCGGTGGACTCGGTGCACACGCTGGTCGTCGTCCCCCGCCTCGGCGCGGTCGAGCCCGCGGATCGTGGCGGCTACCAGGTGCTGCCGTGGCCCGGGCCCACCGACGAGGTGGTGCCGACGCTGCCCGTCGAGTCCGAGCACCCGCTGTTCCTCGCCTACACCTCGGGCACCACCGGACGGCCCAAGGGCGCGGTCCACGTGCACGGCGGGTTCACCGTGAAGATCGCCGAGGAGGTGGCGTTCCAGTTCGACTGCCGCCCCGGCGACCGCCTGTTCTGGTTCGCCGACTTCGGCTGGATCATGGGGCCGTGGGAGGTCGTCGGCACCCTCGCCAACGGCGCCACGCTGTGCCTCTACGAGGGTGCGCCGGACTACCCCGACGTCGACCGCCTCTGGTCCTACCTCGCCGCCCACCGCGTGACGATCCTCGGCATCAGCCCGACGCTCGTGCGCTCGATGATGGCCCACGGCGACGACGCGGTCCGCCGCCACGATCTATCCGCGCTGCGCATCCTCGGTTCCACCGGCGAGCCGTGGAACGAGACGCCGTACCGCTGGTTCGCCGACGTCGTCGGCGGCGGCCGCTGCCCGGTGATCAACATCTCGGGCGGCACCGAGGTCGGAGCCTGCTTCCTGTCGCCCCACCCGGTGCAGGCGCTCACGCCGATGACCCTCGGCGGCCCGGCCCTCGGCATGGCGGTCGACGTGTTCGACGACGACGGGAAGCCGGTGCGGGGCGAGGTCGGCGAGCTGGTGTGCACCGCGCCGTGGCCCGGCATGACGCGTGGCCTGTGGCAGGCGCCCGAGCGCTACCTCGAGACCTACTGGGACCGCTGGCCCGATGTGTGGGTCCACGGCGACTGGGCGCTCATCGAGGATGGCCAGTGGTACCTCCGGGGGCGCAGCGACGACACGATCAAGGTCGCCGGCAAGCGGCTCGGCCCGGCCGAGGTCGAGTCCGCGCTCGTGGCCCACCCGGCGGTGGCCGAGGCCGCGGCGATCGGCGTGCCCCACGAGGTCAAGGGCGAGGCGCTGTGGTGCTACGTCGTCCTGGCGGCGGGGCACGAGCCGAGCGAGGAGCTCCGGTCCGAGCTGGTCGGTGTGGTCACCGACGCCCTGGGGAAGTCGTTCAAGCCGAGCGCCGTGCACTTCGTGCGGGCCGTGCCCAAGACCCGGTCTGCCAAGGTCATGCGCCGCACCATCCGGGCCGCCGCCACGGGCGCGCCGCTCGGCGACCTGTCCTCGTTGGAAGATCCCTCGTCGGTGGAGGCGGTGCGCACACCGTGCTGAGCAACAGGAACCGCACCAGTCCCGTGGACCCGAGCGGCGCCCTGTTCGGGCGGCGCGTGATGCTGCGCCCGATCGTCCTGTCGGACTTCGCGGCGTGGCGCGAGGTCCGCAACCGCTGCGGGGAGTGGCTGACGAAGTGGGAGCCCCAGCGGCTGCCCCACCAGCCCGACGTCACCCAGGACCGCGACGCGTTCGCGGTGCGGTGCAGCGCCCGCCAGCGCGAGCGCCAGCTCGGCACCGGGTTCGGGTTCGGCATCTTCGTGGAGGGACGGTTCTGCGGCGAGATCAACCTCTCGTCCATCCAGCGCGGGCCGTTCCAGAACGCCTACGTCGGGTACTGGATCGACCAGGCCGTCGCCGGTCAGGGCCTGATGCCCGAGTCCGTGGTGGTGCTGGCCCGGTTCGCGTTCGAGGACCTGCACCTGCACCGCATCCAGGTCTCGATCATCCCCCGCAACGCGTCGAGCCGCCGCGTCGCCGAGAAGCTCGAGCTGCGGGAGGAGGGCGTGGCCCTGCGCTACCTCGAGATCAACGGCGTGTGGGAGGACCACGTGCGCTACGCCATGACCTCCGAGGAGTGGCTCGAGCGGCGCGAGGCGCTCGAACTGGCGTGGCTCAGCCCGCCGCCCCCGTCAGGGGAAGCGCCAGGGTGAACGCCGCGCCCCCGTCGGGGGCGTTGGTGACCGACGCGGTGCCGCCGTGCTCCTCGGCGATGCCGGCCACGATGGCCAGGCCCAGCCCGGCACCGGTGCCCACCCGGGCGGCGTCGGCCTGCCAGAACCGGTCGAACACGTGGGCGAGGGCATCGGCGCCCAGGCCGGGCCCGTGGTCGCGCACGGTGACCTCCGCGTGGGCGCCGTGCACGCGGGCGGACACCTCGATGGGCGTGCCGTCGGGCGTGTGCCGCACCGCGTTGGCCACCAGGTTGGCAATCGCCTGACGCAGGTGGTCCGGGATCCCGTTGATGACCACGGGGCTCGGGGCGTCGAGGGCGACGGCGCGATCGGGTGCGATGGCAACCGCATCGGTGCAGGCATCGGCGGCCAGGATCGCCAGGTCGACCGGCTCAGGCTGGACGGGCCGCTGCTCGTCGAGGCGGGCGAGGAGGAGCAGGTCCTCGACGAGGGCGCGCATCCGGGTGGACTCCTGCTCGATCCGCCGCAGGATCACCGGCAGGTCGACCTGGCGGCCCTCGGGGTCGAGGCGGAACAGCTCGGCGAAGCCCTGGATCGAGGTGAGCGGCGTGCGCAGCTCGTGGGACGCGTCGGCGAGGAAGCGGCGCAGCTTGGCCTCGGTGGCCTCGCGCTCGCGGAACGCGTCCTCGATGCCGTCGAGCATCGTGTTCAGCGCCAGGCCGAGCTGGCCGACCTCGGTGGTGGGTTCGGCGGGCGCGACCCGGTGGGAGAGGTCGCCGGCGGTGATGGCCTCGGCCGAGTCGGCCATCTGCTCGAGCGGGCGCAGGCCGTGGCGCAGGATCAGCCAGGCGCCGGCACCGAGGATGGTGAGCAGCACGACCGCCGCGCCGACCTCGATGCGCACGAGGCGGTTCACCGAATCCTCCACGGCGGTGGTGGGCACGGCCACGATGCTCACGGCGCCGTCGCCGAGCCGGGTGGGGGTCCCGCCCGGACCGACCACGGCGGTGGCGATCACCCGCCACTCGGTGCTGCCCTTGGTGGACCCGGTGGTCACCACGACGGGTTCGCCGGCGGTCCGGGCCTGGTCGGCGAGGTCGCTCGGGATCTTGGGGCGGGCCGAGGTGGTGATCGGGGTGGACGTGGCGACCGTGGCGCCGTCGGCGTCGATGAGGCGGGCGTAGGCGTCGATGGCGGGGTTCGGGACGAAGGTGCCCGGCTGGCCGGCCGTGGCGCCGAACGGGCCGCCGAGGGTGGCGCGCGTGAGCGAGCCGGTGAGGGGCGGTTCGATCGAGCGGAGCTGCTCGTCGAGCTGCTCGCGCTGCGAGCGCGCGTAGAGGCCCGCCGTCGTCCACCCGAAGACGACGAGGCCGACCGTGCTGAGCGCCACGAGGGCGAGCGCGAGGCGGGAGCGCAGGGTCACAGGGCGATCCTGCCCCATGCCTCGACGGGGGGAGCGGATGGAACCGGTCGGCGGCGGAAGATGGCGCGGTCGAGGATGAGGAACTGGGCGATCCACAGCGTGCCGAAGGCGGCCAGGTTGGCGGCCTCCACCACGAGGGTGCGCCGGGCGTCGCCGAGGGCGGCGGCGTCGGCCCATCGGCCGGCGAGGGACACGGTGAGGGTGGAGAGGGCGAGCCCGGTCGCGGACAGCAGGCAGAACGGGACCACCTCGGCGCCGACCGAGCGGCTGCCCGTGCGCCCCCACACCCACCGCCGGTTCAGCTCGAACGAGGGGACGGTGCCCACGGCGGTGGCGACGATGTTGGCCCATCCGGGGCTGAGGGTGCGGGTGGCGACCAGCACGCCGAGGACGGTGAGGCTCGTGGCCGTGGCGATCGCCGAGACGGCGGCGTAGCGCACGAGCTGGGCGAGGCGCCTCACGACGACCGCCGCCAGGAGGCGATGAACCGCACCAGCCCGAAGCCGCCGTTGGCCGCGGTGAGGGCCACGAGCAGGCCGAGGGTGGAGGTGATGCCGATCGCGCCCGCCGCGGCGAGGGCACCGAGGTTCACCGCGACGGCGGCGACGGTGCTCAGCACCGAGAACCGCAGGTGGCGGTGGGCGGCGGTGTTGGCCACGCCGCACAGGGCGAGGGCCGCGAGGCTCGCCGCGACCGGGCCGAACGGGCCGACGAGGGCGGCGAACAGCAGGGCGTAGGCGACCGTCGACGTGAGGCCGATCGACCCGAACCGCACGAGCTGGCCGCCGAGCTCGGCCGGCACGGCCCGGCCGCCGGGGCGCAGCTCCCCGTCGACGCGGCCCTGGTGTCGGGCGAAGCGGCGCAGGAGACGGCCGACGCCGCGCAGGTCGTCGGTGGCGGTCTGGGCGATGTCGACGGTCGAGTCCGGGTCGTCCACCCAGTCGACGGGCACCTCGTGGATGCGCAGGCCGTTGTGCTCGGCGAGCACGAGCAGCTCGGTGTCGAAGAACCAGCCCTCGTCCTCGACGAGGGGGAGCAGCGCCCGGGCCACGTCGGTGCGGACCGCCTTGAAGCCGCACTGGGCGTCGCTGAAGCGGCTGTGGAGCGCGGTGCGCAGGATCAGGTTGTAGGTGCGGGAGATGAGCTCGCGCTTGGGGCCGCGGTCGACGCGGGAGGCGGGGTCCAGGCGGGTGCCGATGGCCACGTCGCTGTGGCCCGACAGCAGGGGCGCCACGAGCGGGAGCAGGGCGTCGAGGTCGGTCGACAGGTCGACGTCCATGTAGGCCACGACCGGGGCCGGGCTGTCAGACCAGGCGGCCCGCAGCGCCCGGCCCCGGCCCTTCTCGGCCAGCCGCCGGGCCTGCACGCCGGGCAGGCGGCCGGCGAGGGCGCAGGCGATGGCCCAGGTGTCGTCCGTGCTGGCGTTGTCGGCGATGGTGACGAGCCAGGGGAGGGGGAAGCGGTCGTCGAGGTAGGCGGTGAGCCGCTCGATCGACGCGGCGAGCGCGGCCGCCTCGTTGTAGACGGGCACGACGATCTCCACGGCGGCGGTGCGGCGGCGCACCTCGGCGGCGGGGACGAGGAGGGGAGCGGTGGTGAGGAGCGTCATAGGGGCAGCGTCGGCCCGGCGGCTCCGCGTCGACTCCACCGTTCCTTGGAGTTCGCTGGGACCTGCGCCGATTCCCTTCCCGGCGGGCCGGGTCGCCCGTACGGTGGCGCCATGGCCTCCGACACCACCGCCCCGCGCATCCTCGTCGTCGACGACGAGGAGCACATCACTGAGCTGCTGGCCATGGGCCTCGGCTACCAGGGGTTCGACGTGGAGCGGGCCGGCAGCGGGCGCGAGGCGCTCGACGCCATCGCCCGCCGCGCCCCCGATCTCGTCGTGCTCGACGTGATGCTCCCGGACCTCGACGGCTTCGAGGTGGCCCGCCGCCTCCGCCGCGACGAGGGCGCCGCCACCCGGGTGCCGATCATCTTCCTCACCGCGCGCGACACCACCCAGGACAAGGTGGAGGGGCTGCGCCTCGGCAGCGACGACTACGTGACCAAGCCGTTCAGCATCGAGGAGCTCATCGAGCGGGTGAAGGCGGTGCTGCGCCGGGCCTCGGGCATCGGCCCCGGCGAGAAGAAGCTCGCCTTCGCCGACCTCGAGCTCGACGAGGACACCCGCGACGTGTGGCGGGCCGGGCGGGCGATCGACCTCACCCCCACCGAGTACAAGCTCCTCCGGTACCTGCTGGCCAACGCCCGCCGCGTGCTCACCCGCGACCAGATCCTCGAGGCGGTCTGGGACTACACGTTCGCCGGCAACGCCAGCGTGCTCGAGACCTACATCTCGTACCTGCGCCAGAAGGTCGACGCCACCGAGCCGCCGCTGATCCACACGGTGCGCGGCGTCGGGTACTCGTTGCGCCTGCCCCGCGAACACGGCTGATCATCCCAGGACCCCCGGAGGGTTCTCCAAGGTTCGGGGCCGAGGATCGCACCAGATCCTCCCCCTCGCACCAGGAGCCCTCCCATGTCCGATCCCTTCGACCCCGTCCCATCGCAGGAACCGGCCCCCCAGCCGGCCCAGGCCCAGCCCGCCGACGCCGCCCCTGCCGCGAAGGCGAGCTGGAAGGCCTGGGTGGCCGCCGGTGTGGCGGCCGCGGTCATCGCCGGCGGGGCTGGCTACGCCCTGGCCGGCAAGGGTGACGGCGGCTCGACCTCGGTGGCCGCCGGCCAGACCCAGACCGGTCAGGGTCAGGCGGGCCAGGGCCAGGCCGGGTTCCCCGGCGGCGGCCGACCGACCGCCGGCACCGTCACCAAGGTCGACGGCAGCACCATCACCGTGACGCCGACCGCCTTCGGTGACGACGACAGCACGGGCTCGGCCGCCTCCACCGATCCGGTCACGATCACGACGACCGACGCCACGACCGTCACCGAGACCAAGGACGCCAAGGTCGCCGACCTGCAGGTGGGCGACACCGTCACCGTGATGGGCACCACCACAGACGGCACGGTCGCGGCCGAGCGCATCATGTCCGGCGACGTGCAGCTGGG
>CAZUYW010000045.1:11075-16991 GCA_964624775.1 uncultured Iamiaceae bacterium
TCCGGCGAGGTCACCGCGGTGAACGTGTCGGCGGGCGACGCCGTGCAGGCGGGCCAGGTGCTCGCCGAGATCGACTCGTCCGAGCTCGAAGCCGCCGTGGCCGACGCCGAGGCGACCGTGGCCGACGCCGAGGCGAAGCTGTCCGACGACGAGGACGCCGACGCATCGGACGAGCAGATCGCCGCCGACGGGTCGAGCCTCGCCTCGGCCAAGGAGTCCCTCGCCGCCGCCCAGGACGATCTCGACGGCGCCAAGCTCGTCGCCACCTTCGACGGCGTGGTCGCCGCGGTGAACATCTCGGTGGGCGAGCAGCTCGGCAGCGGCGGCACCGGTGGCACCGGCACGACGGGCACCGGTTCGGGGTCCGGGCAGTCCGCCCGCAACCTCGGTTCGTCGGGCAGCAACGTCCCGGGCGGGCAGACCAGCGGTGCGGACTCGACCTCGAGCGACGCCGACATCTCGGTGACGACCACCGGCCTCTACACCGTCGAGCTCGGGTTCGACGCCACCGACATCGCCTCGGTCGAGGTGGGCCAGACCGCGTCGGTCGAGCTGTCCACCTCCTCGTCGTCCTCGTCGGGCTTCGGCGGGTTCCCCGGCGGCGGCTTCCCGGGCGGGGGCGCCTTCCCCGGCTTCCAGGTCAACCGGTCCGGTGGCAGTGGATCGTCGTCGGGGTCGAGCACCACCACGACCACCGCACCCACGGTGTCGACCGCGTCGGTCAACGGGTTCGTGACCAAGGTGGGCAAGGTGGCCGACGCCAGCTCGGGCGTGGCCACCTATCCCGTGACGGTGACCTTCCGGGGCGATGACTTCAACCCGGGGGCCACGGTGGCCGCGGCGATCACCATCGGGAAGGTCACCGACGCCGTGCAGATCTCCTCGATCGCCATCACGTCGAACGGCACCGCGTCGACGGTGACCGTGCGCGCGAACGGCAAGGACGAGACCCGCACGGTCACGACCGGCCTCGTGGCGAACGGCATGACCCAGATCACCAGCGGCCTGAAGGCCGGCGAGCAGGTCGTGGTCACCTTCCCGGGCCGACCGGTCGGGACGACCGGCACCGGCGGGTCCGGCGCGACGTCGGGCAACGGCCCGCCGGGGGGCTTCGTGATCAGCAGCGGGGGCAACTGATGGCCGCGGTCATCGAGCTCCACGGCGTGGGCAAGACGTATGCCTCGGGCGCCCTCAGCGTGGAGGCGCTGCGGGGGATCGACCTCACGATCGACTCCGGCGAGTTCGTGGCCGTGATCGGTCCCTCGGGCTCGGGGAAGTCGACGCTCATGCACCTGCTCGGCTGCCTCGACGTGCCCACCACGGGCACGTTCCGCCTCGCCGGCCACGACGTCGCCGACCTCCACGAGGACGACCTGGCGGACGTGCGCAACCGCCACATCGGCTTCGTGTTCCAGCAGTTCAACCTGCTCGCGTACCTGCCGGCGTGGCGCAACGTCGAGCTGCCACTCGTCTATGCGGGCGTCGACCCGCACGAGCGGCGGGCCCGCGCCGAGCGCGCCCTCGCCCAGGTCGGCCTGGCCGACCGCGCCGACCACAAGCCGGGCGAGCTGTCCGGCGGCCAGCAGCAGCGCGTGGCGGTGGCGCGCGCCCTGGTGACCGAGCCGGCCCTGATCCTCGCCGACGAGCCCACCGGCAACCTCGACTCGGCCTCGACCCACGACATCTTGGACCTGCTCGGCGAGCTGCACCGCAGCGGCCGGACCATCGTCCTCATCACCCACGAGGTGGACGTGGCCGCCCGCGCCGGGCGCATCGTCCGCATCGAGGACGGGCGCGTCGTCGAACCTGCGGAGGCAGCGGCGTGAGGTTCCGGGACACGATCCGCACCGCCGCCGAGGCCGTCCGCTCGCATCGCCTCCGCTCGGCGCTCACGATGCTCGGCATCCTGATCGGCATCACCGCGGTGATCCTCACCGTCGGCATCGGCAACGGCGCCAAGGCCGACGTGCGGGACCAGATCGACGAGCTGGGCACGAACCTCCTCGTGATCTCGCCCGGCTCCTCCACGAGCAGCGCGGGCGTGCGCGGCGGGTTCGGCTCGGCGTCGACGCTGACCACCGCCGACGCCGCGGCCCTCGCGTCGCGCAACGCCGCACCCGACATCGTGGCGGTGGCGGCCACGTCGACCAGTTCGGTGTCGCTGACCAACGGCGACACCAACTGGACCACGACGCTCACCGGCACCACGCCCTCGTGGAAGACGGTGCGGAGCCGGAGCGTGTCGAGCGGCCGGTTCATCACCGCCGCCGATCAGCGGAGCGCGGCCAAGGTCATCGTGCTCGGCCCGGACACGGCCGACGAGCTGTTCACCCGTGGGAGCCCGGTCGGGCAGACCGTGACGCTGGACGGGACGCAGCTGCAGGTCATCGGCGTGCTGGAGGAGCTCAGCTCCTCCGAGCAGGCGTCGAACAACGACCTGGCGATCGTGCCGGCGAGCACCTACGCCGAGCGCCTCGTGGGGGGCAGCGATCGCGACGCGGTCAGCTCCATCTACGTGAAGGCCTCGTCGTCGGGCACCCTGTCGGCCGCGTACCAGGAGGCCGACGCGCTGCTGCTGAACCTCCACGGGATCACGTCGAGCAGCGACGCGGACTTCACGATCGCCACCCAGGAGTCGATCCTCTCGGCGGCCACGTCGGTCGACCGGACCATGACGGTGATGCTCGGCGGGATCGCCGTGATCTCGCTGCTGGTCGGCGGCATCGGCGTGATGAACATCATGCTCGTGTCGGTCACCGAGCGGATCCGTGAGATCGGCCTGCGCAAGGCGCTCGGCGCCCGACCCCGCTCGATCCGGCGCCAGTTCCTCGTCGAGGCGTCGATCCTCGGATTCGCCGGCGGGGTGCTCGGCCTGGTCATCGGCGGCCTGGGCGCCGTCGTGCTGCCGCGGCTGCTCGACACCCGCGTGATCCTCTCGGTGCCGGCGTCCCTCGGCGCCCTGGCCGTCGCCGTCGGCATCGGCGTGCTGTTCGGCGTGTACCCCGCCTCGCGCGCCGCCCGTCTGGCGCCGATCGATGCCCTCCGGAACGACTGATGCAGGACCCCGCCATGCCTTCCCCCTCCGGGGCGACCGCCCCCGATCCGTTCTTCCCGTCCACCGAACCCTGCACGAGGTCTCGGCAGCGGACGCGTCGCCTGGGGCTGGCGATCGTCGTCGTGGCTGCCGTCGTGGCAGGTGGGGTCGCCGTCGCTGCGTCGCAGGGCGACGACGGCCCGGCCTACCGCACCGCGATCGCCGGTCGCCACGACGTCGACCAGACGCTCGACCTGGTCGGCACCGTCGAACCGGTGTCCCAGGCCACCGTGGCCTTCCCCGTGGCCGGCTCGGTGGCCACCGTCGACGTCGCGGTGGGTGACTCGGTCGCCGTCGGCCAGCGCCTCGCCACCCTCGACACGACCGAGCTCGAGCGGACCCTCGTGACCAAGCAGGCGGCGCTGGACCAGGCCGAGCTCACCCTCGCCAAGGAGCTCGCCGGCGAGTCGGTGGCGAGCACCGGCGGCAGCGGCGCCCCGACCGGGGGGACCGGCTCCACGGCCCGCACGGCGACCGCCAAGGCGGCGACCGCCACGACCGCGACGAGCAAAGCGGCCGCGCCGCCCTCGACCGCGGCGCTGGCCGCCGCGGTCCAGGCCGCGGCCCGGGCCTGCGCGTCGACCACACCGCCGCCGTCCACCACGACGACCACGACCACGACGACCACCTCGACGACGGTGCCGGCCGACACGACCACGACGACCACCACCACCGCCCCCACCCCGACGGGCGGCGCCTCGAGCTCGCAGGCGTGCACCGACGCCCTCGCCGCCGTCGAGGCCGCGCAGGCCGACCTCGAGGCCGCCCTCGCCCGGCAGGCCGCCACGCCCACCACCACGCCCGTCACGCCGTCGATCCCCGGCGGGACCACGGGCACGGGCACCACCGGCACGCCCGGCATCGGAACCGGCACCGGCACCTCGACGTCGTCCGCGCCATCGGCCGCCGACCTCGTCGCCGCCCAGAAGGCGGTGGACGCGGCCGAGCTGGCGGTGGCGGTGGCCGAGCAGGCGATCGACCAGGCCACCATCGTGAGCCCGATCGCGGGCACGGTGGTCGACGCCAACCTGGCGGTCGACGACACCGTGACCGCGGCGTCGAGCACGGCGAACATCGTGGTGTCGGGGTCGGGCGGCTACGAGGTGACCACCCAGGTCGACGTGGCCGACCTGCCCGACGTCGCCACGGGCCAGGCCGCCTCGGTCACCGTGGACGGCACCCGCCGCGCCCGGACGGGGAAGGTGGTGGCGATCGGCCTGGTGGCCGACACCAGCGGGTCGACGACGACCTACCCGGTGGTGATCGGGCTCACCGGTGACACGTCGGGCCTCGGCAACGGGGCGACGGCGAGCGTCGTGCTCACCACCGACTCGCAGCGGGCGGCGCTGGCGGTGCCGACGTCGGCCGTCACCACGACCGGCACCCGCTCGATCGTGCAGGTGCTCGAGGACGGGGTGGCCAGGGCGGTCACCGTCGAGGTGGGCGCGGTCGGGGCGACCTGGACCGAGATCACCGACGGGATCGACGCCGGTGCGGTGGTGGTCCTGGCCGATCTGGCCGAGCCGCTGCCGGGCTCGGCCACCTCCAGCTCGAACGGGTCGTCGTCGAACGGCCGCACCGGGTTCCCCGGCGGCGGTTCGTTCCCCGGCGGGGGTGCGTTCCCGGTGGGCGGTCCACCCGGCAACTGAGCCCGCGGGTGGTAGGAACCACCCATGACCGGTGCCTCCCGCCAGCCTGCGGCCTTCCTCGGCCACGGCAACCCGATGAACACGCTGTGGACCAACCGCTACACCGAGGCCTGGCACGCCTTCGGCCGGTCGGCGCCGCGGCCCCGGGCGATCCTCGCCGTGTCGGCCCACTGGTACATCAACGCCACCGCGGTCACCGCGATGGCGAAGCCCCGCACGATCCACGACTTCTACGGGTTCCCCGACGAGCTGTTCGCCGTCGAGTACCCGGCGCCGGGGTCACCCGAGCTGGCCGCCGAGGTGGCCGAGCTGGTGGCGCCCACGTGGGTGGGTCTGGACGAGGACTCGTGGGGCCTCGACCACGGCACCTGGTCGGTGCTGGCCCACGCCTACCCCGAGGCTGACGTGCCCGTGGTGCAGCTGTCGGTCGACGGGTCGAAGCCGGTCGACTACCACGTCGCCCTGGGTGCGGCGCTGGCGCCCCTGCGGGAGCGGGGCGTCGCCGTGGTGGCCAGCGGCAACGTGGTGCACAACCTGCGCCAGGTGGACTGGAAGCGCCCCGAGCAGGGCTTCGACTGGGCGCACCGCTACGACGAGGCCACCCGCGAGCTGATGGCCACCGACCCGGGCTCGTTCGCCCGCATGGCCGAGCACCCCGATCACCGGGCCGCCGTGCCGACGCCGGACCACTGGCTGCCGCTCGCCTACCTCGCCGGCATGGCGTCGGCCGAGGAGGCGACGCTCGACGTGCTGGTCGACGGCTACGACGTCGGCGCGCTGTCGATGACCTCCTACGTGCTGGGGGCCTGAGCCGCCGTGCTCCCGGCCGGCGTGGACCGGGGCGCGCTGGTCGCACTGGTCCTGGTGCCGGGCCGAGGCCTGGCCGTGGCACCGGTGGACGGCGGCGAGCCGGTGGCGTTCGAGACGCCGGACCCCGCCGCGGCGGTGGCCGAGCTCGAGGCGCGGCTGCGCCCCCGCTGGGTGCAGTGGTCCTCGGCGACGGCCGTCGAGCTGGTGCGCGCCGGGGTGCGGGTGGCCACCGCGTGGGACGCCGTGGCGGTGCACCGCCTCGTGTTCGGTGGCTGGCGGGCCGAGCCGGCGCGGGTGTGGGCCCGCCTGCACGACCTGCCCACGAGCGAGCTGCCGGCGGCTGGACCGGTCGACCTGTTCAGC
>CAZUYW010000046.1:0-6043 GCA_964624775.1 uncultured Iamiaceae bacterium
GCGTCGACATCCTCCTCGGCGGCAACCCCGAGGGCCTCGCCCTGCGCGACGTGCGCGCCGAGGGCCTCGACCCCGACTCCGTCGAGGGCAAGGCCCGCTTCGATCAGCTCCTCGCCAAGCACAAGGAACAGACCGACGCCGAGGGCGAGGAGGTCCGCAAGCTCGGCGGCCTCTACGTGCTGGGCACCGAGCGCCACGAGTCCCGCCGCATCGACAACCAGCTCCGCGGCCGTTCCGGCCGTCAGGGCGACCCCGGCGAGAGCCGCTTCTACCTGTCCCTCGAGGACGAGCTGATGCGCCTGTTCGCCACCGGCGCCATGAACTGGGTGATGGGCAAGGCCCTCCCCGACGACATGCCGATCGAGGCCAAGATGGTCACCAAGGCCATCGAGCGGGCCCAGAACACCGTCGAGCAGCGCAACGCCGAGATCCGCAAGAACGTGCTCAAGTACGACGAGGTGATGAACGAGCAGCGCAAGGTCATCTACAAGCGCCGCGACCAGATCCTCCTCGAAGCCGACCTGCGCGAGGAGACCCTCCAGTACCTCGAGGACGCGGTCGACGCGTCGGTCGCCACCTTCTGCGTGGCCGAGGTCGACGACGAGTGGGACATCGACGGCCTCCACGCCGAGATCTCCTCGTTCTGGCCCACCGGGATCACCCCCGAGGCGATGGCCGACGCCGACAGCACCGAGGACCTCAGCGAGCTGCTGCTCACCGAGGCCGTCGCGTACTACGAGCGGCGCGAGGAGGAGCTCGGCGCCGACACCATGCGCCAGATCGAGCGCCAGGTGATGCTCAACATCATCGACCAGCACTGGCGCGAGCACCTGCTCGAGATGGACTACCTCGAGGAGGGCATCAACCTCCGGGCCATGGGCCAGCGCGACCCGCTCGTCGAGTGGCAGCGCGAGGGCTTCGAGATGTTCGGGGTGATGATGACCTCGATCGCCCAGGACTTCGTGAAGTACGTGATGCACGTGCAGGTCGTGGTCGAGGAGCCCACCCCGGCCGCCGCCGCCACCGACCTCGCCTACTCGGCGCCCGACGAGCCCGGCACCGCCGGCGGGTCCACCATGGCCGCCGCCGCCCGGGCCCAGGCGGCCGCCGAGGGCACCGAGGTGCCGGCGGGCCTCGAGCCTGAGGTCGTCAACACGCCGGTCGTGAAGTCCGAGTGGGACAAGACCCCGCGCAACGCCCCGTGCCCCTGCGGCAGCGGCAAGAAGTTCAAGCAGTGCCACGGCTCCTGACCTGACAGGGTCGGGTCAGCAAGGGGCAACGAGGTCGGCACGGGGCCGAAAACCGGCTGCGACCTGGCGTCCGTACCGTCGACGCCATGTCTGATGTCAACGTCCTCCTGCCCTGGTCCTGGGTCGAACGCCCCCGAGCCCGCCGCCCGAAGCTGCCCTCCCAGACCCGCATCGCCGGCACGTCGGTGACCACCAAGCTCCCCTGGGCCCGGGCCGACCTCGGCTCGCCCCGGCCGCTGCTGCCGTGGGAGCACCGGGCCGGGAACGACTGGCGGGGCATCAAGGCCTGAGCACGCCGTCCCGGAGCTCGATCACCTGATCGGCGCGGGCGAGCACGCGGGGACGGTGGCTCACGGCGAGGACCGTGAGCGAGCCGTCGGCCGCGTCGAACAGGCCGTCCCAGAGCCGGGTCTCGGTGGCGACGTCGAGCGCGCTCGACAGGTCGTCGACCACCAGCAGCTCGGGCCGTCGCACGAACGCGCGCGCTGCGGCGGTCCGCTGGATCTGGCCGCCTGAGAGCCGCACGCCCTTGGGCCCGACCGCGGTGGCGGTGCCGTCGGGCAGGTCGACGAGGTCCTCGTCGAGGCAGGCGAGCGTGAGCGCGTCGGCCAGGCCACTCGGCTCCACGCCGAGCAGCACGGTGTCGGCGAGCGGCTCGGAGAACAGGCGCGGCACCTGGGGCAGGTAGGCGGCGCGTGGCGGCACCAGCACCGTCGACGGGTCCGGCACCTCCTCGCCGTTCCACCAGATCGTGCCGGCCGCCCGGGGCACCAGCCCGAGCAGGGCGCGCAGGAGCACGGACTTGCCGGCGCCGACCGGGCCGGTGACCACGACGAGGCGACCCCGCTCGATCGTGAGGTCGACCCCGGCGAGCTGGTCGGTCTCGTCGAGGTGGACGCGCAGGTCGCGCACTTCGAGGCGTTCCAGCCGAGAGGTGCCCGTGCGGTCCTGCGGATCGGTGACCGGGGTGGGGACGAGCGCCGGCGGACCGTGGCGCAGGTGGGTGGCCACCGGTGCCGACGCGGCATCGGGATCGCGGTCGGCGGTCAGGCGGCCGAGCCGCGCCGCCGAGATGTCGGCCTGGCGCTGCCACGCCGACCAGCGGGCGGTGATCCGCGGCAGGTGCGACACGACGGTGGCGTAGGTGGTGAACAGGGCGATGTCGCCCGCGCCGAGGTCGCCCCGCCGCATCGCCGGGGCGACGGCGAGCAGGGCCAGGCCGAGACCGGCGTTGGCCGTGATCCCGCCGAGCGTCTGGGCCACCTGGGTGCCCACCTGGTCGAGGCGGGCGGCGTGGGCGCGCACCCCGCCGAGCGACTCGAACCGGGCCAGCACCGCCGGCTCGGCCGCCGCGACCTTCACCGCGCCGATCGCACCGAACGCGTCGCCGATGAACCCGGTGACCTCGGCGGTGGCCTCGCGCTCGGCGAGGCGCCAGGCCCGCAGCCGAGCGCCGAGCAGGCGCCCGAGCCACAGCACGACGAGGACGGGGATGGCCACCGCGACGGCGGCGGGCAGCGAGATGGCGGCGAGCACGGCGAGGCCGACGCCCGACGCCACGATCGCCGCGCCCAGGTCGAGCCAGACGTCGAGCACCTGCGCGGTGTCGCGGGCGTCGTCGCGGAAGCGGCTCACCGCCTCGCCGGGGGAGCCGGGCAGGCGGTCGGTGACCGGGCCCGGATCGCCGGTGAGGGACCGGAGCACGTTGACGCGGGGGACGGTGTGCCAGAACACCCACGCCCCGTGCCACTGGCGGATGGCGGGCAGCAGCAGCATCCACCGGGTCAGCTCGGTGGCCGCCAGGGCGACGAGCAGGCCGCCGACCGCCACGTCGGGCCCGTCGGCCAGGCGCCCGATCACGGCCCCGAGCAGGACGCCCGACAGGAGCGGCAGGCAGAAGAACGCGAGCCACATGGCGAAGGAGATGCACCAGGTCCGGGGATCGGCGCGCCAGATCCGCCGGCCGAAGCGGGTGCTGTCGGCCGACTCGATCGGGACGGTGGTGGCGAGGGGCGCGGTCACGATGTCGGCTCCGCGGCCAAGGTCTCGAGATCCGGTGCGGTGCGGGGGTCGGTGGCGACCCGCGCCGCCTCGAGCAGCGCGTGGAAGCGGGACGTGGGATCGGCGGCCAGCGCGGCCCGCGGACCGTGCTCGACGAGCCGCCCGTGGTCGAGCACCGCGATGTGGTCGGCGCGGGCGAGGGTGTCGAGGCGGTGGGCGATGACCACCGCGGTCCGCCCGGCGAGCAGGTGCTCGGTGGCGGCGGTGAGGCGCGCCTCGGTGCCTGGGTCGAGCCGGCTCGACGCCTCGTCGAGCACGATCAGGCCCGGGTCGGTGAGCAGGAGCCGGGCGAACGCCAGCAGCTGGCTCTCGCCGGCCGACAGGTCGGCGTCGCCGTGGAGCAGCTCATCGAGCCCGTTGGGAAGCGAGGCGAACCAGGGGCCGAGGCCCACGTCGTCGAGCGCCTGGCGCAGCTGATCGTCGGTGGCGGTGACCGCGCCGAACACGGTGAGGTTGTCCCGCAGGGGCGCCCGGAACAGCTCGACCTCCTGGGTGACCACGCCCACCCGGCTCCGCAGGTCCGCGAGCGCCAGCGTGCGCACGTCCTGCCCGCCGACGCGCACCGTGCCCTCCTCGGTGTCCCAGAGGCGGGCGAGGAGGCGGCCGATCGTGGTCTTGCCGCTGCCGGTCCGGCCGACGACGCCGAGGGTCGTGCCCGCCGGCACCTCCAGCGTGAGGCCATGCAGCACCGGATGACCGGTGCCGTAGCCGAACGTGACCGCGTCGAACTCGGCGGCGAGCGCACCGTCGGGCAGGGATGGCCCGTCGCCGTCGGTGATAGCGGCCTCGGTGGCGAGCAGGCGCGCGGCCCGTCGCGTGCCGGCGATCGCCTTCTGGGCCTCCGACAGCTGCTCGGCCACCTGCCAGAGCGGGTCGGACACGAGCTGGCTGAACCGGACCAGGGTGAGCACGGCGCCGACGCTGATCTCGCCGTGACGGGAGAGCAACACGCCGAGGACGAGCATCAGCACCGAGCCGCCGGCGAACACGGTGCCGGCCACCGCGATCGACCCGTCGCCCATGGTGGCGGCCCGCCGCGCCGCCTTCCACCACGCCGCCGAGTGCACGTGGAGCCGGTGCTCGGCCCACCCGCCGGCGCCGTTGGCGCGCAGGTCCTCGAGGCCGCCGAGCCGCTCCTCGACATCGCCGTACAGGCGCGACTGGACCTCGCGCTCGTGGTCGTAGTGGGGCACCGCGAGGCGGCGCATCCCGACCATGACGCCGAGCGCGGCGGCCACGGTGAGGGCGATCAGCAGGCTCGCCCTCCAGTCGATCGCCGCAGCGATGACGAGCACGCCGCCGACGAGCACCGAGTTGCCGATCAGGGCCAGCACCGCCGTGGACGCGAAGCGGGTCACGGCGTCGATGTCGCCGTCGATGCGCTCGATGAGCTGGCCGGGGCTGTGATCGCCGTGCCAGTCGAGGTCGAGGCCGAGGGCGTGCTGGCACAGGTCGGCCCGCAGGCGGTTGCCCACGCGCCACGCGACCCGCACCGACAACCAGGTCACGACGACCTGGAGGCTGTCGCCGGTGAGCGTGGTCACCAGGAACCCCGCGGCGATCGCCACGAGGGTCGAGGTGTCGGCGCCGGCGAGTGCCTGGTCGACGAAGCGGCCGATCAGGATCGGCCCGGCGAGGGGCAGCAGCATGGCCACCAGCAGCAGCCCCACGAGCGCGGCGAGGCGGCGGCGCTCGGGCCTGAGGTACGCGAGCAGCAGCCGAGGCTGGGGGGAGGGTTCGCCGGGGGACAAGGTCGTCCACGCTACGGGCCGGTGACGCCCGCAGGCGTGGGATTTTCGTCAGGTCGGCGGGTGCGTGCGCTCGGCCGCCGGGATCGCGCAGGCCGGCGTGCCGCCGGGCATGCGGTCGCGGTGGCGGGCGATCCACCGGTAGACCGGCCGGGCGACCACCAGCACGGGCCGGGTACCGAGCACGGCGCCGACGGCGCGCCACCCGCGCGCCCCGCCGCCGCGCAGGACGTCGGCGATGGCGACGGGGCCGTGGGTGCGGCGGCCGGCCGGCCCGACCAGGACGACGGCCTCGTCGACCTCGGCCTGGCTGACGTCGAGCGCGGCCAGGTCGGCGTGCTGCCAGGCCGTGACCGCCACGTCCCGCGGCCGCACCCGCTCCACCAGCAACCGGGCGCACGACGAGCAGAAGGCGCAGTCGCCGTCGAACAGGAGGATCGCCGTCGAACCGGTCACCGCCCCAGTGTGCCCATCGGGCAGGATCCTGCGGTGACCGCGCACCGCATCCGCCCCGCCGCACCCGCCGACGTGGAGGCCCTCCACGGCCTCATCGAAGCGCTCGCCGAGTACGAGCGCGAGCCCGCCGCCGTGACGGCGACGGCCGCCGACCTGCGCACGGCCCTGTTCGGCCCGGACCCCCGGGTGCACGCCCACGTCGCCGAGGTCGACACCGGCGGCGGCTGGGAGGTCGCCGGCATGGCCATCTGGTTCGTGAGCTACTCGACCTGGACCGGCCGCCACGGGCTGTGGCTGGAGGACCTGTTCGTGGTGCCCGAGCACCGGCGCCTCGGGCTCGGCCGTGCGCTGCTCGCCACGCTCGCCCGGGTGTGCGCGGACGCGGGGTGGACCCGCTTCGAGTGGTGGGTGCTCGACTGGAACGAGCCGGCTCACCGCTTCTATGAGTCCCTCGGCGCCCGCGCCGAGGACGAGTGGACGACCTGGCGCCTCGACGGCGCCCGCCTCGCCGCCCTCGCCGCCACCGCC
>CAZUYW010000046.1:6143-13613 GCA_964624775.1 uncultured Iamiaceae bacterium
GGGTGATCGCGGCGAGACTCGGGGGACCATGCGCGATGTCACCGACGACCTCACCGCCCTCCGCAAGCGCCTCGCCGAGGCCGCCGTCTACCTGAAGGTCGACGAGCTGCGCGCCCGGCGGCCCCAGCTCGAGACGGAGGCGTCCCGCCCCGACCTGTGGGACGACGCCGACAAGGCGCGTGCCGTCACAGGCGAGCTGGCCTCGGTCAGCGACGACCTCGACCGCTACGACGCGCTCGCCGAGCGCATCGACGACGTCGAGACCCTCGCCGAGCTGGCCCGCGAGGAGGGCGACGATTCGGTCGCCGCCGAGATCGACGACTCGCTCGCAGGGCTGGCGTCGGACTTCGCCGACCTCGAGCTGCGCAGCCTGTTCACCGGGGAGCACGACGAGCGCGACGCGCTCTGCGAGATCCAGGCCGGCGAGGGCGGCGCCGACGCCCAGGACTGGGCGAACATGTTGCTGCGCATGTACCTGCGCTGGGCCGAGCGCCGCGGGTTCGACGTCGAGCTCGACGAGGTCACCGCCGGCTCCGAGGCGGGCATCTCCTCAGCCGCCTTCATGGTGAAGGGCCGCCACGCCTACGGCCTGCTCCTGTCCGAGCACGGCGTCCACCGCCTCGTGCGCATGAGCCCGTTCAACGCCCAGGGCAAGCGCCAGACCGCGTTCGCCGCGCTCAAGGTCACCCCGTTCCTCGACGACGTGCCCGACATCGTCATCGACGACAAGGACCTGCGCATCGACACCTACCGCTCGTCGGGCGCCGGCGGCCAGCACGTCAACGTGACCGACTCGGCGGTGCGCATCACCCACCTGCCCACCGGCATCGTCACGTCCTGCCAGAACGAGCGCAGCCAGCACCAGAACAAGGACCGCGCCATGCAGTTCCTGAAGGTGAAGCTGGCCGAGCTCGAGCGCCAGAAGCGCGAGGACGAGCTGGCCGCGATCCGCGGCGAGCAGCGGTCGGTGGGCTTCGGCTCCCAGATCCGCTCCTACGTGCTGCAGCCGTACCAGATGGTGAAGGACCTGCGCAGCGAGCACGAGACCGGCAACGTCGAAGCCGTGCTCGACGGCGGCCTCGACGAGTTCATGGAGGCCTACCTGCGCTGGCAGCGGGCCCAGTCGCTCGACGGCGCCTGACCCCTCGCCACCCCGGCGACGCCGGAGGGGGTGCCACGGAACGGTCGTAACGCTTTGGTAACGTCGATCCGGTGCCCGGCCGCCGTTCCGGCCACCCTCCCTCCCGCCCTGGACCCTGCTGCATGATCAAGCTCGACAACGTCTCGAAGGTGTTCAAGGGCGACGTGGTCGCGCTGCGCGAGGCCAACTGCGACATCGGCAAGGGCGAGTTCGTGTTCCTCGTGGGCCCGTCCGGGTCCGGGAAGTCCACCATGATCCGCCTGCTCAACAAGCAGGAGGAGCCCTCGACTGGCTCGATCTACGTCGCCGGCAAGGACATCGGCCAGCTCAACAGCTGGAAGGTCCCGTACCTGCGGCGCAACATCGGCTGCGTCTTCCAGGACTACAAGCTGCTCACCAACAAGACCGTGTACGAGAACGTCGCCTTCGCCCTCGAGGTGATCGGTCGGCCCCGGCACGTGGTCAAGACGCAGGTTCCCGCCATCCTCGAGCTGGTCGGCCTGGCCTCCAAGCACAAGAACTACCCCGATGAGCTCTCCGGCGGCGAGCAGCAGCGCGTGTCCATCGCCCGGGCCTTCGTGAACCGGCCGCTGATCCTCCTGGCCGACGAGCCCACCGGCAACCTCGACCCCGCCACCTCGGTGGGGATCATGCGCCTCCTCGACCGCATCAACCGCACCGGGACCACGGTGGTGATGGCCACCCACGATCGCAGCATCGTGGACACCATGCGCCGCCGGGTCATCGAACTCGACCGGGGCTCGATCATCCGCGACCAGGCTCGCGGCGTCTACGAGTAGGACCCCATGGCCCTCAACGCCAACTACGTGGTCCGCGAGACCACCGCGAACCTCACCCGCAACATCACCCTCACCGTCGCGTCCGTGCTCACGGTGTTCGTGTCGCTCGCCATCGTGGGCGCCACCGTGCTGGTCGGCCAGGGCGTGCAGAACGCCACGGCCCGCTGGCGGGGCGGCGTGGAGTTCATCGTGTTCGTCGACCCCGACATCACCAAGGCCGAGCTGGCCGCGGTGAAGGCCTCCCTCGAGGAGAACCCGGGCGTCAAGAGCGCCACCTACATCGATCGCGACCAGACCTACAAGGACTTCCGCCGGCTCTTCAAGGGCCAGGACACCATGATCGAGAACGTCGAGCCCGGCGATCTCCCCACCAGCTTCCGGGTGAAGCCCAAGAACACCGATGTCGCCGAGGTCCGCGCCCTCGTCCAGTACTACAAGAAGCAGCCGAACGTGTTCGAGGTGCAGGCGGCCACCGACGTGATCCGCGAGATGCAGGGCATCACCACGTTCTTCAACACCGGCCTGCGGGTCGGCGCCGGCCTGCTGCTGCTCGCGTCGGGCCTGCTCATCTTCAACACGATCCGCACTGCCATGTTCGCCCGGCGCCGCGAGATCGAGGTGATGAAGCTCGTGGGCGCCACGAACTGGTTCATCCGGGTGCCGTTCATGCTCGAGGGCCTGGTGCAGGGCCTGATCGGCGGTTCGTTCGCGGTCGCGTTCGTGTTCCTCGCCCGCCACTGGCTCGACGACCTGCTGAACCGGTCCGAGGGCCTGAGCCTCCTGCAGCAGTTCACGATCGAGCCGAGCGACGTCACCCTCGCCTGCTTCATCGTCGTGCTGGCCGCCATCCTCCTGAGCGTGATCAGCTCGGTGGTGGCCACCCGCCGCTTCCTCGACGTCTGATCGACGCCGCCGGCCTCAGCCGGCGAGCGACACGGGCACGCGGTCGTAGCCGCGCAGGATGATGCGCTGGTTGTGGACC
Source organism: uncultured Iamiaceae bacterium (assembly GCA_964624775.1). Taxonomy (GTDB): domain Bacteria; phylum Actinomycetota; class Acidimicrobiia; order Acidimicrobiales; family Iamiaceae; genus Aquihabitans. Next base: position 9,067 of record CAZUYW010000046.1, read on the forward strand.
GCGGGACCGGCTGCCGTGATGTCGGGGAACCGGCGGACCAGGCGGCCGATCACCTCCTGGCCCTCGAGGCGGGCCAGGGCGGCGCCGAGGCAGTGGTGGACGCCGCTGCCGAACGACACGTGCTCGCGGGCGTCGGGTCGGCCGAGGTCGAGCTGATCGGCGGTGGGCCCGAACTTGGCGGGATCGCGGTTCGCCGAGCCGAGCCCGGTCATCACGAACTCGCCGGCCTCGACCCGCACGCCCTGGATCTCGAAGGGCTCGGTGGCGATGCGCCGGGAGAACTGCACGGGGCTGTCGAAGCGCAGCAGCTCCTCGACGGCGTTGGCGTCGAGCGACGGGTCCCCGACGAGGCGGCGGAGCTGGTCGGGGTGCTCGAGCAGGGCGTGCACGCCGTTGCCGATCAGGTTCACGGTGGTCTCGTGGCCGGCCAGGTAGAGGAGCACCACGTTGTCGCGCAGCTCGTTGTCGGACAGCATGCTGCCGTCCTCCTCGGCGCGGATGAGGGCGGTGAGCAGGTCGTCATCGTCCCGGGTGCGCTTCCAGGCGATGGCCTCGGTGACGACCTCGTGCATGCGGTCGCTCGCCGCCATGATCGCTTCGGTGTTGGACACGGCGAGCAGCGGGTCGAGGATCTGGGTGATCGTGTGGGACCACGTGCGCAGCTGGTCGCGGTCGCCGTCGGGCATGCCGAGCATCTCGCTGATCACCGAGAAGGGGAGCGGGAAGGCCAGCTCGCCGATGAGGTCGACGGGCTCGTCGCGCTCGGCGAGGTCGTCGAGGATCTGATCGGTGAGCTCGCCGGCGCGGGCGCGGATCGCCTCGACGGCCTTCGGGGTGAACGCCTTCGACACCAGCTTGCGGAGCCGGGTGTGGTCGGGCGGGTCGATGTTGAGGATCGCCTTGCGGCCGCGGTCCTCGCGGCCTTCGAGGTGCTCGCCGAACCGCTCGGCCCGCGTGGGGCCGACGTACTCGATGTTGGACTCCTGCACGCTCGTGCCGGGTCGGCGCAGCACGGCGTGGACGTCCTCCCACCGGGTCACGAGCCACGCACCCAGCGCGGTGCGGTGGACGGCCTCGTGCTCGCGGATGGACGCGTACTGTCGGTAGGGGTCGTCGTAGAACCCGGGTTCGAACGGGTTGAGGCCGATGACGGTTGGGGGTTCCTCGACGGTCATGGCGCGACCCTAATCCTGGAGGTGTCTTCTTGCAGCAGGGGTGCAACCAATGAGCGGGACCGGAGCAGGCCTGCGCGGTGCCGCCGCCATCGTGGGCGTCGCCGATGCCGTGTCGCCCACCGGTGAGCTCGAGGGCTCGCTGCGGGCCATCGAGGCGGCGGTGATCCGCGAGGCCCTCGACGACGCGGGGCTCACCCTCGCCGACGTCGACGGCGTGTGCTCGAACCTGTCCGCCGGGTGGGCGCCCTCGATGGAGCTCGCCGAGTACCTGGGCATCGCGCCCCGGTGGACCGACTCGACCCAGACCGGCGGCTCGTCCTTCGAGATCCACGTCGAGCACGCCGCCGCCGCGATCGCACTCGGCCTCTGCGAGGTCGTGATCGTGGTGTACGCCGCCACGCCGCGGTCCTCGTTCAAGCGGGGCGGCCCCGGCTTCGGCAGCCGGCAGGCGACGCCCGGCCCCACGCCCGGCGCCGAGTTCGAGCTGCCCTACGGGATGCGCATGCCCATGGGGGCGTACGCGCTCGCGGCGAGCCGTCACATGGCCGAGTTCGGCACCACGTCCGAGCAGCTGGCCCAGATCGCCGTCGACACCCGCCGCTGGGCGACGATGAACCCGCGGGCCCGCCTGCAGGATCCGATCACCGTCGAGGACGTGCTGGCCTCGCCGTTCGAGGCGTCGCCGCTCCACAAGCTCGACTGCTGCCTCGTGACCGACGGCGCCGGCTGCGTGGTCCTCACCTCGGCCGAGCGGGCCCGCACCCTGTGCAAGCCCCCCGTGCTGGTGCTCGGCACCGGCACCTGCCACACGCACTCGATGATCAGCGAGATGCCCGACCTCACCACCACCGGCGCCGCGGTGTCGGGTCCGCTCGCCTTCGAGCGGGCGGGGCTCGCGCCGGCCGACGTCGACGTCGTCCAGCTCTACGACTCGTTCACCATCACGGTCCTGCTCCTGCTCGAGGACCTCGGATTCTGCCCGAAGGGGGAGGGCGGGCGGTTCGTGGCCGACGGCGTGCTCGCCCCCGGCGGCGCCCTGCCCGCCAACACCACCGGCGGCGGGCTGGCCTACACGCACCCCGGCATGTTCGGGATCTTCCTGCTCGTGGAGGCGGCCCGCCAGCTCCGCGGCGAGTGCGGGCCCCGCCAGGTGCCCGGCGCCGAGGTCGCCCTCGCCCACGGCAGCGGCGGGGTGCTGTCCGCCATGTGCACGATCATCCTCGGCACGGAGGCCACGGCGTGAGCACCGACACCCCCGATCGTCCCGAGCGCTTCCAGCCGCCGATCTCGCCGGCGGCCGAGCCGTACTGGGACGCCACCCGCGAGCAGCGCCTCGTGCTCCAGTGGTGCCGGGCGTGCGAGCGCCCGATCCACTTCCCGCGCGAGGCGTGCCCCGGCTGCCTCGGCACCGACCTCGAGTTCCGGCCCGCCGCGGGCACCGGCGCCGTCTACGCGGTGAGCGTGATGCCCAAGCCCGGGAACCCCGGCATGGCCGGCCGGGCGCCGTACGCGGTGGCCCTCGTCGACCTCGACGAGGGGGCGCGCCTGCTCACCAACATCGTCACCGACGACCCGTTCGGCGTGGCCGTCGGCGACCGGGTCGCGGTGGCCTGGGAGGCCCTCGCCGACGGGCGCCACCTCCCGGTGTTCGCCCCGGTCGTGACCGCCTGATCTGTTGGTGACGCCCCGATCGGCGAGCCGGTTGCCGGACCCGGCCTCGGGTCTGGCACAATGGCACGTCCATCCGGTCGCCCCCGACCCCCCGAAGTGGAGCCTGATGTCGTTCAAGGTCAACGATCGCGTCGTCTACCCGCACCATGGCGCGGCGGTGATCAAGAAGAAGGAGAAGCGGGACTTCCAGGGGGAGACCCGCGAGTACTTCGTGCTCGAGATGGTCCACGGCGACCTCATGCTGTCCGTCCCGGTCGACATGGCCGAGGAGGTGGGCATGCGCCCGCCGATCTCGAAGTCCGACGTCGAGGACCTCTTCCGCCTGATCGCCAAGCGCGACGTGCGCGAGCCGGCGAACTGGAGCCGGCGCTTCAAGAACCACCAGGAGAAGATGAAGTCCGGCGACGTGTACCAGGTCGCCGAGGTGGTCCGGAACCTCGCGCTGCGCGAGAAGGGCAAGGGCCTCTCCACGGCCGAGAAGTCCATGCTCGAGCGGGCCCGGGGCATCCTCGTCTCCGAGCTGAGCTTCGCCCTCAACGTCAGCGAGGACGACGCCCTCACCAAGCTCGAGAAGGGCCTCGAGTAGCCGCAGCTGCTCGCACCCCATGGCGGAACAGGTCCAGGGTCCCGACGGTCGTCGGTGGACCGTGCGCCGTCGCTGGCTCCCGGGTGCCGGACGGGAGTCGCTGTTCCGGCGGTTCGTGCGCCGGTACCGCGCCTGGTTCGGGCACACGAGGGATGCGCTCGACGCGGATCCGGGCTGCCTCGAGTTCTTCGGTGAGGGACTCGCCGTCGGGTTGGCGCTCTTGGTCCTCACGGTGGTCCTGGTGCTCGTGGTGATCCCACTGCTCGCCGCGCTGGTCGACCTGCTGCTGCTTCTCCTCGTCGGGGCGATGGGCGTGGCCGCCCGGGTCCTGCTCGGTCGGCCCTGGGTCGTCGAGGCGGTCGCCGACGACGGCCGGGAGCTGCGCCGGGAGGTGGTCGGGTGGCGTGCGAGCGGCGCGGTGTGCCGCGACGTCGCCGCCTTCTTGGCCGACGGCACCCTGCCCTGATCGCGGCTGGGTAGCTAGCGGGGGCGGATGGATGGGGCGGTGGTCTCGACCCGCCGACAGGTGATCACCTTGGTGTGGACTTCGTCGCCGCGGCGAAGGGTCTGGGTGGCGCGCAACGTGCGGGCGGTCAGGTGCACGGAGAACCGACCATCGCTGTTCTCCACCAGGTCGTGCACGTCGACGGTCGTGGGCGGATCAGCGTCGCCGGTGTAGTCGAACCCGGCGGGCACCTCCGTGCCCTGGAACTGCATCGCGAAGCGCACCTCCACCCGCAGGCCGTGGATCTTCGAGGTGCCCGCCTCACCAAGCGAGATCCTCGGCTCCGAACCTGAGGTTCGAACCCGAGCGTGACGCCCTCGCTGCGCTCGGACCCAGCGTCCTCGGCGGCGGAGCCCCCTGCGGCGCCTTTCGCTGGGGACGAGGCCCCAGTGGGCCCGACAGCGACGCGAGCCGAGTCGGACCGGGGATCACCGGCCCGGAGGGCCGGTGCGCAATGCGTCGCAGGAGGGTCTCCCTCCGAGGACGCTGGGCGCGGCCATAGGGCCGCAGCCGCTGTGCTCGTCGCCGAACCTCCCGGTCGGGGGGCTAAATATATCGCGGGCGTTGGCGCGGGGGGGGGGGGGGGGGGGGGGGGGGGGGGGGGGGGGTG
>CAZUYW010000046.1:13623-15565 GCA_964624775.1 uncultured Iamiaceae bacterium
GGTCGCGCTCTTTGGCTGGCGGTGGCTCGACCGGCGCGGCCGGCGCGCGCGCGCGGGCCGCGCGTTGTCGACGGGGGTGCTGGTACTGACGGGGGGGGTGTCGATGATCTAATAACGCGGCGGGTGGGTGGGGGCGCGGCGCCGACCCCCCGGTGCGGCCACGAAGATCTCAGTCGATCGTGCCGGCCTGGCGGTCCTGGCGGCGGGAGAGGCGGCCGAGCTCTTCGGCGGCGGCCATCGCCCGCCAGACGTGCTCCTGGAGCGCCGCCTTGTTCTGGGCGATGAGCTCCTCGAGCTGATCGCGCCGGGTGGCGAGCTCGGGGTCGGCCTCGACGAGCGCGGGATCCACCTCGCGGCGCGAGGCCCGCACGTTGGCGAGTGCGGCACCGGCCTTGGCCCAGTGGGCCTTGAACATGCCGTGGTCGAACTGGCCGTCGCGCACGCGGGCCGCGGTCTTCACACGGGCCGGGGGCTCCTTGATGTCCTTCACGAGGCCCACGAACGAGAGGCCCTTCAGCACGTAGTAGCTGACGTCGTACTCCCACCAGTAGAAGCCCTGGCGGCAGGACGACTGGTAGTAGTGGTGGTTGTTGTGCCAGCCCTCGCCGAGGGTGAGCACGGCGAGCAGGGCGGAGTTCCGGCTGGTGTCGGTGGTGGCGTAGCGGCGCCGCCCCATCACGTGGGCCAGCGAGTTGATGAAGAACGTCGAGTGCCACAGCAGCACCGTGGAGCCGAGGAAGCCGAAGACGAGGCCGCTCCACCCGCCGATGAGGTAGGCGGCGATGCCCGCGGTCCACGGCGGGATCCAGTCGTGCTTGGTGAGGAACCGCAGCTCCGGGAACTTGTTGAAGTCCCGGATGTCGTCGGGGTTCCACGCGTTGTTCTTGTCGCAGAGGATCCAGCCGACGTGGCTCCACCAGAAGCCCTTCTGGGGCGAGTGGAGGTCGAGCTCGGTGTCGCTGTAGCGGTGGTGGTTGCGGTGGTGGCTCGCCCACCACAGGGCGCCCTTCTGGGCGGCCATGCCCCCACCGAAGGCCATCACGAACTGCATGCCGCGGCCCAGCTTGTAGGAGCGGTGCGAGAGGTAGCGGTGGTAGCCGGCGGTGATGAAGAACATCCGGCCCCAGTAGAGGACCAGGAAGATGGCGATCGCCGTGGGCGTGACGCCCGTGACGAACGACAGCAGGACCAGGGCGTGGACCAGGAAGAACGGGAACGAGGTCTTCCAGTTGACCCGTTCGTCCGGTGCCCGCTCGATGCCGTGGACCCTCACTCGCTGCCTCCCCGGTCGCCGGGCGACCTCCGGGCCCGATCCGGTCGATCGGGCGACGGCGGGCACCCTACCTACCGGTAGGTAGGGGGAGCAATCACCCTGCCTGTGGGATCGGTCACCTCTGCCGACCTGGGGTGCGGCCAGATGTTCGGCGTTTCGGCGTCATGATCGGGCTCAGGTGCCGTCACCACGGCGGTCCGTTTCCAACGTCAGGCGGAGCGGGTGCGAAGCGTCGGGGCTGGGGTGGCCTCGACCCCGCACCCCGGACCACGGAGGGGTCCGGGCACTGCCCGGGCCCCTCGGCGCGCCGGTGCCAGACTGGGCACCCATGACCGAGGAGCCTCCCTTGTCCGCCATCACCGAGGAATCCCCCACCGAGCCCGTGGTCGCGGACGAGCCCGCCCGTGCCGGCGGGTGGGGACCGGGCAAGGTCGCCGTCCTCGTCGTCGCCATCGCCTTCCTGGCCGCGGCCCTCACGTGGAGCATCGGGTCGGTCCGGGGCGACGATCCGCTGTCGACCGCCGACGTCGGCTTCATGCGCGACATGGGGTACCACCACGAGCAGGCGGTGCAGCTCTCCCTCCTGCTGCTCGGCAAGACCGACCAGGAGCGCGACCTCCGCTCGTTCGGCCAGGAGATCATCATCGACCAGCGCTACGAGCAGGGCCT
>CAZUYW010000046.1:15665-16935 GCA_964624775.1 uncultured Iamiaceae bacterium
CACGGCCGCGACCGCACCACCCGCAACCTGGCGCTCGCCATGGTGCGCAACCAGCGCAGCGAGGTGATCGACCTGGACAACTACCGCAAGCGCCACCACCTCCCGATCCCCGAGGGCTTCGGCGACCCGCTCCAGGACCAGCGGCTCAACCCGATCTCGTTCACCCAGGGCGGCTGACGCCCGTCGGCTCAGGCAAGGCCGGCGAGCTCGCGGGCCAGGTAGATGCAGGCGATCGCCACGAGGAGGCTGCCGGCCACCAGGCGCACCTGGGCCTCCGAGGACCCCACCGTGAGGTGGGCCCCGACCCGGGCGCCCGGCACGATGCCGATCGCCAGGGGGAGCGCGAAGCGCCAGTCGACGTGACCCAGCGCGATGTGGGTAATGAGCGCGGTCACCGACATCATCGACACCGCCACGAGCGAGGTGGCGATGGCGTGCTTCATCGGGAGCTTGAGGCCGAGGCTCAGCCCGGGGGTGAGCACCACGCCGCCGCCGATGCCGAGGAGGCCGGCGAGGAACCCGGCGACCACACCGAGGGCGATGGCGCCCGGGTGCCCGGCGCGCGGGGCGGCGGCGAGCGCCGCCGGCTCGGGCGGATCGCTCACGGCGTCGGCCAGGTCCGTGTCGTCGGTGGCGAGGAGGGTGCGGCGGCGCTCCCGGAGCAGCGAGAGCCCGCTCCAGAGCACGAGCAGGGCGGTGACGACCATCAGCCAGCGGGCGTCGACGACGTCGGCCACCCACCCGCCGGCGACCGCGAACGCCATGCCCGAGGCACCGCAGGTGAGGGCGATGGGCCACACGATGTAGCCCTCGCGCTGGTAGCGGAGGCTGCCGGACACCGCGCCGGGGAGGATCGCCGGCACCGTCGAGCCGACGGCCGCGATCGGCGTGGCACCCATGGCGCGGATGAGCGGTGTGGTGATCACCGCGCCGCCGACGCCCAGCACGGCGGCGAGCATGCCCGAGGCGAACCCGCCCACGAGGGAGACGAGGACGATCGTGGTCACGGTGCGGTCGCGCCCGCGCGTTCGTCCAGGTGCGCCACCAGCTTGTCCAGCGTGCGGTCGAGGCGGTCGTGCTCGGCGGGGCCGAGGACGTCGAGCAGGGCGCGCTCGCGCGCGGTGAGCGCCTCGACGGCGCGGTCGGCGGCGTCGCGTCCGGCCTCGGTGAGGGTGACGAGCGAGCCGCGGCGGTCGGCCGGGTCCGGGCGTCGCTCGATCAGGCCGGCCGCCTCGAGGCGGTTGAGGCGGCTCGTCATGCCGGCGGGGGA
>CAZUYW010000047.1:0-4607 GCA_964624775.1 uncultured Iamiaceae bacterium
GCCACCGGCGTCAACCGCAACCTGTTCATCGTGATCGCCGCGTCGGCGATCTTCTACGGGACCCCGCTGCTGCTCGCCGCGCTCGGCGAGATGCTCACCGAGCGGTCCGGCGTGCTCAACCTCGGCGTCGAGGGGATGATGCTCATGGGCGCGGTGGCGGCGTGCTGGACATCGCTCCACGCGCCCGGCCCCGGGTGGCTGGTGGTGCTCGAGGCCCTGCTCGCGGCCATGGTCGTCGGCGGGCTCACCGGCCTGCTCCACGCCGTGCTGGTGCTCACGTTCCGGGTGGAGCAGATCGTGTCGGGCCTGGCGATCACGATCCTCGCGGGCGCGGCCGGGTTCTCGTCGTACCTCGCGTCGAGCCTGGACCTCGCGTCGCGCCCGGTGCCGCACCGCCTCGAGCGCCTCGACGTGGCCGGGCTCGCCGACGTGCCGATCCTCGGCCCGCTCCTGTTCTCCCACAACGTGCTCACCTACGCGTCGTGGGTGCTCGTCGGCGCCCTGTGGTGGTACCTGTTCCGCTCGCGGACGGGCCTGCACCTGCGCGCCGTCGGCGAGTCCCCCGGCACCGCCGACGCGATGGGCATCAACGTCATCCGCTACCGCTACGCCCACACCGTGGTCGGCGGCATGTTCGCCGGGCTGGGCGGCGCCTTCTTCCCCCTGGCCATCATCCCGCTGTGGTCCGACGGCATCACCGGCGGCCGCGGCTGGATCGCCCTGGCGCTCGTGATCTTCGGGTTCTGGCGACCCGACCTGATCCTGGTCGGCGCCTACTTGTTCGGTGCCTTCTCGAGCCTCGGGCTCACGCTCCAGGCCCGCAACGTCCAGGTGTCCTCGCAGCTCCTCGACTCGCTGCCCTACGTCATGACCATCGTCGTGCTCGCGCTCGTCTCGTCGGGGTGGGCTCGTCGCCGCCTCGGAGCCCCGGGCGCGCTTGGCACGCCCTACGAACGAGAGGCCCGATGACCGAGGCCGTCAACCCCACCGACGCCACCGACGCCCCCGACCGCGAGGTCCTCACCTGGGAGGGCTTCGGCCAGGCCACCCGGTCCCTCGCCGAGACCATCGCCGATGACGGCTGGATCCCCGACATCGTGGTGGCCGTCGCACGCGGCGGGCTCACCGTCGCCGGCGCCGTCGCCTACGCGCTGGGCGTGAAGAACTGCGGCACGATCAACGTCGAGTTCTACGACGGCGTCGACTCCCGCCTGCCCGTGCCGGTCGTGCTGCCGCCGAGCCTGAACCTGGTCGACGTGAGCGGCCTCGACGTGCTCATCGTCGATGACGTCGCCGACACGGGGCACACGCTGCGGCTCGTGCAGGAGGTGCTCTCCCAGCACGTGTCGTCGACCCGAACGGCGGTGCTCTACCACAAGCCCCGATCGGTGATCGCGCCCGACTACGCGTGGAAGGTCACCGACGAGTGGATCAACTTCCCGTGGTCGACGCTCCCGCCGGTGAAGGGGCTCCCGCCGCGGTGAGCGGTGCCGGCGAGGACCGCCTCGCCGATTTCGTCGCGCTCAACGATCCGGCCACCCGTCGCCGGGTCGAGCGCGACGGTGACTACTTCGTGGTCGAAGGCGCGCTCGCCATCGAGCGGCTGCTCGAGCTCCCAGGGTGGCGGGTGCGCACCATCGCGGTGCTGCCCCGCGTGGCCGAACGCTTCGGCGACCGGCTCGCGGCGCGGGTCACGGCCGACGGCGGGCGCCTCGTGGTCACCGGCGAGGAACCGCTGCGGGCCGTGGTGGGCTTCGACCTGCACCGGGGCGCGCTCGCGTCGGTGCAGCGACGCACGCCGGTGCCCGCCACCGACCTGCTGGCGCCCGGCGCTCTGCTCGTGGCGACCGAGGGCGTCAACGACCACGAGAACCTCGGCGCCCTGTACCGCAACGCCGCCGCGTTCGGGGCGGCGGGGGTGCTCACCGATCCGACGTCGGCCGACCCGTTCTACCGGCGGTCGATCCGCGTGTCGCTGGGGCACGTGCTCGCGGTGCCGACCGGGCAGCTCGGCACGCTGCCCGCCGGCCTCGACGACCTCCATGACCGCGGCGCCACCACCATCGCCCTCACCCCTGCCGGCGACCGCGCGCTGCGCGAGCTCGACCCGGCCGCGCTCGGTCCGGGGCCGGTGGTGATCCTGGTGGGCGCCGAGGGGCCGGGCCTCACAGACGCCGCCCTTGCCGCTGCACGCCATCAGGTCCGGATCGAGATGGCTCCAGGGGTCGACTCGGTCAACGTGGCGACCGCTGCCGCGATCGCCCTCCACCACCTGGCCCGCTGATCAGCCACCCATGACCGCGCTGACCACCTGGAGGCCGATCCACAGCACCCAGAACGCCGACCCGACGATCCCGAGGATCTGTGCGGTCCGGAGGGTGCCCGTCTCGGTGTAGGCGGCCGGGTTCTGGTCGACCTCGCGGAGGGCCTTGGTGGCGATGAGCACCGCGACGGGGGAGACGGGCATGCAGCAGCAGATCGCGGGGAGCCCGACGATCGAGAGGACCAGCGCGGTGGTGGTGTCCTTGTGGCGGGCGGGGTAGTACGGCCCGGAGGGCTGCCCGTAACCGCTCGCCGGTGCCCCGTACCCGGGCAGCGGGTAGCCCGGCTGCTGGGGCGGGTAGCCCTGCGGCGCCCCGTACCCCGGCGGCGGGTAGCCGGGAGCGGGAGGGTACGTCGGCGGCTGGGGTGGGTAGCCCGGCGGTGGGTAGCCCGGCGCCGGGTAGCCCGGTTGCTGGGGCGGCGGGCCCGGAGGCTGCGGCGGGAACCCGTCGGCCGGATCCCACGCGGTGGGGTCCTCGCCGGGCCCACCCGGCGGCACCTCGCTCATCGCCGGTCAGTAGCCCGACGAGGTGCTGGAGCTCGTCGCCACGCCGAGGATCATGAGGGCGATGAAGGCCACGATCCCGAGGACCATCAGCGCGGTGACGATGCCGCCCATGATCCGCCCGGCCTGGACCGCGCCCCGGTTCGTGTACATGGCCGGATTGCGGTCGATCTCCTTGATCGCCCCGTTGCCCATGATGAGCGCCACCGGGCCGAGCAGGCCGCAGACCACCAGGCCCAGGATGCCGAGGACGAGGATCGTGGTGCCCTGCGGGTGCTCACGAGGCATGACCTGCTGGCCGTAGCCCGACACGCCGTAGCCGCTCGCGGGCGCGCCGTAGCCCGGCGTGGCGGGCGGCGGGCCGTACCCCGGCACGCCGTTGAACGCGGGGTTGGCCGCCGGCGGTGGCGGGGTCGGCGAGCCGTAGCCCCCGGGCGGCACGTTCGGGGGCGGGGCCTGACCGGGCAGCGGCGGGGGCGTCGAACCGCCCTGGCCGAAGCCGGTGGCGGGATCCCACGCTCCGGGCTGTTCGGGAGGAGTGCTGCTCATGGTCCCGCCTTCCCCTGGGTCAGCCCAGGCGTTCAATGATTGTGACGTTAGCCTGGCCGCCACCTTCGCACATGGTCTGCAGACCGTAGCGCCCGCCGGTGGTCTCCAGCTGGTTCAGCAGCGAGGTCATCAGGCGGGCTCCGGTGGCGCCGAGGGGGTGGCCGAGCGCGATGGCGCCGCCGTTGGGGTTGACCTTGGCCATGTCGGCGTCGAGCTCCTTGGCCCAGGCCAGCACCACGGAGGCGAAGGCCTCGTTGATCTCGACGGCGTCGATGTCGTCAAGGGTCATGCCGGTCTTCTCGAACGCGTACCGCGTGGCCGGGATCGGGGCGGTGAGCATCATGATCGGGTCATCGCCACGGACGCTCATGTGGTGGATGCGGGCCCGCGGGGTGAGGCCGTGGTCCTTGACCGCCTGCTCGGAGGCAATGAGGAGGCTGGCCGAGGCATCGCTGATCTGGCTGGCGACGGCGGCGGTGAGCCGCCCGCCCTCGACGAGGGTGGGCAGGCTGCGGATCTTGTCCCAGTTCGGCTCACGGGGGCCCTCGTCACGGTCGAGGCCGTTCAGCGGCGCGATCTCGGGATCGAAGTGGCCACGGGCCTGCGCGGCGAGGGCCCGCTCGTGCGACTGGACGGCGAAGGCCTCCATCTCGTCGCGGGAGAGGTCCCACTTCTCGGCGATCATCTCGGCGCCCGTGAACTGGCTGACCAGATCAGGGCCGTAGCGCTCGACCCACCCGGGGGAGGTGCTGAACGGGTCGGGGAAGCCGAGGTCCGAGGCCAGCGTCATCGCCGAGCTGATCGGGATCTGGCTCATCTGCTGGACACCGCCGGCCACGACGAGGTCGTTCACGCCGGCGAGCACGGCCTGCGCCGCGAAGTGCACGGCCTGCTGCGCCGAGCCGCACTGGCGGTCGACGGTGGTGCCCGGGACGTGCTCGGGACCACCGGCCACGAGCCAGCAGGTGCGGGCGATGTCGCCGGCCTGGCCACCCACGGAGTCGACGTTGCCGAAGATCACGTCGTCGACCGCGCCCGGATCGATCCCGGTGCGGTCGAGCAGCGCGCGGATCGACGCTGCGCCGAGGTCGGCCGGGTGGATCTGGCTGAGCGACCCGCCTCGGCGCCCCACCGGGGTGCGGACGGCGTCGACGATGTAGGCCTCGGGCATGGGAACTCCTGGATCGGCGGTCCGTCGAATCTAACGTCCCGTCAGGAGCGGGTCCGCACC
>CAZUYW010000047.1:4707-7945 GCA_964624775.1 uncultured Iamiaceae bacterium
CCGTGATGCCCACCGCGGCCAAGGCGATCCCCGGCAACTTCTGGGGCACCGGCGGCGACCTGCTGCTGTACACCCCCGGCACCGCCCCGGACTCGATCGTCCACGTCAACCCGACCTCGGGCGGCCCCGACGTGAGCTACTCGCCGCTCACCATCAACGGCACCTACACGCCCCTCGTCGGCGACTTCGACGGCAACGGGTACGACGACATCTACTGGTACGCCCCCGGCTCGGCCCCCGACGTGATCTGGCGGTTCACCGGCGGCGGGTCCTACTCGCCCGTGACCACGTCGATCTCGGGCACCTACCGCCCCGTGGTGGTCGACGCGAACGGCGACGGGCGCGACGACGTGCTCTGGTACGCCCCCGGTGCCGGCCCCGACTCGCTGTGGCTGTTCGGCCCCGGCGCCACCACCCACACGTCCAAGGCCCTCTCGATCACGCCGACCTACACGCCCGTCGTCGGCCCGTTCGGCGTGCCCGGCCCGGGCCAGCCGACCGACCGCATCTACTTCTACAACGCGGCCGGGCCCGACCTGGTGTGGAGCTTCGACACCAGCGGGAGCCCCACCGCGACCGCCACGCCGAACATCGACGGCGCGTACACCGTGCTCCCCGGCCGGTTCGTGGAGGAGGCCTACGGGAGCCTGTTCTTCTACGGGCCGGGCAGCCTGCCCGAGCACCTCTGGGCCTTCGGCCCCGGCCTCGACGACCCCGCCGAGCAGGAGGTCACCAGCGTCTCCGGCACCTACAAGCCGACGACGGCCGACATCGACGACAACGGGTTCACCGACATCGTCTGGCCCAGCACCTCGAGCGCCCGGATCTGGCGGTTCAGCCCGTCGTTCGTCACCCAGGTGACCGTGAGCGGCCTGCCGTCGAACACCATCGCCCGCGGGCTACACCTCCGCTAGAGCGGCGGCCGGCCGGTCAGGTGACCGGCCGGCTCAGATGCCGAGGGCGGTCGCAACCCGGCGCCGGTGCCAGGCCGGGTCGCCCCACGCCCGGGACAGCGCCTCGGCGCGCTTGAGGTACAGGTGCAGGTCGTACTCGACCGTGTACCCGATGGCCCCGTGGCACTGGAGCGCGTTGCGGGCCGTGCGGCGGGCCGCGTCCGACGCCAGGGCCTTGGCGGTCGACACCGCCCTGCTCGCCGTGGGGGCACCGGTGGAGAGCTCCCAGGCCGCGGCGTAGACCGCGGGAGCGGCGAAGCGCAGGGCCATGGCCGCGTCGGCCAGGTGGTGCTTGACCGCCTGCTGGGACCCGATCGGCACGCCGAACTGGGTCCGCTCCCCCGCGTAGGCGACCGTCAGGTCGAGCATGCGGCGGCCGAGGCCCACGAGCTGGGCGGCCGTGCCGAGCGCGCCGCGGTCGAACGCCCGCTCGGCGGTGGGGGCGTCGCCCAGGGCGCCGTCGGCCTTCCACGCACCGAGCGCCACGAGGTGGCGGCCCGCGTCGAGCGCGTCGGCGAGGGTGCGGCGGTGGTCGTCGGTGTCGCCCACAGCCACGCCACCGTCGACCCGCAGGGCCCGCCACGCGCCGTCGACCTGCTGCAGCTCCACCAGGTAGGTGACCGCATCGCCCCAGGGGACGAGGTTCGACCGGGGCGTGAGCACGCCGGCCTGGCGGGTGCCGTCGAGCAGCTCGGCCAGCACGCCGTGGGGATCGTCGGTGTCGTCGAGCAGCGGGGCGACCACGCACGCGGTCTCCACGAACGGGTGCGGGAGGGCGGCGTAGCCGGTCTCCTCGGCGAGCAGCACCCAGTCGACCTCGGCCATGCCCAGGCCGCCGGCCGCCTCCGACACCCCGATGCCGAGCACGCCCATCTCGGCCAGGTCGGACCAGACCTTGGCCAGCCGGGCGGCGTCGGCCCGGGCCCCCTCACCCTTGCGGGCGCCGTGGGCATCGGTGCCGTCGGGCCACGCGGCCCGCACGACCTCGGGCGGGCACTCCTTGGCCAGCAGGTCGGTGACGGCGTCGCGGAACGCGAGCTGGTCCTCGGTGAAGGCGAAGCGCATCTCGGCTACTTCCTCGGGAGGCCGAGGACGCGCTCGGCGGCGATGTTGCGCTGGATCTCGTTGGTGCCCGCGTAGATCGGGCCCGACAGGGCGAACTGCCAGCCCTTGCTCCACGCCTGGTCGAGCTCGGCGCTCGGGCCGAGCAGGTCCTGGGCGGTCTCGTGGAGCTCGATGTCAAGCTCGGACCACCACAGCTTCACGAAGCTGCTCGCCGCCCCGGCCGAACGGCCCTCGGCGTCGTCGGTGACGGTCTGGAGGGTCTGGAGGCGGTAGGCCTCGGCCTTCATCCAGCCCTGGACGACCCGGTCGCGCAGGCCGGGGTCGGTCTCGGGGTCGCCGGCCGCCTCCCGGTACAGCGCGAGGAGGCGGTCGGCGGTGGCGGTGAAGCGGCCCGGCGAGCGCAGGGTCAGCCCCCGCTCCGACGAGGTGGTGGCCATGGCCACCGACCAGCCCTCGCCGACCCCGCCGAGCACCACGCCGCCGGGCAGCGCGTCGTCGGGCAGGAAGGCACCGTCGAAGAAGACCTCGGCGAAGCCCTCGTCGCCGTCGAGGCGGCCGAAGCCCCGCACGGTGATGCCCTCGAGGTCGAGCGGCACCAGCAGGTAGGTCAGGCCCTTGTGGCGCTGGCTCTCGGGGTCGGTGCGGAACAGGCCGAACAGGTGCGTGCAGAACGCGCCGCGGGTGGTCCAGGTCTTCTGGCCGTCGAGGACCCAGCCGCCCCGCTCGTCGTCGCGGGTGGCCTTGCAGGTGAGGCTGGCCAGGTCCGAGCCGGCGTTGGGCTCGCTCCAGCCCTGGCACCACAGGTCCTCGGCGCCCGCCATGCGGGGGAGGATGTGGGCCTGCTGGTCGGGCGTGCCGAACTCGAACACCGTCGGGGCGAGCAGGAAGATGCCGTTCTGGGTGACCCGCTGGGGACCGCCCGCCCGGTAGTACTCCTCCTCGAAGATCAGCCACTCCCAGCGGCTCGCACCGCGACCGCCGAACGCCTCGGGCCACGACACGACGGCGTACCGGGCGTCGAACAGGGTCCGCTCCCAGTCGAGGTGCTGGGCGAAGCCCTCGGTGGTGTCGCCAGAGAGGATGCGATCGTCGTGGCGGGCCCGCCACGCGGCCAGCTCGGCCTCCAGCCAGGCCCGCACCTCGGTGCGGAACCGGTCCTCGTCAGCGCTCCAGGTCAGGTCCACGGCAGGGTCTCCATACGGCCGCCGAGCGTATCTGAC
>CAZUYW010000047.1:8045-16810 GCA_964624775.1 uncultured Iamiaceae bacterium
ACGCCGGTGACCTGGCCGGTGGGCAGCACGCCGACGCTCGGGTCGCCGTCGACCAGCGCGGCCTTGATCAGCATCGGGGCGTTGGCGGCCATGGCGAGCTGGCTCCAGGTGAGGTCCTGGTTCTTGCGCATGGCCAGGCCCTCGTCGACCAGCTCCTTGAGCGGCGTGCCGGTGAGCTTGCGGAAGGCGAGGGCGTTGCGCAGCGCCTTCGGGAACCGGGTGATCGGCGACGCCTTCTCGAGGGCGTCGACGGTCTCGGTGCGGATCACGCGCTGCGGGGCGCCGTCGAGCGCGGTGGTGACGACGGTGTCGAACACGGTGGCCGACGTGTAGCGGGCCTTGATGTCGTCGGGGACGCGGCTCTCGGCGGTGAGCAGGAACCGGGTGCCCATGGCGATGCCGTCGGCGCCGTAGGCGAGCGCGGCCACCAGGCCCCGGCCCGAGTGGAAGCCGCCGGCGCCGAGCACCGGGATGTCGGCCCCGACCGCGTCGACCACCTGGGGCAGGAGCAGCGAGGTCGGGACGGTGCCGGTGTGGCCACCGCCCTCCCCGCCCTGGGCGATGACGGCGTCCACGCCCCACTCGAGCATCTTCTCGGCGTGGCGGCGGGCGCCGACGGTGGGCATCACCACGCCGCCGGCGTCGTGGATGCGGGCGATGGCGTCCTTGGACGGCGCACCGGCGAAGGAGACGAGCCGCACGCCCTCGTCGACCACGAACCGCAGGCGGTCCTCGAGGTCGGGCTGGTCGGCCCGGAAGTTCACGCCGAACGGGGCGTCGGTGCGCTCCTTCACGCCGTGGACGGCGTCGCGCAGCTGGTCGGGCGTCATGGTGACGGCGGCGAGGATGCCGAACCCGCCCGCCGCGCTCGTGGCCGCGGTGAGGTTGGCGCCCGACACCCAGCCCATGCCGGTCTGCACGATCGGATAGCGGCAGCCGGCGAGGTCGCAGAAGCGGGTGTGCAACCGACCGCCGTCGGAGGCGGCCGCGGGCGTTCCTGATGGAGCGTCAGACATGGCCGCCACCCTAGGACGGCACCCCCGGGCGGCTCAGAACTGGAGGCCGAAGAGGATGTCGTTCCCGCCGCTGGTGAGCGCGCCGAACGCCCGGTAGAGGGCGACGGTCTGCCGATCGGACTCGTTCGTGATCACGAAGCCACGGTCGCACCCGAGGTCGCGGGCCTCGTTGCCGAAGCCGCGCAGCAGCATCATGCCGACGTCGCCCTCGCGGTGGTCGAGGTCGATGCCGATCTCGTAGAGGCATGCGTGCTTGAGCTGGGTGTGGCGGCGCAGCAGCACGCCGCCGTAGGCGAACCCGCAGATCTGGTTGGTCCCGTCCTCCACCGCCACCACGCAGATCGTGTTCGGGTCGGCCACGAAGGCGGCGGCATCATCGCCGCCCAGCGGCGGCAGCCACTCCTTCTCGTCCCCCGTGCCGAACCGGGCGTTGCCCCGGGCCAGCTGGGCCAGCACCCACTCGTCGCCGGGCTGGAGCCGGTGGATGCGGTACGACGACATGATCGAGAGGTTACGCCGGGCCGGTAGCGTCGACGCCGTGTCGGCGAAGCTGTGGTGGAAGGTCCTGGCCGGCTTCGGCATCGTGATGCTCGCGGTGACGGCCCTAGCCGCCAGCGTCCAGGTCGGCATCGCCATCGCGGACCGCGACCCCGGGATCTTCGTGCGGGCGGCCGTCGGTGCCGGGTTCAGCGGCCTGTTCTGGTGGTGGATCACCGCCGGCGCGCTCGCCCGCACCCGCCCGGACCCCGATGCCGAGCGCGCCGAGGTGGACCGCATCGGTCCGTGGGGCGTCGTCGGCCGGCTGCTGCTCTGCCTGATCGTGCTGGGCGCCGGCGCCCTGGCCATCCTCGGTTGGCGCGACGCCAGGCGGTCGGCCGACGCGACGCGAGCCGCGCGGGCCGAGGCCGAGAGCATCGTCTACCGCCGCCACATCACGGCCAAGGAGGTGGCCGACGCCAAGGCCGACCAGGCCACGTGGCTCTATGGCGCGTCCAAGGCAGAGCTCGACCGCGGTGAGGGGCCGCTCCAGCAGCTCTTCCCTCTGGCCGACGGCGAGGTGATCGACGCGGCGATGAAGGGGCGTGACGCCCTCGTCCTCATCCGCACGCCGCACAGCCCGCCGTGCGTGGTCCTCGAGATCACCAGCCAGGGCGCCGTCGCCACCCACACCACGACCCGCTGCACCTGACCCCCGCCCACCCCGGCGGTTTCGTGTGGATCGACCACCACAGGTGGGGTGGATCCACGCATTTCCGGTCGAGGCGGGAACGTCAGGCGGGGTCGGGGACCTCGCGGTGGCGGGTGCCGGACGGGTCGATGACCGTGTCGAGCAGCTCGAGCTCGTGGGCGGTGGGCAGGCGGCTCGTGGGCACGTCGTCGGGGATCACGAGGGCGAACCCGGTTGCCTCGATGACCTCGTCGACGGTGACGCCGGGGTGGAGCGAGCGCAGGCGCATCGCGTGGTCCGGCGTCTCGAAGTCGTAGACGGCGAGGTTCGAGACGACGCGGCGGATCTCGTGGAACCGGGACGCGGTCGGGCCGAGCGCGGCGGCGCGGTCCCAGCCGACGCCGGTCACGATGTCGACCGCCTCGACGAACACCTTGGCGCTCTGGGCGGGCACCCAGTACGAGGTCACGTTGTTGATCGTGTTGCCCGGCGCGCCGCGGAACCCGAGCAGCTGGGTGCGGGGCCGGTCCGGGGTGCCGCCGATGCCGGCGATGTTCTGGTTGCCGTAGCGGTCGACCTGGGTGGCGCCCATCATCACGTGGCGCCGCCCGCTCCACACCACGTCGAACATGCGGCGGTACGGGTTGTAGGTCTCGTACCGACGGTCCTCGACGGCGGGGATGGCCTCGTCGTTGGCGATGAGGGCGGCCTCACCGTCGGTCATCATGAGGTCCGGCTCCCAGGTGGCGCGGGCGAGGCGGCCGCCGATCATCGGGATGGTGCCGATCGGGTTGGCGAGGATCTCGCCGTCGCCCCGGAAGCAGTCGGCGACGGCGACGGCGCACACGTCGGCGCGGGTCACCAGGTTCGAGAGATCGGTGGCGGTCATCGGCCGGCCTCCTCGGCGGGTCGGGCGGCCAGGGCGGCCTGGTAGTCGGCCTCGGTTGCGAACGACAGCCACTCGCTGCGGAACGCCTCCCAGTCGGCGGGGTCCTTGGCGGTGGCGAGGTACGCCTTCTGGAAGGCGATGTCGCGGCCGTAGTCGGGGGCGCACTCGGTGGGGTGGGCGCCGTTGGGCGCCTCGACGATGCCGTCGACGAAGAGCCGGTTGATGCGCAGCCGGGCGATGTCCCCGGCGGCGTCGACGAGCCCGCCGGTGGGCACGATGCGCTCCACCGAGATGAAGCGGCGCTGCGCCGCCTCGAGGAGCAGGTCGTCGGAGTAGAGGTCGGGGCCGGTGTAGGCGGCGTTGCCGCGCTCGTCGCCGACGTTGAGGTGGCACAGCGCGGCGTCGAGCTCGATGGCGGGCTGGGCGATCAGCTCCTCGCCCTCGCCGCCGTCGGGGCCCGGGTAGGGCGAGCGGACCGTCTTGAGGTCGGGGTTCACCAGGTGCAGGTCCGAGCCGAGGCCGACGCGGGTGGGCAGGAAGGGCACCCGCCACGCCGCGGCCTGGAGGCCGAGGCCGAGCATGCCCTCGTCGAGCTCGGTGCAGCTGATGGCACCGCTCTGCCGGGCGGCCCGGAAGTGCGGCTCGAGCAGCACGGCCGACGTCGAGTTGTCGGGCGCCACGAAGGCGAAGGTCAGGTGGGCGACCTTGCCGGCCGCGCACAGCATGCCGACCTCGGGGCCGCCGTAGGTGACGAGGTGCAGGTCGGTGAGGTCGCTGCGCAGGATGGCCCGCACGAGCGACATCGGCTTGCGCCGGCTGCCCCAACCGCCGATGCCGATGGTCATCCCCGAGGCGAGCTGGGCGACGACGTCGTCCTCGCTCAGCCGCTTGTCCTTGCGCGCCGGGTAGGCGTCGGTGCCGGTGTCGCTCACTTGCTCACGTCCGTGTCTCGCTTGGCGACGAAGGCGTCGCGGTGCTCGTCGGCCACGCCCGAGAGGTTCAGCTCGAACGTGAAGCCCTGCTCGAAGCGGTACGACCGCTTCACGTCCCACAGGTCGATGCCGTTCAGGGATTCCTTGGCGGCCCGGATGACCGTGGGCGACTTGGCGGCGATGGCGGCGGCCACCCGGAAGGCGGCGTCGCGCAGCTCGGCCTGGGGCACGACCTCGAGCACCGAGCCGAACGCGTGGAGCTCTTGGGCCGTGGCGTTGGCCGACGTGTACACCATCGCCCGCATCTTGTGCTGGGGCACGAGGCGGGACAGGTGGGTGGCCGCGCCGAGGGCGCCCCGGTCCACCTCGGGGAGCCCGAAGACGGCGTCGTCGGCGGCGACGATCACATCGGCATTGCCGACCAGGCCGATCCCGCCGCCCACGCAGAAGCCGTTGACGGCGGCCACGACGGGCACCTTGCACTCGTAGACGGCGGCGAAGGCCTCGTAGCAGCCCCGGTTCGCCCCGATGAGGGCGTCGAAGCCCTCGGTCGCCTGCATCTCCTTGATGTCGACGCCGGCGTTGAAGCCCTTGCCCTCGGCCCGCAGCACGACCACCCGCACCTGCGGGTCCTCGCCCAGCTCGCGCACGATGCGCGCCAGGTCGAACCACCCGGCCACGTTCAACGCGTTCACGGGCGGGTTGTCCATCACCACCTCGGCGATGCCCTGCTCGTCGATGTTCGCCGTGATCCCCATCGGCCACTTTCTGATAGGTCGTCAGATTGCCGGGCCACGGTAGCCGAGGCCGCGGCCGTCCCAGGCAGGCCGCAGGGCAGGTAGGGTGGCGACGTGCGGAACCCTCCTCGGCGGAGCGCCATCGCCATCGTTCTGGTGATCGCCCTCGGCATCCTCCAGTCACCATCTCGCGCGCAGGCCGCGCCGGCGCCGCCGGCCAACGTCGAGACCTACACCGCGTCCTACGCGGCCCGCCTCGTCGGACGCGGGTACCAGACGATCTTCGGGCGACCGGCCGACGCTCGGGCCAGCGCCTACTGGACGTGGCGGGTCATGCGGACGCCGTCGGCGCGCTGGTTCACCGAAGCGCTGATGGGATCCGCCGAGTACCGGACACGGCTGGGTGCCACCGACCAGACCGAGTTCGTGGCGCGGGCGTACCAGAACACCAAGGGCCGCGCCCCGACACCGGACGAGTCACGGTGGTGGCTGGCGGCACTGGCGAACGGCACCGCCGATCGAGCCGAGTTGCTCTCCTGGCTGCTCGAGCGCGGCTACCCGACCCGCCTCGACCCACCGTCCCGACCGGTCACCGGGTGCGCACGGTTCACCCGGCCCGGCCCGGTTCCCCTGTGCATCGCCGGATCCCCGGGCCACCAGCGCAACGTCGACATCCTGCAGGTCCCGGGCACCAACATCTACGTGAACAAGGTGTGGTTCGCTTCGGTCGCCGCGTTCGTCGAGGCCGCATCGGCACGCGGCTACACCCTCCTCGCCGAGGGCACCAACGACCTGCCGGACTGGATGTTCGCCCCCGGTTCATGGCGCTCCTACGACGAACAGCTGTACCTGTACACGCACGGCTATCCGGCCAACCCGCCGGGCAAGTCGATGCACGAGTGGGGCTTGGCCGTGGACCTCGAGTGCAACGGCCACGACATCACCAAGACCACCTGGTGCTGGAAGTGGGCGGTGGAGAACGGTCCGTCGTTCGGCCTCCGGGTGTTCCGCACCGTGGATGCCATCACCGACTCCGAGGCCTGGCACTTCTCGACCAACGGCTACTGACCGCCGGTCAGGCGGCGAGGGCGAGGTGACCGGGGGCGAGGGGCCGGACGTGGCCGTCGATCGCCTCGAGGATGGTCTGCTCGGCCCTGGTGCCGACCTCGGACCGGCGATCGTCGACGGCCCGACGCACGCGCAGGGCGACCCGCTGCAGCACGATCGGGTCCCCGACCCGGTGGCGCAGCTCGGCCGCGGCGGACCGCGGGGACCAGTCGTCGGCCAGGACCAGGCGGAACAGCAGGGCCATGGCCTGGTCGTCGGGGCGCCAGGCCCCGCGGGTGCGGCGGCGCGCCTCGGCGGCGGGTCGGAAGGGGGTCACGGTGCTGCTGGACATGGGGAGCAGTGGACCAGCCCCGGCTCAACCCACGGTCAGACCAACCTCAAGGGTTGCTCAACCCGGGACCCGCGCCCGGGGCCCGACGCTGTGCGAAGGTGAGCGCCATGACGATCGCAATCGACCTGGCCGGACGGGTCGCCCTCGTGACCGGGGGCGCCCGGGGCGTGGGTGCCGGCATCACCGACCGCCTCTGCGCCGCGGGCGCCACCGTCGTGGTGTGCGGGCGCTCGACCCCGGCCGACGGCACGCTGCCGACCGGCGTCGACTTCCTCCCCGCGGATGTGCGCGACCCGGACGCCGTCGGCGGACTCGTCGCCCAGATCGTCGAGCGCCACGGCTCGCTCGACATCGCGGTCAACAACGCAGGCGGGTCACCCGGGGCCGACGCGGCGACGGCTTCGCCGCGCTTCAGCGAGAAGATCCTCGGCCTGAACCTCACCTCCGCGCTGCACGTCGCCCAGGCCGCCAACGCCGTGATGCAGGAGCAGCCCGACGGCGGCTCGATCATCAACATCGCGAGCCTGTCGGGCCTGCGCCCCTCCCCCGGCACGGCCGCTTACGGCGCGGCCAAGGCCGGCCTCATCAACCTGACCACGAGCCTCGCCATGGAGTGGGCGCCCAAGGTCCGGGTGAACGCCGTGTCCGCCGGGATGGTCCGCACCGAGCTGTTCGAGGACTACTACGGCGGCCCCGAGGGCGCCGCCGCGGTCGCGGCGACGGTCCCGCTCGGGCGCGTGGCCGAGCCGGCCGACATCGGCAACGCGGTCGCCTTCCTCGCCAGCGACCTGGCCGGGTTCGTGGCCGGCACCAACCTCGTGGTCCACGGCGGCGGGGAGCGCCTCGCCTTCTTCGAGCACCAGGAGGGCTGACCGCTCCCGCCGTTCGCCCGGTTCAAGGACGGCGCGGCAGGCTCGAACCGAGCACGGCCAGGTCGGCGAGGGACCGGAACACGTCGTTGAGGTGGGTGCAGGTCGTCGTGCCCGTGAACGCGTCGCGCACGACGGCGCGGAGCTCGCCCACCGCCACGCCTGCCAGGCGATCGGCGCTCGCTGCGGCAGAGGGACACTCGGGCGCGGGGAGCGGTCCGGGAACGGCGGCGGCGCCCAGCACGTGCCACGTCGCGGGGTCGACCTCGGCCTCGACCCGGTACTCGTGGACCACGGTCTCGGTGAGGTCGGGCTCCCAGTAGCTGTCACGGAAGTGGACCTGGACCACGAGGTGCGCGGCGTCGGGGTCCGGGGCGGGACCGAGGTCGATGAGGCGGCGCCGCCGCATCGATCCGGCGGGCAGGGCGGTGACCGCGTGCCAGGCCCACGGATCGTCGCCCTCGAGTGCGGGTGCGGGAGGCCCCCAGCCGAGGAGCGGCACGCCGGTCTCGGCGATCGCGCCGAACATGGCACCCCCGGCCTGCCAGCCGGCGCAGATGTCGGTGGGTGCCTTCGGGCCGGTGCTCGCCGTGTCGGCGGCGAGGCGCACGAGGCCCTCCCGGGCGAGCGACGAGCCCGAGATCAGCACGGCGGGCGTGAGGTCGTCGAGGAGTTGGTGGACGAGCGTGCCGCTCCGGACCAGATCGGGCAGGGCCTCGGCCATGGTGCGCCGGAACCCCGACCCGGCCCGGGCCCCCACGAGCACGTCGAGCCCACCCGGGTCAGGCGTCGCCTCGACCGCCACCACCCGACGATCCCCGAGGTAGTCGACCGTGACCTGGGTGGCGCCTACGGCGACGACCTCGGGATCCCGCTGGTCGATGAGCGTGCGCAGGTCCCGACCGGCTCCCGAGACGACGAGCGGACCGCCGAACCCGTCGGGCCGCACGATGTCGACGCTGGTGGTGCGCCGGACCGACCCCGGCCGTCGCGGCACGGCCCCGACGACGGGCGGCACCGTGCCGGGCCACTGGCGGCGGTCGTCGTAGGCGGTCACCGGGCGTTTCTACGCGTCGCGGCCCGCGGGCCACAACGCCGGGGGACGCTCAGCCGGCGGCGTGGGCCTCGACCGCGCCCTCCTCGAGCAGGTAGCCGCGGCTGCGGACGGTGCGGATGGCCAAGCCGAGCGGCGCGAGGCGCCGACGCAGCCGCACGATGTGCACGTCGAGCACGTTGCGCCCGGGCATGCCGTCGGGCCAGCCGGCACGGGCGAGGGCTTCCCGGCTCACGACGGCCCGGTACCGGTCGAGCAGGGCGCTGACCAGGCGGAGCTCGACGGGCGGCAGCGATACCCACTGGCCACCCATCCGGAGGAGGCCGTTGTCGTCGAGCTGGGGGCGACGGGCATCGTCGGCGACCTGCACGCGGTCGGCGAGGACCTGCCGGCGGATCCGCACGTCGTCCTCGGTGGCGGGCAGGCGCACCCAGTCCTCGAGGACGTCGGTCGTGAGCGGCGGCATCATCCCCTCGGGCACCAGCACCAGCCGGGGGATGCCCTCGACCCGGAGCTTGGCCAGCCGACCCTCCTCGCCCGGCCACAGCACGGTCTCGACCTTCATGGGCGAGACCGTAGGCACCACACGTTTCGCAAGTGTTTCGTCCCCGTGAAAGGGACGTGCCGGCCGTCACCGGCCACCGTCGGCCGGGCTGGGGTGCCCTGCGGTTCCTGACGTACCATCAGGAACCGCAGCACCG
>CAZUYW010000048.1:0-16527 GCA_964624775.1 uncultured Iamiaceae bacterium
GGGCCGAGGATGGGGAGCCAGAACCGCTCGACGTAGGTCGAGCGGACCTCGTGGCCGAGGGAATCGATCACCGGGTCGGGCCACGGGGTGATGTGGAGGTACTCGGTGGGCTGGTCGAGGTCGAGGGTGGTGACGGGCACGGGAGGATCCTCCGTGGGAGGCGGCCGGGTGGGGCCGATGGGATCGGGGCTGCCCGCCCGGTGTTCTCATGCACTTTCATGCACTGTGGCGCCATTGTCAACCGCTGGCCCGGCTTGCGGCGGCCCCTCGGTGATCAGGCGAGGGCGGCGCGCACGAAGAACGGGTGGCCCTTGGGGCGGGCCGTGCCCTCGTGCCACGTGAGGTCGCCGCCGGCCCGCGTGGCGAACGGGGCGAGGGTGGTGCACGTGTTGGCCCCGATGAGCGGGCACGCGTAGGCGAGGGTGACCGGCGAGGCGGTGGGGTCCCCGACGCGCTGGTAGGTGACCGTGCCGGCCGACCCGGTCACACCGAGCTGGTCCTGGAGCCACCAGCGGGCGACCTCGCCGGGCTCGATCCGCTCGGGCGGGTCGACCACGTGCTGGCCGCGGATCGCGTGGTGCTCGACGAGCTCCCAGCTGGCCCGCCCGGCCCGGTTGTCGAGCGTGACGTAGCAGGAGAAGTCCTGCGCGGGCCGGACCACGACCCGCGTGTGGGCGACCTCGACGGGACGGCAGCCCTCGTCGTCGACCGCCCACACCGCACCGGTCGGCGCCGCCTCGTCGGTGGTGTCCACCACCACGAAGGTGACCTGCTGGGGTGCGTCGGCGCGCTCGAGGTCGGGGCGCGACGGGCAGTCGAACCCGCTGTTCAGGTACTGGACCGCCGCCTCGTCGAGGCCGCCCACCGGGACGTGGGTGTGGCCCATCACCACGAGGTCGGCACCGTGGCGCAGGGCCTCGCGCTGGGCGAACCACCCGAGTCCCGAGCCGTCGAAGTCGGCGACCGCGGCGCGAGCCGCGTTGGCCAGGCCGACCAGGCCACCGCCCTCGGCTGCGGCCCAGTCCGACCAGGTGTCGGCGAACGCGGCCCGGACCTCGCCCAGCGTCGCCTCGGACCCGTCGGGCATCGTGATCGACAGGTCGAGGCCGAGCCCGGTGGCGCCGGTGACGAAGTCGATGAGCGTCGCCGCGATGGACCGGGCGGTCGCCCCCGAGACGAGGCGTCCGAGCGAGTCCAGGTTGATGCCGTTCGGCGCGCCCTGGCCGGCGAGGTCGGCCACGGTCCGGCCGTCGAGCAGATCCCGCCCCCACTGGGTCGCGACGGTGCGGGTCACGAAGTAGCCGAGGGGCAGCTCGCCCCAGCGGCCCTCGATCGGCGCGTTGAAGAGCGTGTGGTGGTGGCCGTGGGCCAGCAGCACCTTCGGCGTCGGCAGGTAGGGGACATCGTCGACGAGGCGCAGCGCCCGCCCGGAACGGCTGCGCACGAGCGCGACCTCCTCGGCGGTGATGCCCATGTCGTGGTTGCCGGGGACGTAGGTGACCGCGCCGTCGAGCGCGTCGAGCACGGCGGCGAGAGCGCCGTCGGGACCGAGGATGGCGGGGTGGGCGGCCACGATGTCGGCGAAGGTCGGCGGCACCTCATGGGCGGGATAGGTCCACAGCTCGACGATGTCGCCGAGCAGCACGAGCTCGCGGATGTGGTCGGCCTGATCGACCACCCATCGCAGGAGGCGCAGGAGGTAGGGCTCGTGGAGGTCGGGCTGGTACCAGACGGTGGGGACGCGGGTGCCCAGGTGGATGTCGCTCGCCACCACCAGGTGGGTCTTGTGCCCCGCCAGCTCCATCGCTCCATGGTGGCAGGTCGGCAGCGGCGTCCGGTCGGGAATGTCCGACGCTGGACCGAATGTTGACCTCCCCGGTAGGCTTTTCCCGCCCCGAGTGACCTGAAGGACCGTCCATGGCCAGCTTCCGCGACCTGCTCGCAACCACCAAGACCCAGATCCGCGAGGTCGAGACCGCCGAGGCCGACGCCCGGCGCGGCGACCCCGGCGTGGTGGTGCTCGACGTCCGCGAGCCCGACGAGTACGAGCAGGGCGCCATCCCGGGCTCGGTCCACATCCCGCGCGGCACGCTCGAGACCAACATCGAGATGCGCATCCCGGACCACGACACCCCGATGCTCGTCCTGTGCGCCGGTGGCGTGCGCTCGGCGCTCGCGGCCAAGACGCTCCAGGACCTCGGCTACACCGACGTCGTGTCGGTCGTCGGCGGGTTCAACCGCTGGAAGGACGAGGGCCGCGAGTGGTCCACGCCCGCCACGCTCTCCGCCGACCAGCGCAACCGCTACAAGCGCCACCTCCTGCTGCCCGAGGTGGGCGACGAGGGCCAGCAGACCCTGCTCGGCGCCAAGGTCCTCATGCTCGGCGCCGGTGGCCTCGGGTCGCCCTCCGCGCTGTACCTGGCTGCGGCCGGCGTGGGCACGATCGGCATCATCGACATGGACGTCGTCGACGAGTCGAACCTCCAGCGCCAGATCCTCCACAACATGGACCGCGTGGGCGACCGCAAGGTCGACTCCGCCAAGAAGACCCTCACGCTGCTCAACCCCGACGTCAACGTCGTCACCTACGACGTCCGCCTCGGTGCCGACAACGTGATGGACATCCTCGCCGGCTACGACGTGGTGGTCGACGGCACCGACAACTTCCCGACCCGCTTCCTCGTGAACGACGCGTCGGTGAAGCTCGGCATCCCGGTGGTCCACGGCTCGATCTTCCGCTTCGAGGGCATGGTCACCGTCTTCGACCCGAAGCACGGCCCGACCTACCGCGACATGGTGCCCGAGCCCCCGCCCGCCGACCTCGCGCCGTCGTGCGCCGAGGCCGGCGTCCTCGGCGTGCTCCCCGGCATCGTCGGGTCCATCCAGGCGATCGAGACCATCAAGTTGATCCTCGGCCTGGGCGATCCGCTGATCGGTCGCCTGCTCGCCTACGACAGCCTCGAGCAGAGCTTCCGCGAGTACAAGGTGCAGGTCGACCCGACCAACGAGATCACCTACGCCAACCGCGACCGCATCGTGGTGGCCGAGCTCGACGGCCTCTGCGCCCCGCTCCCGCTCCAGGCCCCGCCCGGCTGACCCTGGCCGATCAGGGGCGGACGGTGGCGGCGACCATCGTCCACGGGAACGGGCTGCGGACCGAGCGGACGTCGAAGCGACGGCCCACGAGCTCGGCGAAGCCCTTCTTGCCCCAGTGGTTGATGTGCCCGGGCGTGTTGCCCAGGTCCTTGATGTACTTGCCGCGGGCCAGGTTGGCCGCGCACCAGATCGGCTCGCGGGGCACCGAGACCACGATGTCGCGGCGGGCGACCCGGCTCAGCTCGGCGAGGGCGAGCTCGGGGTAGGGCACGTGCTCGAGGACCTCGATGGCGAGCACCAGGTCGAAGGTGTCGTCCGGGAACGGGAGCCGGCCGATGTCGCCGAAGAGGGGGGCGAAGCCCTTGCCGTCCCAGTGGGCGGCGAGCTCGGGGTCGGGCAGGTCGACGCCGCAGAACGTGGCGTCGGGCCACCGCTCCGCCAGGCGGGCGGTCACCTCGCCCTCGCCGACGCCGACCTCGAGGATGCGGCTCGGCGAGGTGGCGGGCAGCGAGGCGTCGAGCGCCCCGAAGAACCCCTCCATCAGCTTGCGCTCGACGGGGTTCTTGGAGGCGTACTTGTCGTAGGTGTTGCCGGTGGGGACGTCGTCGGGGTCGGTGGCAGCCGGGGCGGCGGCGGTCGCGTCGGTCACGCCTCGACCGCCTCGGCGGTGGGGGAGGCGGCGCCGCGGTGGCCCTTCGGGTAGGTGGGGGCGGCGTCGCGGACGTGGCCGGCTGCGGGCTGGACCTCGTAGGTGGCCCGGGTGGCCCGGCCGACGAGGTCGGCCAGCATGCCGACGACGAAGACCTGGAAGGCGGCGAGGAAGATCAGGAGGGTGTTGATGGCCACCCGCCAGTCGCCGTCGGAGAAGTCGTAGCCCAGCTTGGCGATGCCGATGAAGGTGAGGATGAACCCGACCGGGAGGAACACGCGGAACGGGTCGTAGCTGAGGGTCATGCGGATGACCTGCAGCAGGTAGCGGCGGGTGTCGGTCCACCAGTGGAACTTCGACTTGCCGGCCCGCTCGAAGTACTCGATGTCCCAGTACTTCACGGTGTAGCCGTGGGCCAGGAACGTGAGGGTGATGGTGGTGACGCAGCTGAAGCCGGTGGGCAGCTGGCTCACGTACTGCATGGCGACGTCGCGGCGGAAGGCCCGCATGCCCGAGTTGAGGTCGGGGATCGGGGTCTGCACGAGGTAGCTGGCCAGCTTGCGGATGAACAGCTTGGCCGGGACCCGGAAGAGCTTGTGGGTGCCCTGCTCGGTGGTGCGGGCGCCGACGACCTGGTCGTAGCCCTCGAGCTCGCGGATCAGCTCGGGGATCAGGTCGTTCGGGTACGACATGTCGACGTCGGTCCACACGACGACCTTGCCGCGCGAGGCGCGGGTGCCGAACTTGCGGGCCGAGCCCGATCCCCGGTTCGTGAGGAACTGGATCAGGCGGATGCCCTCGATCTCGCGCAGCGCATCGCCGGAGCCGTCGTTGGAGCCGTCGTCGATGACGATGATCTCGTAGCTGAACTCCGAGGCGTCCATGGCGGCCCGGATGCGGTCGATCTCCTCCCGCAGGTGGCCCTTCTCGTTGTAGACGGGCAGCACGATGCTGACGTCGAGGTCGTCGATGGGGGTCTCGGGCGCGACGGCATGCGCGGAGGCGGTCATGGGGGACGAGGGTACCTGGCACATGGGAAGCGGGAGCAATCACCCCCCGGCGCTCGGGCCCTCCGGGCGCCGCCCGGTAACCTGTCGACCCGTGCCACCGTCGCCCGAGTCCCAGCGTGGCGCCCGGCTCCGCCCGCCCCGCCTGGTGCTGGCCACGGTGGCCCTGTGGGGCGTGCTGCTCGGGGTGTGGTCGGTGGTCGCCCCGCTCGGGGAGGCCCCCGACGAACCGGCCCACCTGGGCCTGGTCCTGCACCTCGCCGACGGCCACCCCTACCCCGACTACGACGGGCTGCAGAACCCGCGCTCGATCATCCGGCTGTGCAAGGCGTTCACCGCCGCCACCCGCGCCTGCCCGAAGCCGGGTGAGGTCGTCACCCCCACCTCGACCCGCCTCCACCCGGTCGGTGAGGCGCCCGACAAGGCGTCGCGTCCGGCGTGGAACGACCTGGGTGACGACGTGCGGGTGGGCCAGCTCAACCAGATGCCCCAGCACCCGCCGCTCTACTACCAGGCCATGGCCCTGGTGCTCCGGGTGGAGCGAGCCGTGCTGGGCCATCCGATGTCGCTCGACCGGGAGCTCGCGCTGCTGCGCCTCGTGAACGCGCTCCTCGTGCTGCCGGTGCCGCTGCTCGCGTGGTGGGCGGCGGTTCGGCTCGGGGCCGTCCGGCCGGTGCCGGAGGTGGCGGGGCTCGCCGTGCTGGCCCTGCCCCAGCTCGCCCACATCGGCTCGACGCTCAACAACGACAACCTGCTGACGCTGATCGGGGCGGCCCTGCTGGCGGTGCTGGCCGGCGTGCTCGCGGGGGACCGGTCGCTGCGCACCGCCGCGGGGGTCGGCGCGCTCGCCGCGCTCGGCCTGCTCGTGAAGGCGTTCGCCCTCGCCTTCCTGCCCGCCATCGCGCTCGCGTACCTGCTCGCCCGGCCGCGGCGCGATGGGCTGCGGCCGCTCGGCCTCGCCGCCCTGGTCACCGTGGTCGGTGCCGGCTGGTGGTACATCGGGGTGCGCCTGCGCACGGGCACGTTCACGCCGAGCGTGGAGGACCAGCGGCTCACCACGGCCCTCCGGTCCCCGGGGTTCAGCCCCCACGCCGGGACCTTCGCCCGGACCTTCGTCGGCGAGCTGACCGAGCGGACCTGGGGCTCCTTCGGCTGGTACACGGTGCGGGTGCCCGGCTGGCTCACCGTGGCGTGCACGCTGCTCGCCCTGGTGGCGATCGGGCTCGGCCTGGTGACCGGCGTGCCCCGCCGCGGGCGGCGCCCCCTGGCGGTCCTGTTGGTGCCCACCCTGGTCCTCGCCCTGCTGGTGGTGCAGCGGGCCTGGACGTTCTACGTGCGCACCAGCCTGTTCAAGTTCATCCAGGGCCGCTACCTGTTCGCCGGGCTCGTCGGCGTGGTGCTGGTCGCCGCGGTCGGGCTGGTGCGGGTCGGCGGGCGCTGGGCGCTGCCGGGCCTGGCCGGCGCGGTCGTGCTGCTCCAGGCGGAGGGCCTGCGGCTCGCGCTCGAGGGCTGGTGGGGCGGCCCCGGCCTGGGGCCGCGGGGCCAGGCGCGGGCGCTGGTCGCCTGGTCCGCGTGGCCGGGCGAGCTGCTCGCGGTCGGTGCTGCGGTCGGGCTGGCGGTGGGGGTGTGGTTCGTCGTCGAGCTGGTGCGTGCCACCATCGCGGCCGGCCCGGGTGAGGGGTCGCGCAAGGTCGGTCCGGTAGTCTCGGGCACCCCATGACCGATGCCGTGACCACCTCGGAGCGCACCCGGCCCGGGTGGCGGCGCCTCGGCCTCGAGTCCCTCGGCGTGGCCGCTGTGGCCTGGGCGTGGGCGGCGCTGGTGTTCCGCATCTGGGACATGCCCAAGCGGCTCCCGTGGGACACGCGCTCGGACGCCACGCTGATCTCGTCGATGGTCAAGACGATCACCGAACGGGGCTGGTACCTGAACCAGCCGCGGCTCGGCGCGCCGTTCGGGCAGCAGTTCTACGACTTCCCGCACGGCGGGGAGACGTTCCAGCTGTTCATCATGAAGATCCTCACCGCCATCACCGGCGACTGGGGTCTGGCGATGAACATCTACTTCTTCGTCGGGTTCGGCTGGCTCGCCGTCGTGACCTTCCTGGTCCTGCGCCACCTGCGCTTCTCGGCGCCGATCGCTGCGGTCGCGGCGCTGATCTACACGTTCCTGCCCTACCACTTCATCCACGGGCAGATGCACCTGTGGCGCTCGACCTACTACTCGGCGCCGCTCGGGGCGCTGCTGCTGATCTGGGCGGGGTCCTGGCGGGAGCGGTTCCTCGTGGACCCGGCGGCCACCGGCGCCGGATCGCTGCGCGGGAACCTGCGCTGGCCGCGCGTGGCGGGGGCGCTCGCGATCGCGGTGCTGATCGCGGGCACCGAGACCATGACCACCGGGTTCACCATGGTGCTGCTCGCCACCGGCGCCCTGGTCGGGGCGATCCGCTGGCGCGAGCCGCAGCGCCTGCTGGTGGCCGGCGCGCTGATCGCCGTCATGGGCGTCACGTTCGCCGTGCTCAGCTACCCGACGCTCAACTTCTACCGGGCCTACGGCACCAACACGGAGGCCGCCCGGCGCCTCGTCACCGAGAGCGAGTGGTACGGCGTGAAGATCTCCCGGCTGGTCACGCCCCAGGGCGGCCACCGGTTCGGGCCCTTCTCGGACATCGGCGATCGCGCCCAGGAGAAGACCGTCGTGCGCTCCGAGGGTGGGCAGGCCCTCGGCATCCTGGGCACCGCCGGCTTCCTCGGGGTGCTGTACGGCGCGCTCGCCGGGCGACGTCGCGACCGGCGGGCCATCGGCACCGACACGGCACCGGGGCACCAGCGCGACGTGCTGGCCGAGACCGGGCAGCAGGTCACGATCATCGCCCTCCTCTACGCGGTGATCGGGGGCTTCGCGGTGCTCGTCGCCATGGCCGGGTTCTCCCAGATCCGCGTGTGGAACCGGATCATGCTGTTCATCGCGTTCTTCGCCATGGTGCTCGTCGCCACGTGGGCCGAGCACGGCGTGGCCTGGCTGCGCCGGCGCTTCGGCGAGGCGCGCCTGCCCCAGGCGCGGGTGGTGCTCGGGGTGCTCGCGGTGGGCGTGCTGGTGTTCGGCCTCTGGGACGGGATCCCGCCGCCCCGGAAGAGCTACGCGGCGATCGAGGCCCAGCACGCCAGCGACCGCACGTTCGTGGGCGAGATCGAGCGGACCATGCCCGACGGCGCCGCCATCTTCCAGCTGCCCGTGCTGCCGTTCCCCGAGGTGATCCCGCCCGGCACGATGCTCGACTACGACCCGCTGCGCGGCTACCTCGCCGACGACGGCACGCTGCGCTGGAGCTACGGCGCCATCAAGGGCCGCCCCTCGGGCGACTGGCAGGTCTACCTGCGCGACCACGTCGGCCCGGTCGGCGCGCTGCCCGCCCTGCTCGGCCTGGGCTTCACCGGTCTGTGGGTCGACACCGCCGGGTACACCGACGGAGGCAAGGAGCTGGCCCAGATCCGCACGGCGGTCGGGGTCGAGCCGATCGTCTCGCCCGACGGCCGCTTCTTGTTCTACGACCTGCGCCCCCTGAAGGCCCGCCTCGGCATGAGCGACGCCGAGCTGCGGGCCGAGACGCGGCGCCTCCTGAAGATCGATCCGCCGGAGCCCCGATGACCGACCCCACACCCGATGCCGCGCCGAAGGGCCGGTCGAAGTCGGCCGGCATCTCGACGCTCGTCGGGGTCCTGCTCGGCGGCACCGCCATCTTCTTCGTGGTGCGCACGCTCGTGCGCGAGTGGTCCGACGCGCGCGAGGAGATCGCCCACGCCTCGCCGACCTGGCTCCTCGTCGGCCTGGTCCTCGCCGCCTGCGGGATGACCGCCATCGGGATGGCGTGGCGCCACGTGCTGCGCACGCTCGGGGTGCGTGCGCCCGTGGGGCGCGTGACCGCGTGGTACTTCGTCGGCGAGATCGGCAAGTACCTGCCCGGCGGGGTGTGGCCGGTGCTCGGCCGTGGCGAGCTGGCCCGCTCCGGCGGTGTGCCCCGCAGCCGCGCGTACGCCAGCGTTGGGATGTCGCTCGCGCTGCTCTACCTCACGGCGATGTTCGTCTCGACGGCGTTCCTGCCCTTCGCGCTCGCCGGCTCGGGCCTGAGCCCGTGGATGCTGTTCCTCCTCGCCCTGCCGGTCGGGGTCGTCGCCCTCCACCACGACGTGCTCGGCTGGCTCCTCGACCGCATCGCGCGGGTCACCAAGCGCGAGATCGACGTCGAGATCCCGCAGTGGAGGGACTCGCTGTCCCTCGTGGCCCACTACGTGCCGGCCTGGCTGTTCATCGGCACGGCCACCTGGGCCGTCGCCCGCTCGCTCACGCCCGACGTCTCGTACCCGCAGCTCATGTTCGCCACGGTGCTGAGCTGGACCGCGGGCTTCCTGGCCGTGCCGGTTCCCGCCGGCGCCGGCATCCGTGAGGCGGTGCTCCTCGCCTCGTCGGGCCTGGAGGGATCGATCGCGGTGACCACCGCCCTGGTGGCCCGGATCCTGTTCATCATCGTCGACGCTGGCGGCGCCGCGATCGGGGCGCCGTTCGCCACCCGTCGCCGGGGCGGTGTCGCCGTCGGCCCGCTCCACGAGGGCGACGAGGGCGCGGCCGGCGAGCCGCACCTCGATCCGGCGGACGAGCCGGCCTGATCAGCGCCGGGTGAAGCGGTCGAGCAGCTGCTGGGCCGCCGCCGTGGGCGCGGTGGTGCCGGCCCGGACGGCCGCCTCGAGGTCGGCGAGGTCGTCGGCCACGCCCGGATCGGCGCGGAAGCGCTCGGTGAGCCCGGCCCCGATCTCGTCCCACAGCCAGGCCGCGGCCTGATCGGCCCGCAGCCGGGCCAGGGCGCCGTTGGCGCGCAGCACGGCGTGGTCGGCCACGAGGTGGTCCCACACGTCGGGGATGCCGACGCCGGTGGGGGAGGAGACCTGCAGCACCTCGGTGGTGAGGCCCTCGTGCCGCGGCCGCAGCAGGCCGATCGCCCGGGTGAGGTCGGCGGCGGCGTGGTTGGCGGCCACAGCGAGGTCGCCGTCGGCCTTGGTGACCACGATCAGGTCGGCGAGCTCCATGATCCCGCGCTTGATGCCCTGGAGATCGTCCCCGCCGCCCGGTGAGGCGAGGAGCACGAAGAGGTCGACGAGGTCGGCGACGGCGAGCTCGGACTGGCCGACGCCCACGGTCTCGACCAGCACGACGTCGAACCCGGCGGCCTCGCAGAGCAGGAGCGCCTCCCGGGTGCGGCGGGCCACCCCACCGAGCTCCCCTCCCGAGGGCGACGGGCGGATGAACGCGTTCGGGTCCCGTGACAGCTCGATCATGCGGGTCTTGTCCCCGAGGATCGAGCCCCCCGTGCGCACGCTCGACGGGTCGACGGCAAGGACCGCGACCCGGTGGCCCTCGGCGGTGAGGTGGCGGCCGAACGCCTCGATGAAGGTGGACTTGCCCACGCCCGGCGGGCCGCTGATGCCGACCCGGACCGCGGTGCCGGTGCGACCGATCACCGCGTCGAGCAGGGTCGCTGCCTGCGCCCGGTGATCGGCGCGGGTGGACTCCACGAGGGTGATGGCCCGGGCCAGGGCCCGGCGGTCCCCGCCGGTCAGGGCGGCGACGAGATCGTCGGCGGGGTCCTCGGGCATCGGGCCACGGTACCGCCCGCCGCATGGGAGACTGGCCCCCATGGGTCGACGCATCGTGATCATGAGCAACTGCCAGACGGGCGGGCTGTACGCCGCGCTCGGCGGCATGCTGCCCGACGACGAGCACCTGCCCATCGCCTGGCTCGGCACCGAGCCCGAGGGCCTGCGCGACCTCCTCTCGATCGCCGACGTGTTCGTGTCGTCGCTGAGCCGGGCCGAGTCCGAGGCCCTGCTCGCCGCCTCGAACAGCCGGGCCCGGCTGATCCCGGTGCCGGTGATCTGGTTCCCCGGCTTCCATCCCGACCTGCTCCACGTGCCCCTCGGCGACGGCACCGAGCTCCACTCGGTGGTGGGCCCGTACAACTCGGCGATCACGCTGTGGGGCTGGCGCAACGGCTGGTCCGCCGACCAGATCATCGAGGCCTTCAACCCGACCACGTTCGCCGGCCTGGGCTACACGAGCGCCTGGGCCGGGCAGGTCGAGCTGCTCCGGGGCACCGTCGAGGCGGCCGAGATGGACTTCGCCTCCTGGTTCCTCCCGCTCGTGCGGGGGAGCGCGTTCATGCTCACCGACAACCACCCCCGGCTCGACGCGCTGGTGCAGATGGCCCGCCACGTCGCCCTCCAGCTGGGCGCCGATCCTGAGCTGGTGCGGTTCGGCTGGGAGCAGGTCATCCCCGACGGCCTGCTCGCCACGTCCGCGGTGTGGGCGCTCTATCCCGGGGTCGCCGAGCACCTCGGCCTGCCCGGCGCCTACGTGTGGCGCTGCGCC
Source organism: uncultured Iamiaceae bacterium (assembly GCA_964624775.1). Classification (GTDB taxonomy): domain Bacteria; phylum Actinomycetota; class Acidimicrobiia; order Acidimicrobiales; family Iamiaceae; genus Aquihabitans. The sequence continues at coordinate 11,173 of CAZUYW010000048.1, forward strand.
GACGGCGCCCACGTCGGCCTCGAGGCGTTCGTGCGTCGCACCCTCGACGGCTGGGCCGACATCGACCCCGCCGGCGTCTCCATCCTGCGCTTCGACCACGATCAGCGCTTCGCCACGGTCCTCGGAGGCTCCTGAGATGGCATCCACCCACCCCTACCGGGGCCTGCCGGACCACCAGTTCTGGTCCCGCGCCGTCACGTGGGCCCCGCCCGGCGGGCTCGATCCGGTGGTCACCACCCGCTTCCGGGTCGGCCCCGAGGACCGCATCGGCACCATGGGCTCCTGCTTCGCCCAGCACCTGTCCCGCCACCTGTCCCGCTCGGGGCTCCACTACTTCGTGGCCGAGCAGGCCCCGGAGGGCACGGACCCGGCCGCGGCCGCAGCTCGGCAGTACGGCACCTTCTCGGCGCGCTACGGCAACGTCTACACGGTCGCCCAGGCGGTGCAGCTGTTCGAGCGGGCGTACGGCGCCTTCACGCCGGCCGAGGATCCGTGGGCGCGCGGCGAGGTGCTCGTCGACCCGTTCCGCCCGCTCGTCGAGCCCGACGGCTTCGCCGACGAGGCGGCCCTCGAGGCCTCGCGGGCCACGCACCTCGCTGCCACCCGGTCGGTCTTCGAGGACAGCGACATCCTCGTGTTCACCCTCGGGCTGACGGAGGCGTGGCGGAGCCGCCACGACGGTGCAGTGTTCGCCACCGCACCCGGCGTCAACGGCGGCAGCTACGACCCCGACCGGTACGAGTTCGTGAACTTCGGGATCGACGAGGTGCGCGACGGCCTGTTCCGCTACTGCGAGCTGGCCCGGTCCGTGAACCCCGACATCAAGATCCTGCTCACCGTCTCACCCGTGCCGCTGATCGCCACGTTCGAGCCGCGCCACGTGCTCGTGTCGACCACGGCGTCGAAGTCGATCCTGCGGGTCGCCGCCGACGAGGCGTACCGGCGCTTCGACTTCGTCGACTACTTCCCGTCGTTCGAGATCATCCAGGGCGCCCACGCCACGCGGAACTACTACGCGCCCGATCTGCGCGAGGTCGAGGACATCGGCGTGGCCCACGTCATGCGGTGCTTCAGCCGCCACTACGTCGACGGCCTCGGCTGGCAGGCGGCGCCCGCCGGGTCGCCGCCGCCGAAGGCGGTCACCGATGCCGAGCGCTCGGTGGTGTGCGACGAGGAGACGATCGTCGCCGCGCTGGACGCCAGCCGTCAGGGCTGAGATGGGGGAGGGGCCTGCGGGCACCCCCTTGTTCGGCTTCGCCCGGGTGCGTGTCGACGGCGGGGATCGGCCCCGCCTCGATCTGCCCGAGCTCGCGATCCCCTCCGGCGGGATCACGGTGCTGTCCGGGCCCTCCGGGGCCGGCAAGTCGACGCTCCTGCGGCTCTGCAACCGCCTGGACGTGCCCGACGCGGGCACCGTCACCTACCGAGGTCGGCCGCTCGACGAGCTCGATCCCCGTGCCCTGCGGCGCGAGGTGGCCATGGTCTTCCAGCGGCCCACGCTGTTCGCCGGCACGGTGGCCGACAACCTGCGCGTGGCCGCGCCCGACGCCGACCGGGCGACGATGGCCGAGGCGCTGCGGCGCGCCGACCTCGAGCCCGAGTTCCTCGACCGCACCGGCGACGACCTGTCGGGCGGCGAGGCCCAGCGCGCCTGTCTCGCCCGGGCGCTGCTGACCGAGCCGGCGGTGCTGCTGCTCGACGAGCCGACGTCCGCGCTCGACCAGGCGTCGGTCGTGCGCCTGGAGGCCACGATCCGCTCGCTCGTCGACGAGGGCCGCTCGGCGGTGTGGGTCAGCCACGATGCCGCCCAGATCGAGCGGGTCGCCGACCACGTGGTCTGCCTGGAGGCGGGTCGGGTGCTGGAGGTGCGTCACGGAGGCGGGCCGCCGTGCTGAGCGGCGCGATCCTCGCCGCCGACGAGGCGGCGATCGGCTGGTGGGGGCTCGCCGGGTCGTTCGCGCTGGTGGCGGTGGCGGTGGCGCTGTCCCTGCGGGGGCGCCTCGGGCTCGAGCGCTCGATGCTCTGGGCGTCCGCCCGGGCCGTGGTGCAGCTCCTCGCCGTCGGATCGGTCCTCGGCTACCTCCTCGACCCCGACCGCCCCATCGCGCTCGCGACGAGCTGGGTGGTGGTCATGGTGCTGGTGGCCGCGATCACGATCCGCAACCGGGCTCCGGAGGTGCCGGGCGTGTTCTGGCTCGGTCTCGCGTCGGTCGGCCTGTCGACCGCGCTCGGGCTGGCCCTGTTGTTCGTGCTCGGCATCTTCCCGTTGGAGGGCAAGACGATCGTGCCGCTCGCCGGGATGATCGTCGGCAACGCGATGGCGGCCACGATCGTCGCGGCGCGCCGGATCCTCGGCGAGCTCACCGACAAGCGGGCGGAGGTAGAGGCCCGGCTCGCGCTCGGCCTCGGGTGGCCCGATGCGTCGCGCCCGCACGTGCGGGCCGCGCTCCGCACCGCCCTGATCCCCCAGATCGAGAGCACCAAGGCGGTGGGCCTCGTGGCCCTGCCCGGCGCCATGACCGGCCTGATCCTCGCCGGGGTCGAGCCGATCGACGCGGTGAAGGTGCAGGCGGCGGTGATGTTCATGATCCTCGGCGGCGTCGCCACGGCCGTGACCGTGCTCTCGCTCGGCCTGACCCGCCGCCTGTTCACGCCGGATCATCGCCTCCGCCCCCTGGAACGCACCACGCTCTGAGGTCACATCCTCACGTTCCGTTTACCTCGGCCTAACCCGTGGCGCCCTACGTTGCCCGCCATCCGGACGCTCCAGGGGGTTCCGGCTGCATGCGGGCCCGATGCCCGCTCGACAGGAGATCCATGGACACCGCTCCTTCCCCGTCCCGCGCCGAGCGCCGTCGTCGGTCCCGCTCCGTGCGCAGCCGCATCGGCACGGTGGCCGCGGCCTCGCTGCTCGGCCTGGTGCCGGCGGTCGCGGTGATCGCTGCCGACGCCTCGCCTGCGGGCGCGGCCGCGATTGACACCGACCACGACGGCCTGCCCAACAACTCGGCCGCCGAGCTCGACATCGATGGCGACGGCCTGGCCGATGACGCCGCCAACGAGCTCGACATCGACGGCGACGGCCTGGCCGATGACGCCGCCAACGAGCTCGACATCGACGGCGACGGGGTCACCGACTCCTCGATGTACGAGACCGACATCGACGGGGACGGCCGCAACGACAACTCGGCGGCCGAGCTCGACATCGATGGTGACGGCCGGGTCGACACCTCGGTGTACGAGACCGACATCGACGGCGACGGCCTCGGCGACAGCGCCGCGACCGAGACCGACATCGACGGTGACGGGTACACCGACGGCTCGGCCTACGAGGGCGACATCGATGGCGATGGCCTGGCCGACAGCGCCGCCAACGAGGCGAACATGGATGGCGACGGTGCCAACGACGACGCCGCCAACGAGTTCGACATGGACGGCGATGGCCTGAACGACGACAGCGCGGCCGAGCTGGACATCGATAGCGACGGCAAGGCCGATGATGCGGCCACCGAGCTCGACATCGACGGCGACAACCGGGCCGATGATGCGGCGACCGAGCTCGACATCGACGGTGACGGCAGGGCCGACACCGCGGCCGCCGAGCTGGACATCGACGGCGATGGCAAGGCCGACGACGCGGCGACCGAGCTCGACATGGACGGTGACGGCAAGGCCGACGACTCGGTCGAGGAGACCGACATCGACGGTGACTCGGTCGACGACGCCGCAGACTCGGACATCGATGGCGACGCGGTCGACAACGCCGAGGACATCGACGACGACGGCGACGGCGTCCACGACAGCGAGGACAAGGACGCCGACGGCGACGGCACCGAGGACGAGGTCGAGACGGGCGCCTTCCAGCTCCGCTGAACGCCGTCGAGCGGGCGGGTCCTGGCCATCTGGTGCCGGGCCCGCCGGTTCGGCGCGCCTGGCCCGGGTCTCGGGTCAGGGGTGCAGGTCGATCAGCATCACGTCGGGGGACATGAGCCGCAGGCGTCGAGCCGAGAGCGGGTGCTCGGCCTCGTGGGCCGCGGCGGCACGTGGGCGCGCCGTGCTCGGCTCGGTCATCGATGCCAGCTCGGCACGGTCGGCGGCCGCAGCCGATCGCTGGCCCAGCGCGTGGTGCACCCGGGAGCGCAGCAGGAGCAGGCGGGCACGGGGTGCAGGCGTGCCCTCGAGGTCCAGGGCCCGGTCCAGGTGGGCGAGCGCCACGGCGAACTCCCCGTCGAGCACGGCCAGGATCGCGGCGAGCGTGGCGAAGCCGGGCTCGGTCGGCGCCCGGTGGCACAGGTCCTCGGCCTCGGCCCGCACGAGGTGCGGCGGCTCGCGGTCGAGCGCGGCCTGGGTGAGGGCGCTCAGGCGGTGGGCGAGGTGGCGCTCGGTGTCGGTGAGGGCGCGGCCGTGGTGGGACCGCCCCCGCACGGGACCGCACGCGAGCTCGTCGTCGACCACCCCGACGTCGCCGTCCCAGGACCACGGCACCTGCAGGTAGGGGCCGAAGCCCGTGGGTGCCCGGCCGATCGACGCGGCGATGGCGCGGGCGTCGGGCTCGGCCACGATCGATGCCACCGACACGCCGGAGACCACGCTCGGGCCGCTGAGGCGTGCGACGTCGTCGGTGCGGTCGACGAGGCCCGGCGCGCCGAAGTCCCCGAGCAGCTCCTCGAGCGACGCCGTGTCGATGCCGCCCGCGTGCTTGGCGACGAACGCCTCGAGCTGGGCGTGCCGGGTGTTCGAGTCGTCGGCGAACGCGTCGCTGGTGGTGACCTCGTGGGCCTGGAGCACAGGGTCCAGGTAGCGGTTGGTGCACGAGAGGTGTGCGGCGGTGGCGGCGGGATCGGTGCGGGTGACCTCGTGGCCGGTCAGCTCGATCACCGTGGCGGAGCGCTCCTCGGCCGAGGAGATGAGCAGGCCCCAGGTGGAGGCGGCGCCGAGGCGCCGCGCCGCGGCCTCGGCCTCGGCGAGCGTGGCCGAGGTGCGGATGATCTCGTGGCCGAGGTCGATCACCGACGGTGCGTCGTAGCGCACGTGGCGGTGGAAGCGGGTGTGGACGGTGAGGGTCAGCCCCGCCTCGTTGAAGCAGGTGATCCCCGGCGCGTCGACGCCGCGGGTGGTGACGAAGCCGTAGCGGAGGCCGTCGACCGGCTCGCAGAACACCACCATGGGGGCGAGGTCCCAGATTGCGGCACCCGGGAAGTCGAAGTTGCGGGCGTGGCGCAGCGTGCCGTCGACCGTGGCGTCGCCCCACACCGCCAGGCTGGAGCAGGCCGGCACCGCGATCGGGTGCGCGTGATCGAAGATCCCCGTGCGCGAGGCGAGGCCGATCGCGTTCTGCAGGGCGTCCATCACGAA
>CAZUYW010000049.1:0-16441 GCA_964624775.1 uncultured Iamiaceae bacterium
ACCCCGACGAGGTCGTGGCCGTCGGCGCCGCCGTGCAGGCCGGCGTGCTGAAGGGCGACGTGAAGGACATCCTCCTGCTCGACGTCACCCCGCTGTCGCTCGGCATCGAGACCAAGGGCGGCGTGATGCACAAGCTCATCGAGCGCAACACCACCATCCCCACCAAGCGCACCGAGACCTACACCACCGCCGACGACATGCAGTCGCAGGTGGAGATCCACGTGCTGCAGGGCGAGCGGGACATGGCCCAGTTCAACAAGACGCTGGGCAAGTTCAAGCTGGTCGACCTGCCGCCCGCGCCACGCGGCGTGCCCCAGATCGAGGTCACCTTCGACATCGACGCCAACGGCATCGTGCACGTGTCCGCCAAGGACAAGGGCACCGGCAAGGAGCAGTCGATGACCATCACCGGTCAGTCCTCGCTGTCCAAGGACCAGATCGACACCATGGTGAAGGACGCCGAGGCCCACGCCGAGGAGGACCGCCAGCGCCGTGAGGAGGCCGAGGTCCGCAACCAGGCCGACACGCTCGTGTACCAGACCGAGAAGCTGCTCAAGGAGCAGGGCGACAAGGTCACCGGTCCCGAGAAGGACGCCGCCGAGGCGGCCCTCGGCCGGCTGAAGAGCGCCCTCGAGGGCACCGACACCAACGCCATCAAGGACGGGCTCGAGGAGCTCACCACCACCTCCCAGGCCTTCACCCAGAAGCTCTACGAGGCCACCGCGGCCGAGAACGCCGGCCAGTACGACCAGGCGGCCGCGGGCGGCGCCGGTGCCACGGGTGCCGACGACGACGACGTCGTCGATGCCGAGGTGATCGACGACGAGGACCAGGCGTGACCCCCGAGGGCAACGAGCCCGCCGAGGATCCTGCAGCCGACGCGCCGGCCGTGCCCCCTGCGGCCGACGGCGTCGACGCCGAGGCCGCCGACCCGTCCGGGACTCCCTCCCCGGACGAGGTCGGCGCGCCGGCCACCGTCGAGGAGCTCATCGAGGCGCTCGAGTCCACCACCGCCGAGCGCGACGACTACCTCGACGCCGTGCGTCGCACCCAGGCCGACTTCGAGAACTACCGCAAGCGCGCCGCCAAGCAGGTGGCCGACGAGGTGACCCGTGCCGCCGCGTCCCTCGTCGAGAAGCTCCTGCCGGTGCTCGACGCGTGCGACGGCGCCATCGCCCACGGGGCCAACGAGGTGGAGCCCATCTTCGCCGCCCTGCTCGGCACCCTGGAGAAGGAGGGCCTCGAGCGCATCGATCCCGTCGACGCGCCCTTCGACCCGACGCTCCACGAGGCCGTGCTCCACGAGCCCGGCGACGGTGACGACGAGACCACCGCGGTCAGCGCCGTGCTCCGGCCCGGCTATGCGTGGAAGGGCCAGGTGGTCCGCCCGGCCATGGTGAAGGTGCGGGGCTGACGCGATGACGGCGCAGCGCGAGTGGTTCGAGAAGGACTACTACCAGGTCCTCGGTGTGTCGGAGACGGCTGACGCCAAGGACATCACGCGCGCCTATCGCAAGCTCGCCCGGGAGAACCACCCCGACGCCAACCCCGGCGACGCGGCGGCCGAGGAGCGCTTCAAGGAGATCTCCGCGGCCTACGACGTGGTCGGCGACGCGGAGAAGCGCAAGGAGTACGACGAGGTCCGCCGCCTCGGCCCGATGGGGGCCATGGGCGGCCCCGGCGGTCCCGGCGGGGGCTTCCGGTTCGACGTCGGCGACATGGGCGGGGGCCTCGGGGACATCCTCGGCAACCTGTTCGGCGGGGGCGGACGCGGCGGGTTCGGCGGCGGCGGCCGTCGGGGCACCGGGCCGCAGCGGGGCGCCGACCTCGCGGCCGAGCTGCACCTCGGCTTCGCCGACGCGGTCGCTGGGCTCACCACCTCGCTGCACCTGGTGAGCGACGCCGTCTGCGGGACGTGCACCGGCACCGGTGCCGAGCCCGGCACCACGCCGACGGCCTGCCCCACCTGCGGCGGGCGCGGCTCGGTCGAGGACGACCAGGGCCCGTTCGCGCTCTCCCGGCCGTGCCCGGCATGCGCCGGCCGCGGCATCCGCATCGAGCACCCCTGCCACACCTGTCGTGGCTCGGGGATCGAGCGGCGCCCGCGCGAGGTGAAGGTGCGCATCCCCGCGGGCGTCCACGACGGGCAGCGGATCCGCCTCAAGGGCCGGGGCGACCCGGGTCGCAACGGCGGGCCGCAGGGCGACCTCTACGTGACCTGCGTGGTGGAGCCCCACCCGCTGTTCCGCATGGACGGCCGCAACCTGCGCATCACCGTGCCGGTCACCTTCGCCGAGGCGGCGCTCGGCGCCGACATCGAGGTCCCCACCATCGACGGCGGCCGGGTGAAGGTGCGCATCCCGGCGGGCACGCCCACCGGTCGGACCCTGCGGGTCAAGGGCCGAGGCGTCGCCACCGGCAAGGCCACCGGCGATCTGTTGGTCAGCATCGAGGTGGCCGTCCCTGCGAAGCTGTCCGCAGCCGAGCGCAAGGCCGTCGAGGCCCTCGCCGCCGCTGCTGACGCATCACCCCGCGACCACCTGTTCGACGCCTGAGAGGAGGCCTCGTGAACCCGAACCGTCGAGCGGTCTACGTGATCTCGGTCGCCGCCGAGCTGGCTGGCGTCCATCCGCAGACCCTCCGCATCTACGAGCGCAAGGGCCTGCTCGACCCCGCCCGCACCGCGGGCGGGAGCCGCCGCTACAGCGATGCCGACATCGACCTGCTGCGCCAGATCCAGGAGCTCACCAACGAGGGGCTCAACCTCGCCGGCGTCCAGCGGGTGCTCGCCCTCGAGGCCGAGAACCGTCGGCTGCGCGCCGAGCTCGACCGCGTCCGCGCCGAGGCCCAGGCCGCCGTCGCCGAGGTCGAGCGCCGCAACCGGTACGACCTCGTGCCGGTGCACCAGTCCGTGGTGCTCTACGAAGGTCCCCGCCGCCGGCGCCGCTGAGCCGGAGGCTCAGGACTTGACGATCACCAGCGGGTAGGGCGCCTTCTCTGCCTTGCGGCCCACGTGCACGAGCGCCTGGTCCACGGGGCCGTCGGGGCCGTTGAGCGTGAACACGAGCTGCTTGGCGTAGAAGCCCGGGTTGAAGTCGACACCGACGATCGGCGCGTCGGTGGGCAGGAGGTAGGTGACCACCTTGTCCTTGGTGGTGACCGATCCCACGCTCGGCGTGGCGAGCACCGCCTTGGCAACCTTGTCGTTGGAGGTGAGCGTGCCGGAGATGGCCGGCACGCCGGGTCCCTTGACCACCCACAGGTGCCAGCCGTCGTAGTCGCTCCAGAGGTAGATGCCCGGCGCGGCGCCGGGCTCGACCTTCGGGGCGGCCTGACCGCGCGTGCCGAGCTTGGGCGGCCGTCCGCCCACGTTGGCCGGCCACGACGCCTTCTTGGGCCCGGTCTCCTGACCCGACGAACCGCCTGAGCCCTGGGAGGAGGTGCCGTCGTCACCGCCGAGCTTTGCGATGACCACGCCGAGGACGACGACCACGATCAGCGCCGCAAGCCCGATCTGGGCCCACCGGATCAGCTTGTCGCGATCGAGCTCGTCGTCGTCCCACTCGTCGTCGTCCCAGGGTTCCTCGTCGACGGCATCGACGGTGGGATCGCCGTCGGCCGGGACCTCCTCGGAGGCGGGGTCGCGCTGCTCGTCCTCGATCGTCACGCTGGGACCTCCTCCTCCGTGGACGGATGGCTGCGGTCAACGACACCCACCCGATCGGGTTCGGGAGGTCGGCGTCGCCGGATGACCCGCCCGAGCGTATCCACCCCGACCGCGGCGAGGACGATGAGTCCGATCTCACCGCTCGACCGGTAGCGGGTGGTGCCGAAGGTGAGGGCTGCGCCCGCGGCGCCGACCACGAGCGGGGTCAGCAGGGGGAGCAATCGTGCCCGGCTGATCCCTGGTGGTCGGGCGAAGCCCAACCCGGCCAGCGCCATCGTCAGCCAGGTGGCGATGGCCGCACCCCACAGGACGGCGGTCTCGCGGCTCTCCCGCCGGTGCTCCAGCTCGATCTGCTGCAGCGGCCGGTACACGCCCAGGGTGCGGCCGGCGCGCGCGGCCACGACCACCGGCCACCGCGTCGGGTGATCCAGGATGTAGCGGCCGGCTCTGGCCCGGTAGCGCGCCCCCAGCTCGGACTCGTCGGCGAACTCGTTCCCCGGGTCGCGCGCGATCTCCGCACCGCAGAACACGTTCCAGTAGCCGGTGTGCGGGCCGTACCAGGTGTCGTCGCACTGGGCGTAGGCGAGGGAGATGTCGAGCCCGCTCGCCAGCGCCACCGGATGTTCGAATCGCACCAGGTTCCAGCCGACCCAGGGCGCCAGCACCATGGCCACCCACAGGAGCGCGGCACCGAGGCGGCCGGCCGTCTGGCGTCGCGTGCCGGGCGCGGCGACGCACAGCGAGATGACCAGGATGGGGATCAGGAGCGCCAGCTCGCTGCGCGTCAGGGCGGCGAGGGCCGCGGCCCCGCCCAGCCACGCGGCGCGCGAAGCACGAGGGTCGCTCCAGAAGCGGTAGGCGAGCAGCAGGGTCACGGCCGTGAGGAGCTGGCCTGGGGACTCGGCCATGGCGGTGGGGTCGTAGCTCCACAGAGCGGGGTGGACCGCGGCGAGGAAGCCGGCGATGAGGCCGGTCCGAGGCCCTGCGACCACGCGCCCGAGCAGGGCGACCACGACGATGGTGATCGTGCCGATCAGGCAGCCCCACAGCTGGAGGCCGCCGTCGGAGTGGATGCCGAGCTGGCGGGCCAGTGCCAACAGGACGGTGTTGACCGGCGGGTGGATGGCGCCCTGGGTCTCGATGTGGTGGAAGGTCCACGCATCCGGGTTCTGAAAAGAACGGCCCGACAACAAGAACGCGGCGCGGTTCCGGTAGACGGGGCCGTCGTACTGCAGGCCGCGATCGATGCGCCACCCGACCGCGTAGGCGACGCGGATGACCGCACCGAGCACCACGATGAACGGGAGGAGCTGCCCGAACCTTCTGGACGCCCGCTTGTCCGCTGCCACCGCGGTCGGTGCGTCACCCATGGGTGCGTATGGTGCCACCCCTCGCCCTCCCGGTGCGCGACGGTCGTCGGTCCTACGATCGCTCGGTGCCCGCGTCGAGCGACCCAGGACGATCCCGGCCCTTCGGGTTCGGCGCGGTCGCAGGCGGCGCCATCGCCTCGGTGGTCGCCTACCGCGTCGGTCTCGTCGACGGCGGCCTCGTCGGCCTCCAGGTGCTGGTCGGTCTGGTCGGCTGGTGGCTGGGCTCGGCGCCGCCGGGCCTCGCCGGGTTGCGCCAGCGCGGCAGCGAGGCGTGGTCCCGGCTGTGGGTTCCCGTGCTGGTGACGGTGGCGGGCGCCGTGGTCTGGGTCGGGATCACCCCGACGACGCGCCACGACGTGGTCTTGCGGGGCGAGGCGCTTGGCCTGTTCGGCGTGCACGGGAACTGGCAGCAGCTCGCCCGCGGTCCCGTGGAGGGCGCGCCCGGTGACCTGGTGACCCCGCTCCAGCACGTGTGGTTCACGTCGGTGGTGGTCCAGCTCGTGCTGGTGTGGGCCGTGATTGCGGCGTGGTCCACGTGGGGGCGCCGCGGCCAGGCCCGGCCGGTCGCAGCACCGTGCGCGGTGCTGGCCCTCGTCGCGGTCGCGTGGACCGTGCTCGCCCTGGCGCTCGGCGCCGGCGAGCAGACGCTCGTGCTGGCCACGCCCGCCTACGGCGCGGCGTTCGCCTTCGGCGCCCTGCTGGGCGCTGAAGATCAGCGGACCCTGGGTCGGACCGTCCGGGAGTTCGCGGCCCGAACGTGGTCGTTGGCGCTGGGCCTTCTGGTCCTCGTGGCGCTCGTCGGGCGGCCCGGTTCCACCCTGGCGGTGCTGCTCGGCGCCGTGGTGGTGCCGCTCGCCACCACGATCGTGCTCGCCGCGGCGGCTCCGCAGCGCGGCCCGCACCCGCCTCCGGTGATCGGCGGTCGGGTGGACCTCTGGGCCACGCTCGTCGCGGTGTGGCTGCTGCACGGCCCCACGCTTGCCCTCACCGACCCGGCCCGGACCGGGTGGCCGACCGCGCTGGCGGTCACCGCCGGCATCGTCCTCACGGTGCTCCTGGCCCTGGCGGTCGGGGTTGGTCGCCAGCACCGGTCGGACGAGCCGGCCCGGGTGGAGCTGCGTCGCGTGCTCGCCCCGCCGGCGGCGGTCGCGCTCCTCGTCGCCCTGGGGTCGATCACCGGCGCGTTCCACTGGTTCAGCCCCCGCCCTGAGGCGCGCTCCACCGTGGAGCAGGGCCGATGACCGACCAACGGATCCGCTGTGCCGCGCTGCTCGCCGTGGTGCTGGGGGTGGGGACGGTCTTGGTGGTCCTGGCGGCCACGGCCGTCGCTGGCATCGGCGACCCGCCGGGGCCGGTGGACCCAGGGCGCGCCCGCGCCGCTGCGACCACCCCGGTGCCCCCGGCGGGTGACCTCCCGCCGTTGCCCGGCGGGGATTACCGCGCCGTGTGCGCCGAGCTGCGGCGCCAGGTGCCCGCGTCGTCGATCGGCACCGAGACCCGGCAGCTTGCCGACCTCTACCGGCGGCTCGACCTGGCCGCCCTCATCGCGGTGGCGCCGGAGGGCCTCCGACCCGCCCTGGCCGCCCTGCGCGACGATCGCGAGGCCGTGCTCGCCCTGCTCGATCAGGTGGAGGACACTGCGCAGATCCGGCCGGAGGAGCTGCCCGACGGGTTCGCGGCGGCACTCGTGCAGCTGGGTCGGACCACGATGGAGCGATGCGGCTGACCCAGCTGACGGTCAGGCCTGGGCCTTCTCCAGGATCAGCGGCAGGGCCGTCACCGGGGTGGCGAGGCCACCCGTCTTGATCGTGGCGGCGGGGTACTCGCCGTCGGGTCCCTCGAAGCGGAACCGGAGCTGCTTGGCGTAGAAGCCCGGGTTGATGTCGAGGCCCGAGACCCGCACATCGGCGGGCAGGTCGAACTGGATGACGTTGTTGGTGATGGTGCGCTCGCCGACGCCAGCGGCGGCGAGGTCGGCCTTCACGATCTCGTCGTCGCTGACGACCGCGCCCTGCACGCCGGTGACGCCCTCACCGTTGACCATCCAGAGGTGCCACCCGTCGAAGTCGCTCCATACGTACACCCCGGGGGGCGCGTCGGCGGGCACGGCCTCGGGAGCGGTGCCCGACGGTCCGAGCGCGGCGGGTCGACCGAGGGCCGTCGGCGGCCAGGTGGGCTTGGTGGACACGGGCACCGTGGAGGTCGTGGTGGTGGTGGTGGAACCCTTGCCCGCTCGTGATGGCGCGCTGACCTCGGTGCCGGCAACCCGGGTGGGCGGGTCGTCGCCGCCCTGGCTGATGACGGCCGCAGCGACGACGACGAGGATCACGATCGCGGCCCCGAGCGCCGCCAGCATCCAGCGCGGGAAGCGGGTGCGAGGCGGGTCGGCTGGATGGTGCGGGCGCGGGGGTCCGGCCACGGGACGGCGAAGGCGCGTGCCGTCCTCGACCACGGGTACGTCAGCGGTCCGGGTGAAGAGCTCGTCGTCGTCCAGGTCACTCATGTTGTTCGGGGCGCTTCCGACAGGCCGGACGCCGCATGCTGGTTGCGGCCGGGGAGCACCGGGGAGCCTAGCGAGGACCGCCGTTCCGGTCTCCCAGGGCTGGGCAGGAGGCCGGGGCTAGCCTCGCCGCTGTGACGGTGGCCGGATCTGTTGACGTCGCCGAGGTCGAGCCGCCGGCCGGTGACGAGGCGCCGGGCGCGCGGTTGCTCGTCCCGGTGTCGGTCCAGCGCTGGCGGGACCTGCCGTGGCTCGAGTCGGCCGCCTGCTGGTCGGTGCTCATCGTCCTGGCGGCGCTGCCCGTCATCAGCGCTGTCGTGGTGCTCATCCAGGGCTGGCATCCCTCGGGTGACGTGGCCCTCATCGGCATCCGGGTGAACGACATCCTCCGGGGCAGACCAGCCCTGGTGGGGCAGCCCACCACGGGGGAGAACTTCGGCAGCGGGATCGCCGGGAGCCACCCCGGTCCCATCGAGTTCTACCTGCTGGCGCCGTTCGTGGCGGTGCTCGGTTCCACGATCGGCATGGCGCTCGGCGCTGCGGCGATCAACGCAGCGAGCCTCGGCGCCACCGTGTGGCTCGCGGTGCGCCGAGGCGGGATGCTCCTCGCGGCGCTCACCGGAGCTGCGCTGGCGCTGATGCTCCGCTCCCTCGAGGGGAACCTGATCCACGACGCCGTGTCGTCCAACGTCGGCACGTTGCCGACGGTGCTGACGATGTTCGCGGCGTGGGCCATCGTGGCGGGCGACCTGCGCGTCGCGCCGCTCTTCGTCGCCGCGGGGAGCTTCGCCCTGCAGGATCACCTGACCTACCTCGGCACGGTCGGTCCAGTGGTGGGGCTCGGGCTGGTGGCCGGGGTGCTCTGGATCCGGTCGTCCCGGCGACACGGCACCTGGGCGGAGCACGCCCGCGCGGTGTGGGCGTCCGCGGTGGTCGGCGTGGTGCTCTGGCTCCCGGTGGTGCTCGACGAGCTCATCGGCGACCACAACCTCAACCGAACGTGGCGGACGTTCACGGGTGGGCGCACGGCTGGCTCGGGACTGGCCTTCGCCATCGGTCGGGTCCAGGTTGCGCTCGCTCCGGTTCCGGTCTTCGCCCGACGGATCGATCCCCTCGGCTACCTGGCGAAGCCGACCAGCACGGTGGTGTGGCTGGCGCTGGCGGTCGGGGCGTGGGCGGCCGCGGTGACGGCGGTGGCGCTGCGCCGCCGGCAGACCGCGCTCCTCGCCCCGCTCGCCGTCGCGTGGGTGGCGGTGCTCGCCGGGCTCCTCAGCGCCATGAAGCTCCCCGTCGATGCAGGCATCCAGGCCTCGAACCTGCGGTGGATGTGGACCACCGGGGCGCTCGTGTGGATCGTCCTGTGCTGGACGACCTGGCGGCTCCTCCCGCCGCGGGAGCGATCGTCGGCCCGCCTGCCGATCTGCACCGTGGCGTGGCTCCTGCTCGTGTGGGGCGCGGCCGGCACGCTCGCCACGGTCAACATCGACACGGATCGCGACGGTCGGATCATGGCGTCGTTGCCCGACCTCTACCGGACCGTGCGGGCCGAGGTCCCGGAGGGTCGGTACGCCGTGCAGTACTCGGGGCCGAGCGCCGCCGGCACGGTGGGTCCGGGTCTCGTGCACCACCTCGACGAGCACGGCTACACGATCTTCGTGGACTCGGGGGCGATCAGCCGGGCGTACACCGCGCGTCGCGTGTACGCGAAGCAGCCGGTGGACGGGGTGCTCCTGGTGACGACCGATGCTCGCCTGCCGTACAGCGACGAGTGGCAGCTCGTCGCGCGCCAGGAGCTCGAGCTGGACCAGGGCAAGCAGCGGGGCGCGGTGGTCCGCGTCCTTCGCAGGACGGGGAGCCCGTGAGCGGCGCGGACGGTTCGGGCCGCTCCGATCGTCCCGGTCAGCCGGGCGCGGTGCCGGCACGCCCAAAGGCGGCGCGGTCCGATCTGGGTCGCACCGCGGCCGTGCGTCCGGATCCGGCACGGGCTGCGGCGCGCCCCGTCGAGGGCCGGGGTGCCCGCTCGGCGCATCGCCGGCGCCCGCTCAGCCCGCGCGGCCTGTCGCGGTTCGAGCGGTGGGCCGTGGTCGGCCTGATCCTCGCGACGCCGTGGGTGCTGATGGCGGTGGCCGGCCCGCTCGGCGCCGGCGGCAAGCCGGCGCGCCAGCTCGGCGAGAGCGCGCCGACGACGCCCGGTCCGGCACCCACGGTCGCGGTGGTGCCGACCCCTGCGGGGGACTACGCCGCCTTCTGCCTGGTGGTCGCCGACGTGTTCGCCGGCGGTGAGGTGCCGGCCGAGGCCGCCTCGGCGGCCTCGGCGCTGACGTCTGGCGACCTGTCCAGGCTCGGGCGGGCCGCACCCGATGTCATCCGCCTGGCGGTGGAGGACCTCCAGGCGAGCCTGCCACTGGTGGCGCGTGCAGCCCGTCAGGCCGACGGCGCGCCGCTGCAGGCCGCCGACCTCCCGAGTCGCTTCCTGCTCGGCTTGGCGGGCGTGCGATCGGCGGCGGTCCAAAACTGCCCCCGAAGTTGAGTGTTGCGTTGTCAACTTTTCTGAGCACCTGATAGGATGGCGTCCATGGCGATGGACCCGAACCGCTGGACCCTCAAGACCCAGGAAGCCGTCAACGCTGCCATCACCCAGGCCGGCGCCAACAGCAATCCCGAGGTCACCCCCGATCACCTCCTGCTCGCGCTGCTGGGCCAGGCCGAGGGCGTGGTGCTCCCCATCCTGGAGAAGGTCGGGGCCGCGCCCGCGTCGCTCCGCAACCGCACCGAGGAGGCGATCGCCCGGCTGCCCAAGGCCTACGGCTCCGAGGCCCGCCTGTCGCGGGACCTCACCGCCGTCGTCGACGCCGCCGACACGGCCCGCGAGGAGCTCCACGACGAGTACCTCTCCACCGAGCACCTCCTGCTCGCCCTCGCCGATCGCGTCGACCTCCGCCGTGAGGACCTGCTCACCGCGCTGCGCGAGGTGCGCGGCAGCCACCGCGTCACCAGCCAGAACCCCGAGGACCAGTACCAGGCGCTCGAGAAGTACGGCCGAGACCTCACCGACGCCGCCCGCCGCGGCAAGCTCGATCCCGTCATCGGGCGCGACGAGGAGATCCGCCGCACCATCCAGGTCCTGTCCCGCCGCACCAAGAACAACCCCGTGCTGATCGGCGAGCCCGGCGTCGGCAAGACCGCGATCGTCGAGGGCCTCGCCCGGCGCATCGTCGAGGGCGACGTGCCCGAGAGCCTGAAGAACAAGCGCCTCATTAGCCTCGACGTCGGCTCGCTGGTCGCCGGCGCCAAGTTCCGCGGCGAGTTCGAGGAGCGGCTCAAGGCCGTGCTCAAGGAGATCACCGACGCCGAGGGCGAGGTGATCACCTTCATCGACGAGCTGCACACGATCGTCGGCGCCGGCAAGGCCGAGGGCTCCATGGACGCCGGCCAGATGATCAAGCCCATGCTCGCCCGCGGCGAGCTGCGCCTGATCGGTGCCACCACGCTCGAGGAGTACCGCAAGTTCATCGAGAGCGATGCCGCGCTCGAGCGGCGCTTCCAGCAGGTCTACGTCGGCCAGCCCACCGTCGAGGACTCCATCGCCATCCTGCGCGGCCTCAAGGAGCGCTACGAGGTCCACCACGGCGTGCGCATCCAGGACGCCGCGCTCGTCGCCGCCGCCGTGCTGTCGGACCGCTACATCACCGGGCGCTTCCTGCCCGACAAGGCGATCGACCTCGTCGACGAGGCCGCCTCGAAGCTGCGCATCGAGATCGACTCGCTCCCCACCGAGATCGACGTCGTCGAGCGGCGCATCCGCCAGCTCGAGATCGAGCGGGTCGCGCTCGCCAAGGAGGAGGACGCCGCGTCGAAGGACCGGCTCGCCACGCTCGACAAGGAGCTCGCGGACCTCCAGGAGCAGTCGATGTCCATGAAGGCCCACTGGCAGGGCGAGAAGGACGCGATCACCCACATCCGCGAGCTCAAGGAGCAGCTCGAGGCCAAGCGCTCCGAGCTGGAGCGCGAGCCCGACCTCGAGAAGGCCGCCGAGATCCGCTACGGGCAGATCCCCGAGCTGGAGCGCCAGGTCGAGATCGCCACCTCCCGCCTGGCCGAGCTCCAGGGCACCCAGCAGATGCTGAAGGAGGAGGTCGACGAGGAGGACGTGGCCGAGGTCGTGTCCACGTGGACCGGTGTGCCCGTCACCCGCCTCATGGAGGGCGAGATGGCCAAGCTCGTCCGCATGGAAGACGTCCTGCACGAGCGGGTCGTCGGCCAGGACGAGGCCGTGGTGGCGGTGGCCAACGCCATCCGCCGCAGCCGGGCGGGCCTGTCGGACCCGAACCGGCCGATCGGCTCGTTCCTGTTCCTCGGCCCCACCGGCGTCGGCAAGACCGAGCTCGCCCGCACCCTCGCCGACTTCTTGTTCGACGACGAGAAGGCCATGGTCCGCATCGACATGAGCGAGTACATGGAGAAGCACGCCGTGTCCCGCCTCGTCGGCGCGCCCCCCGGCTACGTCGGCTACGACCAGGGCGGCCAGCTCACCGAGGCCGTGCGCCGCCGCCCCTACGCCGTCATCCTCCTCGACGAGATCGAGAAGGCCCACCCGGACGTGTTCAACATCCTCCTGCAGGTGCTCGACGACGGCCGCCTGACCGACGGGCAGGGCCGCACGGTCGACTTCACCAACGTCGTGCTGATCATGACGTCGAACCTGCCAGGTGATCCGCTCACGCTGTTCAAGCCCGAGTTCGTGAACCGCATCGACGAGATCGTGCGGTTCCGGAGCCTCACCGAGGCCGACCTGTCCCACATCGTCGACATCCAGCTCGCCGGGCTGCGCGAGCGCCTCGCCCAGCGGCGCATCACGCTCACCGTGACGCCCGAGGCCGAGGCGGCCATCGCACGGGAGGGGTTCGACCCCGCCTTCGGCGCCCGGCCGCTCAAGCGGGTCATCCAGCGCGAGATCGGCGACCGCCTGGCGGTCCTGCTCCTCGAGGGCACCGTGGCCGACGGCGGATCGGTGACCGTCGACGCCGACGACACGGGCGCCATCTTCGTCGAGGCCACGCCCGCCGCCTGACGATCCGCCGCCCGGCTGCCTACCCTGGACCGCACGTGACGGTGGAGGTTTCGGGGATGAAGCAGCGCATCGGATGGCTGGCGGCCGTGATCGGCGTGGTGGTCGCCTGCGGGTTGGTCCCGATGCAGGCATCGGCGTCGAGCACCGATCCCTGTCCGGACACCACGGTCCAGTTCACGACGATCACCTTCACCGGAGGCGGCACCACCGGGTCCTGGGACGATCCGGCCAACTGGACCGACGCGTCATCGGTCAACCGACTCCCGACGAGCAGCGATCGGGCGTGCATCGACCTCCCCGGGGTGACCCTCGACCACTCGGTCGACCTCGCCGGTCTCGAGATCCAGGACGACGGCGAGCTCACGGTCACCGGGAGCGACCCATCGCAGCTGGCCTTCCTCAGGGCGTCGAACCTCCTGGTCCAGGGAACGCTCGACCTCCGCGACGCGGCCATTCTCGGCGCCACCACGGTCACCGGGACGCTCATCATGCGGGACAGCTCGGCGTACCCCGGCGACGCGCCGAGCGCCGGCCTCTTCGTGAACGGTCACCTCCAGATCGCCGGCCGCGCCACCTTCTGGAGCTCGACCACCGTCCAGCACCCGATCGAGCTGCTCGGCTCGGACCCCGTCACCGTCGCCGCCGACGGCGAGCGGTTCTCGGCACCACCGCCGTACGACTTCCGCCTCGAGCTCGGCACCACCCGCCTCGAGCCCCCGGTGTCGTCGGGCCCCGTGGTCCTCGGCGATCTGCAGACCAACCAGGGCAGCACCCTCGTGGTGCCGACCGCGACCACGCGATCGGGCGGTCCCCGCTGGTTCGACGTGCAGGGCACGTACCAGCCGCAGTACGAGGGCGGGCGCATCGAGGTCAACCCGTACTCCCAGCCCTGCACCGGCGAGCGCTGGATGCTCATGCGCTGGAAGCACCGCACCTGGCTGCCCGGCAACGAGGTGCGGCCCACCCTCGCGGTCACCCAGGTGCCCGAAGGGCGATCCATCAAGCTCGAGGAGCGGGGCGACCAGTTCGTGGCCGTGGTGAGCGGGCGTCCCGCGTCGGGTGAGGCAGGGTGCGTCGAGCCGGCGAACGAGCGCTTCGTGTCGGGCCTCTACATCGATGCCCTCGGCCGGCCCGTCGATCCGAGCGGCTTCGCGCACTGGACCTCCCACGCCGACACCACCGCCGAACGCCTCGCCACCGCGCGCACCATCCGGGCGACGCTGCCGGCCCGGCGCCGCTGGGTCGACCGCGAGTACCGCCGCGTCCTCGACCGTGCCCCCGACCCTGCCGGGCAGGCCTACTGGGCCGACCGCCTCGGCGGGGGCACCGATCCCGACCTGCTCCGGGCCGGCCTCTACGGTTCCAACGAGTTCCGCACCCGGTTCGCGCCGACCGGCATGGACCTCGCGGATCAGCTGGCCCAGCGCGAGCTCGGGGTCGCGCGCGACGAGAGCGTGCGGGCGCAGGTGGCCGGGTTGCTCGCCGGCGGCGCGTCGCGCGGTTCAGCCGCCCGTGCCGTGCTCGCCCGGCCCGACGCCGACCGCGGCCTGGTGCGTCGGGAGCTCGCCTACTGGTGGGGCCGGGAGCCGTCCGAGCCCGAGGTGACGGCGGTGACGGCGCAGCTGCGCGGCGGGCTCGGCGAGTCCCGCCTGATCGACCAGATCGCCGCCCAGCGCCTGCTCGGCTGACCACACCCGTCCGGTTTGTCCCGGTCGGTGCCCGGGGAGCACGATCGCGGGAGTGGATCGACCGGGAGGGCCGGTCCCCGACGAACGGGGTGGACCATGGATCGTGCAGCACGGCGATCGCGGCGGACGACGACGGTGGTGCGCACCGTCGCCCTGGCACTGCTGGCCACCTCGGTGGCCCTCGTCGGTGCCCGGCCGGCGGCGGCGGCCAGCACCGCCACCGTGAAGAACACGACGGCGATCATCGGGCCGTCGACCGGGTCGGCGAACCCGTACCCCTCGACGATCAACGTGAGCGGGCTGGGCACGAGCCTGCTGGGCATGAAGGTCGTGCTCCGCAACGTGGACCACACCTGCACGAAGGACTTCGACATCCTCCTCGTGGGGCCCGACGGCACCAAGACCACGCTGATGTCGGACAACGGCGCACCGGCGATCGAGTTCACCGGCTGCACGGACCTCAAGAAGGACTCGATCACCTTCGACGACGCCTGCCCGGACTTCGCCAACTCGATGCCCTCGGGCGCTGACATCTGCGTGCGCCCGTCCGACAACGACGCGCTCGGCCACCAGGGCGACAGCTGGCCCGGCGTCGGCGACAGCTACCCTGCGCTCAACCTGTCGACCTTCAACGGCAAGAACCCGAACGGCGCGTGGAAGCTCTACGTGGTCGATGATGCCAACGACGACAAGGGCAACATCAACGGCGGCTGGGAGCTGCAGCTCAACACCTCGAACAGCCCGCCCCAGGCCCAGCCGATGGTGCTCACCGCCCACAAGGGCGAGGCCACCCCGGTGGCCCTGACCGGCACCGACCCCGACGGTGACCCGCTCGTGTGCGTGGTCCCCGCGACCACCACCCAGGGCAAGGGCGTGCTCGGCGGCTCGGGCTGCTCCCGGACCTACACGGCGGCCGCCCGCACCACCGGCACCGACTCCTTCGCCTTCCGCGTCCGCGACGACAACGCGGCGGAGAGCCCCAACGCGACCGTCGTGTTCAACATCACCAACCGGGCCCCCACGGCGACCGACCAGACGATCACCATCGGCCGCAACGAGCGCGTCGCCCTCACGCTGGGCGGGACCGATCCCGATCCCGGCGAGGGCGTCGCCCTGTCGTGCAGCCCCACGCTCGGCAACACCACGCTCGGCAAGGTCAGCGGCTCGGGCTGCAACGTCTTCTACACGGCGAACAACACCAACGGCGCCGACTCGTTCTCCTTCATCGTCCAGGACGGCTTCGGCGGCGTGGAGACCGGCACCGTGTCGATCACGGTGGGCGACCCCGTGCTGCCCGGCTGCACGCCGGCCGACTCGCGCAACGCCCGCTACGTGTGCCGGGTGTACCTCGATCTGCTGAACCGGACGGCCGAGTCCGGCGGCAAGGCGTACTGGCTGGGCCGCCTCGACAAGGGCGAGAGCCGGGTCAAGATCATCCGGACCTACCAGACCACGCCCGAGTACCGGCGCACGGTCATCAACGACATCTACAAGACGTTCCTCAACCGCAAGGCCGACAGCGCGGGGATCTCGTACTGGTCCGGCCGGCTCCTGAAGGGCGCCAACCCCGACCAGATCCGCTCCCTCGTCATCGGGTCCTCGGAGTACCTGACCCGAGCCGGCGGCACGAGCCAGGGCTTCGCCGCCGCGCTCTACCAGCAGGTGCTGCGCCGCCCGGCCACGACGCCCGAGATCAACGCCGTGGTGGCCAAGATCAACGGCGGCACGAGCCGCGCGTCGATCGGTGCCGCGCTCCTCGCGTCGGAGGCCGGTGACACGGTCACCGTCGCCGGCATCTACGAGCACTACCTGCGCCGCACGCCCCCCGATGCCGAGACCGGCTACTGGGTCTCCCAGCTCCAGAAGGGCGTGACCGAGCTGAAGCTGGTCGAGGCCATCGTCGCCTCGAACGAGTACTACAACCGGGCCTGACCGGTGGTGGACGGGGGCGCGGGACCGCACGGCCCGCGCCCCCGTCGCGCCCTCCCCAGGGGTACCCCCGCCGATCGGGTCCAGTCCCTACCCTGAGGTGGCTCCGCAGTGGCGGGGACCGACGGGCGAGCTGCGACGAGGCCCCACATGACCACCCCCGACGAACCACGTTCCGGCCCCCGGCGTCCGCCGCGTCCGGGCCGACCCCAGGGC
>CAZUYW010000050.1:0-15912 GCA_964624775.1 uncultured Iamiaceae bacterium
CGGCAACAAGACCTGGACCGTCCAGGTGTTCATCAAGACCTGCTGACGCGACCGCGGGTCGTTCGCGAAACTGAGCACGTCTCGATCGCGAAACCGGGGGACGGGTAGCGCTACGGCGCTACGGGCCGCTTCGATTCCGGTAGGCGGCGGGCGGCTGGGCTGGAATGGGCGCGTAGCGGCCCGCCGGCGCGCCACCGAGGTGTCGGGAGTAGCCGTTCGGGCGCGCTGAAGCCGCCCAGGCGGGCGGCTTCAGGAGTCGTTGGGTCAGGCTGCGGCAGGCGGGGCGGGTCCGGGTTGCTTGCGCCGCAGCGGCGACTCCTCGCCCCAGCTTCCGGGGCGGTCACGGCGGCGCTTCGATCGGGGCTTGGACGCCTTGGGCTTGGCCTGGATCGCCACGAAGACGTCGATGCGTCGAACGTTCTCGGCCACGATCGTGATGGCCGTGAACACGGTCGCAGCGGTACGGCCCTTGACCTGTCGTCGACCGGCCGAGTCGAGGGCACCTTGGATGGCGCTCTTGAGGTCGGCGTTGAAGTGCTCCGCTTCGTTGCGTCGGCCCATCTCGCGCCGCCACGCTTCGGTGCCGTACTGGATGTCTTGGCGCCACTTCGCTCCTGGCGACGGGCCGATCGTGATGGACTTCTGGGTGCACACCTTGTCGGGGTGCTTGGGAGTGATGGTGACAGCGGTGAGGCCCGCCCTGGCGGGTTCTCCCTTGAGTGGGCACGCCACGGTTGCGGAGGGTCCCGAGGCGGGGCACCGGAAGCGCTGGTAGCCGTCGGGCTCGATCCTGCCGTTCGGTCGGACCATGTAGGCGGTGCGGCGGTCGATCCGGGCCCGCCAGGTCTTCTCGTCGATCTTGCCGTTGCGCTTGTCAACCGAGGCGTTGATGAGGTCGGTGGGCATCGACGGGCAGTACCAGGAGCCGTCGACCTGGATGGCGCCCTGCTCGGCGACGGTGACCGCCGGAGTTCCGGCGCGGTACTCGCCGATGAGTCCGTAACCGACCGAGCGGGCCGGGAGGTGATAGTGCTCGGGCTTGGAGCCTCCGAGGTAGATCCCGTCGCCGATGCCGAGGTCGGTGGGATGCCCTCGGCTGGCGATGCTGGCGTACACCTTTACGGCGATCTGGCCGGGTCGATGCCCCGGCCTGGCCAGCCCGAGACCCAGCCCGAGGAGCGGATGATCGGCCTCGTCTGCACCGGTGTTGGGGCTCATCGACACGACCGTGGCGTCCCATCCCCATGCGACCCTGTCGCCGTTCGACCGCTTGTCCGAGTGATCGCCGTCGCGGCAGTACCAGCCGCCGTCGGGTTCGGAAGCAACCCAGTCCGACTTCTTCGATGTGCCGTGTTTCCCCCATGCACGCACCAGCGTGCCGTCGACCACCACGTTGCCCATCCAGCGGCCAAGGAGGTCCTCCGGACATTCTCGAACCGACGCCTCGATGAGAGCGTTCGTGAACTCGTGCAGACGCTCAGCCTTGCGGGCCGTCTCCTCAGGATCTCGCCTGGCAAGGAGGGCGTCGAACTCGACCTTGGTCATCTTGGTACGCCGATCGCCCCCGAGCTCAGGGCGGATCGGGTGCGGGTCGATGAGGTCAAGCACCGAGTGCAGCGAGCGCCACACCCGCGAGTACCAGTCCGGCCGGATCGCTCCTGGGACGACGCCGAGCTCGTTCAGCGTGTCAGCGTCCGCAGTGGCGATCAGGTCGGCCATGTCGATCACGATCATCGGCTTCTTGTCGATCGCGAGCGCTACCCAAGCGACCAGGACCGCTCGGTCGCTGACGTGCTTCGGGCGACCGCCCAGACCCTTGCCAGCCCGTGCACGGTCCTCGCTGCGCCACCGCTCGAGCAGGTCCACGGCACCGGACCTGTCGACGATGCGCGCCGCTCGTCGTAGCGGCGACTCCTTCGGGAGCCCGATCAGGTGACGACGACTCACCGCCGTTCGCCCTCCTCAACGAGTCGCAGCAGACGGCGGGCCTCCGCTGGATCCACGGCTGGGACGTGGACGAGGTAGCGGGCCAAGGAGAACAGCCCGTCGACACCGGCTGCCGGGACGAGCGCAGCGGGAAGGGTGCCGGCGGCGAGGTGGCGGACGATCCAAGTGGAACGCATCCGCTGGAGATCCGGGCGTGGTGTGGCCTTGTGGCAGTTGCGGATCAGGTTCGCAACGAGACGACCATCCGTCGACCGCCGACCAGGGGTGACCAGCCAGTCCGCACCGTCCTCAAGCGCTGCCTGGGCGACCGCAGCGAGTTCATCCTCCCAGTCGGCAGTGACCGCGACGATCCGGGCGTCAGGCCCAGACACCGAGAGAGCCACACCGAGGTCGTCGACGATCACATCGGCGGGCCGCAGCGTCACGACCTCGTCGCGTCGCAACCCGCCGCCGAGCCCACAGGCGCAGATCGCCGTGGCGTCGAGGGTCTTGCGCCGGGTGGTCTGCGCTGAGGCCCACCCCCGGATCGCCAACACCTCCGCTGGCGTGTACGGGGGCTTGCCGACCGTTGCCGGCAGCGGCCGCCGCGGCGCATCGGGAGCATCGGGTGCGAGGGCTTCGCTGACACGCAGCAGCATCGACCGGGTCGACGCCCGGCCACGGAGCCCCCACGACGGCGGGCACCCGGCCGTAACCCACTCCTCGATGAGCGACGGCGTGAACACGTCGGCCGGGGTGAGCGGCACACACGCCGCCTGCCAGCACCACAGCACGAAGGAGCTCACCGTCGACAGCAACGTCTTGGTCGAGTACGGCACCCGGGGTCCGGCAGCGAGCACGGTGGTCCGCACGAACCCAGCGATCTGCGCCCAGTGCTCCGCCGGCATCTGCGGCGTGTACGCCTCAACCCGCTGCTGCATCGCCCGAACTCCCTCAGGCACCGTGCCCCAGGTGGGCTGCGGCCTCGACCGGCCCGTGGGTGGCGCGCCACCGAGCACCCGGGGGCTACGGGTCCGCTGACCGGTGCTCTCGGCGGCTTCTGGGCCAATCGTGGCGGGAAACGCATCCATCACTAGTTGACATGCGCTCACCGAGTTGCACTGATCAGCTACTTTCGCCCTTACATGTGGCTAATGGGTCTAAAGGCCACATACTTTCTGCATGAGCACAACGCTTGAGGTGCCGGTGACCAAGCCACGGTTCTCGCCGCGGATCTACACGAACGAACCCGACGCCTTCGGCCGCGCCCGCAACATCGCGTGGAAGCCGGTCGTGCCCGGCACCGACGACCAACACGCCGCCGCCCAGATCCAGCACCTGTGGGCCGTCGAGATCCGCGCCGCCGCGATCGCCAAGTTCAAGAGCGTCCGCGGCTACGCCAACGCCGCCGGAATCAACTACCACCGCATCAGCCGCATCCTGCGCGGCACCGAGATCATGCGCCTCGAAGACATCGCCCAAGCCCAACGGATCCTCGACGTAGGACGCGGGCCTTGGACCGACCCCACCGAGACAGCTTGAGCGGCACCCGGGCTGAGCGTGTCGGTCGACTCGACCGGGCAGCCCGGCATCGGCACCCGGCCATGGCCCGGCCTTCGCCCCGTCGTCGGCCGATGGCGACGCCCCTCGGACACCCATGACGGGTTCACAGCTATCGGAACGGCACTTCCGAACGCCCCTGGTGCCGCCATGCAGCTGCGAGGCCCGGAGCGACGAAGTCTCAGCCTGGGTCAGTTCCAGGTGCCGACGAGCAGGTCCCGCCGTCGGTTGCAGCCGGGGCACTGACCGCAGGCGAGGTTGCCGGTGTGGCACGAGAACGTCCACCGAGCGACGCCTTCGGGCAAACCGCTGCGCCTGAGGAGCTCGGTGGGATCGGAGTCGATGTGTGGTGCGCGGACCCGGATCGCTCCCTCTTGGAGCCGCATGACGTCATCGAGGGCAGCAACGAAGGCCGGTGTCCCGTCAGCGTGGCGGGCCCCATCGCCGGCGACAGTCCCGAGGTGAACTTCGTCGAACCCGTTGTTGACTGCGTATGCGGCGGCCGCTGTTGCGAGGAACTGGTTCCGGAACGGAAACCACTCTGGCGTCGGCGCTGGGGAGTTCTGCTGGGAGCCGACCAGCAGACCCGACCCGATGCTCGAGAGGTCGATCTTGAGTGCGACGTGTTGCAGGCCGAGGTGTCGGGCGATCGCAGCGGCGGCCGCGGCTTCGGCCTGGGCGGGGCGTTGGCCGTAGTCGATCATCAGGGTCAGGTCAGGCCGTTCGATCGCCGCGATCATCGAGGAGTCGAGGCCGCCTGACAGAAGCAGGATGCGCTTCACGAATCCCCGCTTCGGCGGCTTCGGTCTCGAACTGCCGCCCATATGACGCGGTACACCGCAGTGGACCAGTCGTCGACGACCTCAGCACCGGTCCCGCGCAGCATCGTGTAGCGGCCCGGGTCCGGGTCGGTGGACACGACAACGATGGGCTTGTCGAGGTGCTGCGCCCAGCCGGCCTCGAAGTGGGGACCGCTGCGCGCCGAGTCAGCAAGGAGGAGGACGGCGTCGCACTCGGCCAGACCGTCGAGATCGGCCGCAGCCGTCTGTCGCTGGTTCGTGACCTGTCCGACATCGCGCAGCGGGTAGAAGGCCCGGGCTCCGAGGTCCTCGATGCCGGCGGTGATGGTCCTCGCCGCCCATCGCTGCTCAGGGTTGGAGAAGGATGCTGCGACATAGATCCGGGGAGGGTTCTCCACCGACTCTGCGGTGGGGAGAGCCTCGGTGGTCTCGGTGATCGACACCGGTCCGAGCTGCCGCGTCGCGCAATACCCAGCCGTACGAAGGGACGCCGCGTGGGCGGCTTCGACGATCGTGGCGCCGTCGAACCATGCCTTCGCGAGCGCTGCGCTGAACACATCGCCGGACCCGATCGGGAACACTGCCTCAGTCGCCGCAACGGGAATCCCGACGGCACCATCCTCGGTCACGACCAGCGCACCCAGGGCCCCGCACTTCACCACCACGGCGCTCGCCCCGAGTCTACTGCGGAGCGATTCGGCGGCCTCGACGACGCCCGTGCCGGTGCCCAGCGACAGAACCTCACGCCGGTTGGCGACCACCACCAGCTCATCTGCGGTGACGAGCTCCGCGATCTGGCCAGCAGACATCGAGTGCTGCGGGTCGATCACAGCTCGGTGGCACCGGACGGTCGCTGCGCCCTCCACCATCCCGAAGATGAGGGCGTCGTCCGTCTCCACCGCTGGGATCGTGAGCCTGCGATCAGCGTCGTGGGCGTCCAGCCGTGGCGGCGACACGGGGGTGTCGTAAGAGAACGTGACCGGACGCGATCGGGGCGCCGCCTCGATGGTGCACGGACCGAGCACGCTGCGCACTAGCTCCAGCGAGGACTCGTCGGCGATGGTGACGAGTCGGTCCATGCAGCCGCCGAGCACGGCCGCGGCGCGGACTCCTGATCCGTAGGTGCGGCGGACCTGCGGCTCATGGCAGATCTCGTCGTAGACACCGCCGATGACGGTGATCACCGGGCAGGTTGCTCGATGCTCGTCTCCCCGGCGGGACCCACGGTCCCGACGAAGGGAACGTTGGCACGCACAAGGCTCCGGAGCTCGCAGATGCCAGAGCGAGACATGGTGGCGGTCCCGATGACGAGATCGACCGGGACGGGCGCCGCGTCGACCAGCACCACGGGTTCCAGCGACGCCGGACCGCCAGCGGCGGTGTATGCGACCGCTGTCACCGCGACCCGGTCAGCGGCGCGGACCACGACCGAGTGCACCCCGTAGTTCACGGTGATCACCTCGGCGACGAACGCCCAGCCGTCGCCTGTGCACCGCAGAAGCGCAGGGAGCTCGTCGGTCACCGTGCCGATCACGGTCCCGTCGTCGTCGACCGCTGCGATCACCGGCCGTCCATCGTCTTGAGCCCGAAGAAGCTCAAGGACGGTGCCCCGCCGGTGCTCCGGCACGCCGATCGGCTGTTCGAGCGTCGTCGTGAACCGCAGGGACCCGCAGTCCTGCTTCGGCGGCTCACCACCACCGCCGCCGCCACCTCGATAATCGCCACCACCGCCGCCGCTTCCACCCACGGTCCACTCCCTGCTGCTCGCTTGCCGGTCGGGTCAACCTACGCCGTCAAGTTCAGGGCCGCTCCCGCGATCCGCGCCTGGGTCCAGATGCACAGATCGAGCGTTGACGCAGGGACCTGGCCCTGACGGGCGTACTGGAGGAACGCCGCCTCGAACCGTTCGTAATGCCGGCGGACGTCCCAACCACCGGGGAAGACTCCGCAGGCTGTCATCGACCGGATCAGCCAGATGTCGATGATGGCTACCTCGTCGCTTCCAGTTCGGTTGCGGACGATCCACGCAGCAGTCTTCGGCCCGATGCCAGGAATCCGCAGCAGCCATGCGCGCAACGCCAGCGGATCGGCGGGAGGCACCTCCGTCGAGAACAACTGGACTGCCTCGGCGATCCGCTGAGCTCGCTGGCGCGGGAAGCGATAACGCCGACCCGTCTCCGCCGATGGTGCCGCCAGGACCGCCTCGTACTCCGCGGCGTCGACCGAGCCGCGCTCGACGAGAGGCATGACGGCCCGGTGGGCAACCGCCGCTGACTCGGCGGACACGCCGTAGCCGCCGAGAAGGCAGAACGCCGCCTCGGATTCCAGGGTGCCCGAGGCGAACTGCCCGACCGAGGCGTCGTAGGCGCCCCGCGCCGCCTGGCCTACCCAGTAGGCGGGGCTGCCGAACGCGTCGTGGCGCCCCCAACGGGTCACCCACTGTTCGTTCCCCACCTCGAAATGCAGCAGGTCATCGCTCAGCCGACCGCAGTGCGGGTCAGCGATCGGCGCCAGAGCGAGGATCACGGCTTAGCCCCTCGCCCCTGGGCACGGGCATCGCGCGCGAGGTCCCCAAGGTGGATCCCGAGCCGCTCAGCAACCGCCGCAACCGTGAACAGGCCGGGGTTCGCGACACGTCCCTGCTCGATACGCCGAAGCGTGTCGAGCGGAAGGCCCGCATCGTTCGCGACCTGTTCGGCCGTGACATCCAACTCGTCGCGCCGAGCACCAAGCGCCGCTCCGAGAGCGCGCCCGATCCTGCGGTCCTCATCTGTCAGCGGCGGCTTCGGCATCGGATATTTATCCTAGGATAACTATCTGCCTAAATACGAACCGCAACCGCGCAGCCGTCCCACCGGCCCCGCTCACGCCTGAACCAACCGAGATGGGACCGACCCACCGACGGCCCGATCCCGGCGTCGCCTTCAACCCCCTCACACCAGAACCGTCCCCGCATGATGAGTGGTCGCAGTAGGGCCACGGCAGTCAGCTTCCGGCGGGAGCGGCCGGCTCTGATGCATGTATCCCGACCCGGCTCAGCGCGGACGTCTACCTTCCTCGTGATGTCAACGGTGGGAGAGCGGGAGTTCGTTGATCGGCCGATGGTCTATGTGGCGGGCCCTTACACCTCGCCGGACCCGGTCCTGAACACTCACAGGGTGATCTCGACGGTGAACGACATCGTCGACGACGGCATCGTCACGCCGATCGCCCCGCACCTCACCTTGCTGTGGCATCTGGTGAAGCCGCGGGACCTTGAGTTCTGGTACGCCTACGACCTCGCCACCCTGGCCCGATGTGACGCGGTGCTTCGACTCCCCGGTGCGTCGACGGGCGCTGACCGCGAGGTCGAGTTCGCTGAGGCCAACGACATCCCGGTGTTCCACAGTCGAGACGACCTCTACGCCTGGGCAAGCCGTGAGCAGCGCTGACCGGGGGCCACTCGGCTGGCTCCGGAAGAACTACTCACGTGGACGTGTGATCGGCGTCGGGGTCGCCCTGCTGGCGGTACCGACCGTGTTCACCGTGTTCCCCGGGTTGACGGACTGGAACCCATGGGTCCGTGCCGCTGTGGTGCTCGCGTGGGGCGTCGCCGCAGTGGCAACGGTGATCGGGGCCACGATGCGCGACGAGGCCGTCCAGGCGTTGTCCGACGACCGTCGCGCCCAACTGAAGAACCTCCGACGCATCGCCTACGCCGAGATCATCGAAGCGCTGCTGCGCTCAGGGACCAAGGGCATCCCCGACCAGTACGAGTTCACGGTCTACGTGTTCGACGAGCAAGAAGGCGCCCTCGTCCCGATCTGGCCGCTCATCGAATTCCGCGACGACCCAGATCCACGAGTGTTCGCTCCTGGCAAGGGCGCAACCGGCACGGCGTGGCGAGACGAACGGATGATCCTGGTCACCGGCACCGAGGTGTGCAACGCCAAGTACGACCTCACCGACGACCAGCGCCGCTACTTCAAGGACCACCGGGTCGCCGCTGCGGTCCCCATCATGGAAGACGCCACCACCCCGTTCGGGGTGCTCACGGTCCTGGGCAAGAAGGACGATGGGTTCTTCTCCGACAACGGGCCGGGCAGGTCCAACCTGTTCGTCCTCGCGGATGTGATCGGCGTGGTCTTGAAGGTCATCCCTGACGCCGATGACCTACCATGAACGAGCGCTCCGATGTCACACCCCCTTCGTAAGGTGCCAGACATGACCCAGCACGAGATCACCAAGACCGCCACCGGCAGCGTCGTCTCGTACGAGGAGAGTCCCGCCGAGCGAGCCCAGCGCATCAGCGCAGCAGCGGCAGATGCCGCCCAGCGCGTGCGCGTCACCGCCGGGCAACGACGCGTCCTCGCACGGGTCCAGGACCGCGCCCGACGCGAGGCCGCTGCGAGCTGACCGGAACCGGCCCGGCCACATCGCAGCCCATTCACTTCAGGCCCGCCAGGCGATGGATGCGCCTCGCGCCGCGATCCGCCGCTTCTCGGTGAGGCAGCCATGACCAGCCGACCGCTGAGCGACGAGCTGCTGC
The DNA here is from genome assembly GCA_964624775.1 of uncultured Iamiaceae bacterium. Lineage (GTDB taxonomy): Bacteria > Actinomycetota > Acidimicrobiia > Acidimicrobiales > Iamiaceae > Aquihabitans. Next base: position 8,815 of record CAZUYW010000050.1, read on the forward strand.
TCGGATCCGGAGGGCTCGTCTGGATCACGTTCGACAACGCGTCCGGCCACCGAGCCATCTCCGGTCTGGAGCTCGTACTTGAGAGCGAGGTCCACAGCCGGGCGATGCTCGGACAAGCCATCGTGGACCTGCGCGCCACCATCACCGTCAACCAGACCCGGACCGGGTGGCTTCGCCTCGGTACGGCCGTCGCCAGATCCGCGGTTCACTTTCCCCATGGCCCGGAGAACCGGCAGCGACGGGCTGAGCTCTCGCTCATGGTCGACCAGGTCACGCTCGCCGGCCTTGAAGCAGCACGAGATGGCGACGACCTGCGGCTCCACGTCGAACTTGCTGCCACCGCGATGACCAACGACGGCCTGCCCCTCGCCGGCCAGCAGCAGGTGCAGTGGACCATCCCGAGCGATCAGTGGATCCGGGTGCTCGGCCAAGCCCAGACCCACCGCCACGTGACGATCCTCTGCCTGGCGCCGGATGCCGACTCATCCGAGGGCTACCGACGCGCCGACCAGGAGCTACAGGTAGCGAACGCAGCGCTACGTTCGGGACGGTACGCAGACGCCGTGATGGCGGTCCGCAAGGGCATCGACCACCTTGAGGCCCGCAAGCTCCAGGCACCCCGCAGCCGAACCGACCGCAACGACCGCTCCGTCGACGAACGCTACGGCGCCCTCGCCGACGCCCTCCACCACCTCACCAGCGTCGCCGCCCACCCCGAAGGCCCCAACACCCACTACACCTGGACGAGAGACGACGCCACCGCAGCGATCGCGGGCCTCATGGCGCTGATGCAACGGACAACATGACCTGACGCCGATCTGCCGCCGCCATCGTCGAGGGCGATCCTGCCTCCGATCAGTCGCCTGATCCACTCTCTCGCCCGGTATCAGGAGACTCACCTCGTCGTAGACGAAAGCCCCTGATCCAAGCGACCACCCTCCAGCGACCGGCGGCGCTTACCGTTGGCCCTGAGGTGTCCCCTTCCTCAGGGGCCACCACGGTCGATCCGAATGGTCTGAGTTCCATGACCCGCTGCTCGATCCGCTCGACCTCCGCTTCGTTGAGCCGTGGCCCCCGGGAAAGCACGAACTCCGCGAGCGCATCGAGCGTCACGCAGTACACGTGGCGGTGCTCGAAGCGGTCCGTCGGTTCCGCCGAGCCCGGGTCCAGCAGCGTCGTGCCGACGAAGCAGGCGACCGTCTCAACCCAGCCACAGTCGATGAAGCCGCGCCACCGCTTCGACCGCCCGACCAGCGCGCCGAGCTTGTTCGACGGGTACGACCGCTCGCCACGCACCACGACGAGCCGGCCATCGGTCACGGTGACCTCACCGCTCCACGCCTTCGCGTCGATGAGGAACACCCCACCCGGACCGACCAGCAGATGGTCCGTGTTGTCGTTCGCTCCGGGCGTCGTCCAGTCGTCGAACAGCACCCAACCCCCAGGAAGCCGGTCGAGCAGCGTCGCGCTCACCAAGCTCTCACCCCACGCCCCCCTTGAAGTGATGCGCACGAGGGAACCGGACCATGCGGAGCCCCGCCCGGGCCGCCGACTCACCCGGACGACCACGACCGTCAGGCCCATGCTCCGCTGCCATCACCGGCACCCCGATCCTGCCTACAACGCTTCCAACGATGTGCAGCCGGCGGGGTGGAACCGACGCAGCCGACCGTAGCAGCGAGACCAGTCCGAGCCACGAGCCCGGCAGGCCAAGAGCGTTCAGGCGCCGCCCCACCCATTGACACGTATCGCCCGCTCCCATACCTTCCTCGACGGCGGCCCTCTGGAGGGGTGTGGTCGACCATCACCGAATCACTTCGTTGAAGGAGATCACAGATGCAACGAACCACCACGCTCAAGATGCTGCTGGGCACCTACGTCGCGGCGGCCTTCGTGGTCGCGCCAGGCATGGCCGGCGCGGCGAAGTCGTACCAGGGCGACGACTGGCCTTGGCCCTCGTCGGAGGGGCGCTCCTCGCTGGAGGGTTCCTGGTCCTCGGCGCCCGTCGACGCCGGACCCAGGGCGCCTGATCTGGCCCTCCCTGCGGGTCTGGCCGCCACGCCACCCACAGGGGGAGCCAGGTGAGCGCATGTTCGCCTTCAGAGGATCGGAGAACCCTGTGACGCGAAAGCTGATCGCAACCGCCCTGGCCGTTGGCCTCGCCATGACGGCGGCCGGATGCAACGTCGACCCGATCGCGAACAAGCCCAAGTCGGTGTACGTGGTCGGCGACTCGATCGTGGCCAGCGCGGCGTGGAACAACGACGCCCGATTCGCCGTGCCGGCCCCCGAGGGCTACTCGGTGAAGGTCGACGCGTTCATGGGCCAGACGGTCGCGGACCATCTCGCCGGAGTGCGCAAGTACGCATCGCAGAACGTGCCCGAGCGCCTCGTGATCGAGCTCGGCACCAACGATGCCCGCGACGGCGGATGGACCCAGTCCGACGCCGACGCCTACCGCTCGCTCGTCAACTCCGCCCCGGATCGCACCTGCATCACGTTCGTGCTCCCCGCGGCAGGGCCCGGCGCCTCTGCCTCCGAGCGCACCCAGATCGCTGCCGCCTCGAAGGCGATCCGCCAGATCGCGGCGGGCGAGCAGCGCCGTCAGGTCGCCGACTTCGCCGCCTTCCAGGCAGCCCACCCGGAGTTCATCCACGCGGACGGCATCCACCTCCGCATCGAAGACGCAGACGCCCAGGTCGTGAAGGACGCGTACCGCGACTGGCTCTGGTCGTTCATCGCGAACTGCCCCGGCGCACCCGCCTGAGCACCTCCGCCTGACCTCTCCCTCCCCCACCTCACCGCACCATCCACACCACAAGGAACACCGTGAACCGCACCCGCTTCCGTTCCCGCTTCTTGCTGCCGCTGCTCGCAGTGCTCAGCCTCGCCACCGGCGTCGGTCTCCCGACGCAGGCCGGGGCTGCACCGACGTCGAGACCGACGGCAAGGCCGTGCACAGCGATGCCAAGCTGCGCAACGGGTCCACCAAGCAGCGCGCCGCAGTGGACAGCGACGGCGGAGGCAATGCCTGCGCAACGTCAGCTCGAACGGTGAGCGACATCATCCAGCATCGGACCTGCGAGGAGAAGCCTGCGTGGCCCGATGACTGCGGGAACTGGGTCGGCACGGGGGCGTGACGACACTTCGGTGCCGCGGACTGACCGTCGAGGTTCCCGGCCGTCGCATACTCACTGCGGTAGACCTCGAGGTCGATGGCGGACGAAGTGTGGCGATCGTGGGCCCGTCTGGATCCGGCAAGTCAACGCTGCTGAACGTCGTGGCGGGCATCTTGCCCGCCACGACGGGCATCATCGAGATCAACGGCCAGGCTCTGGGCACCATGGGTGGGGCGGAACGATCCCGCTTCCGGCTGGGTCACATCGGGGTCGTGTTCCAGTTCGGCGAGATCCTTCCGGAGTTCACGGTCTTGGAGAACGTGGCACTGCCTCTGCGGTTCCGCGGGCTGGGGGCTGCGGTGGCCGGCGAGCGGGCCTTCGATGCCCTCGTCGCCGTTTCGATGGAGGGCAGCGCAGATGCTCTGCCCGACTCGCTGTCGGGTGGCGAGCGACAACGGGTGGCCGTTGCTCGCGCGCTTGCTGGCGAGCCAGCGGTGGTGATCGCGGATGAACCGACCGGATCGTTGGACCGGGCGAACGCGGATGCCGTTGCGGGTCTGTTGATCTCGACGACCCGCGCACGGGGAGCCGCTCTGCTCGTCGCGACGCACGATCCGGCGGTGGCTCGTACGTGCGACGCGGTGTTCGAGCTCGGCGACGGTTCGCTCCGACCCATCCAGATGGCACCTTGCTGACCAGCGTCTCGGTCGCCTGGGGCTTGGCGCGATCTCGGCAGGCATCGTCGAGAGCTCGGGCGATCGTGGTGGTGATCGCCGCTGGCATGGTCACGTTCTGCTGGCTCGGGGCTCTGTCGGTCCGGCATGAGCTCGATCGCAGCAGCAGCCGGAGCGCAGCCCGAGAACCGGTCTACCAGGAGATCGAGAGCGACCCTGGGCCTCGTGTGAGGGATCGCTTCGACGCGATCGGCGAACGGCAGTTCACGGTCCGGTGGATCGCTCCGGCGAGTGACGAACCCGCGCCGCCTGGCGTGGATCTCCAGGAGTTGGAACAGCGTCGGTTCCTCGTCTCACCGGCTCTGGAGAGCGAGCTGCGGGCACGCGGATCGACGCGCTATCAGGGGGCAGGCAGGATCGCTCCTGGCGGGCTCGCTGGCCCGCAAGAACTCCTCGCGTACGGGTATCTCAGTCCCGGCGCGGCCGCCGACGGCTGGCCGGTTGCCCGGTTCGGGGTAGCGGCGGATCGAGCAGAGGTCGAGCGGTTCCCGTACCTGGTGGCTGTGCTGGTCTTCGTGATCGGCCCCGGTGTGTTCTTCCTGTCGGTGGCGCTCGGCATACGGTCCGACGCCTACACCTACCGATGCCAGCTCTTGGCGCGCCTAGGCGTTCCAAGGCGGCGCATCGCTTCGATCGGGTCCATCGAAGCCGGGGCGCTGGCCGCGGTCGGTGCGTGCATCGGCGCCACTGCACACACCGCCTGGAGCCGGGCAGCGCGTTCTGTGCCCGTCGTGGGACGGAAGGTGTTCGAAGGGGACCTCGAGGTGGGACTGGCTGCGGTCGCCGCTACCGGGCTGGCCGTGATGGGCTCCGCAGCGATCATCGGATCGTTGATCGCCACCCGTCGAAGCCGGGGGATGGCCACCAACCGGCCGTCGACGAACACGTGGCACCAGGCGTCGTGGCAGCTCGCTCCGATGGGCGTCGGCTTGGCCGCGCTGCTCGCAGCGATGGCAACCGGCGCAGCCCAGACGCAGATCCGCTGGATGCTGGCAGCCGGACTGCTGGTGATCGCCGGTCTCCCACTCGCGCTCCCGGTGGTGGCCGGCGCCGTCGGTCGAGCCATGGCACAGGGCCCCGGGCTCACCACCTGGATGGCCGGCCGACGCATGGAGCGCGATCCCCGTTCGGCGATGCGTCCGCTGCTCGCGCTCAGCGCAGCGCTGACCATCGGGCTCTCGGTCATCGGGTACATCGCAGCCGTCCGCTACGACGACCCACCGGCAGAGCCCGGTCGAGTACAGGCAGCGACCGTGCGGTACGCCACCAACGCGGAAACGGGACCGGCCCTCGATGCTCTGCCGAGCGACCTCATCCTCGTTCCGTTCGATGAGACGACGTGGCAGATCCACAGCACCTGCTCCGAGATCGCAGCAGCCCTGCGCGAGACCGGCCAGATGTGCGACGCCTCCGGTCAGCTGACCGCTTACGGCAGGTCACTCATCGGGCAGCAGCTGTCACCGGACCCCAACGTCCAGGCGGTGCTACGGCTGGGTGCGATAGCCCCGGATCCGGACCGAGCACCGATGCTGATCGCCCTCGGCCCAGCACGGCGAGACTTCGCTGAGGCCGTGCGGCGCGCCGTCGAGCCCCTCGATGCACCCGAGGTGTACGAGCGCGTGGAGGCCAGCGTCGCGGCGGAGTCGGTCCTCGTGCGGTGGCTGCTCGGAGGGTTCGCCATCGCCGCATCGACCGCCGTGTGCGCCCTCTGCCTGGTCACCCTCGAGCGGTTCGGACGCTCGATCGGCGACCATCAGGTGCTGATCGCTCTGGGAATCCCCCGCTCGGTTCACTGGCGTCTCGAAACCCTCCAGTTCGCCACGTGTGCCACCGTGTCAGCCGCGATCGCCTCAGCTGCAGGCACGACCTTCGCGGTGGTGATGACTCGAGCGGCACAGGTTCCGATTCCGGGGCGAGCGCTGCTTGCAGCGACGCTGGCGACATTCCTTGGGCTGATCGTGCTCACTGCCGCGGTTGCCGTCATCGCTCGGGTACGGCTCCACGGCGACCCCATCGCGCAACGAGACGGCGGGCAGGCTCGATGGATCATGTGACCACGAGGCGCACCGCGCTCCACCCAGCTGCATCCGAGGACGACCGCGCCTTCATCCACCGGGTCCTCACCGACCCTGCCAACTCAGCGCCGTTCGTGTGGCACGGCTCGACCCCTGGCCAGGACACCCTCCTCGCCGAGCTCGAGCCGGCGTCGCTTGCCCTCCACATCGTGCGCGCCCGTCGCTCAGATCGCCAGATCGGCGTCGTCATGCTCACCAACCCGAACCTCCGAGACGGCCACGGATTCCTCACCGTGGCGGCCGACCCGACCGCCAAAGGACGCGGTCTCGCCATCGAGGGACTGATCGGGCTCATCCACCTCGCGTTCTCCTCTTGGCCGTTCTTCAAGCTGTACGCCGATGTCGACGATGTCGCCCTCGGTGCGTTCGGGAGCGCCGTCGGCCGTTACCTCACCCCTGAAGGCCGCTTCCGTGGTCACCATGTCCGAGAAGGCCGACGAGTCGATGTGCACCGCCTCGCGCTCTACCGCTCGACGTGGGAATCCCGGCAGGCCCTCGTCCAGCAGACGATGCAGGTCCAGCTTCCCGACCGACCTACCCACCCGGCCAGGCCACAACAGACCCTCTGGACCGAGCCGGCTACAGGTGACTCACCGGCATCGGCCTTACGTCGCGGTCAGGGGCGGCAGTCTGGCTGATCGCGTTCTGGCATGGCGGCGGTCGCACAGTTCCGGCCTGCGAGATGCCATCGCGACGCGACGCCCAGGGCAGCGAACACGGCGAGCCGGACGGCGACAACAAAGGGGGCGACGACGACGTTGACGGCGGCCCCGACGACACACGCTGCCACCACGATCACCTTCTCCCGCCAACCCAGGCGGCATCCTCCCAACGGTTGCGTGATCAGCACACCCACCGTGAACGTGCTGAGCGGCGGACCGTCGACCGCGACGAGTCCGCAAGTGAACACCCAGAGCCAGAGACTCCTGTACTGCAGGTAGATGAGGCGACGTTGCTTGGCGGTCAGGGTCGCCACCCTGTCTGATCGGGTCACGTGGAGGCCGTGGGTAGCAGAGGGCCCGCTTCCAGGTGTGGGATCGCAGCGGCCCCAACCTGGGATCAGTGGCCTGGCCTGCGGAGATCGGCTCAGGTCTCCACGGTTTCGCGAACGACCCACCGCTGCCGCGGAGCTGGCGATGCCGCCTCGTGAACGAACCTCGTGCGATCAGC
>CAZUYW010000051.1:0-15537 GCA_964624775.1 uncultured Iamiaceae bacterium
GGCCTCGGGCCTGCGGCCCTTAGCACACACTCACCCGCCACGTCAACGCGACACGCTGCCTCGGGCCTGGGCCACCGCGAGCACCCCGGCGGCGGCCGGGCCTGCCTGGCGACGTCGGGACGTACCCTGGCCCCCGCCCACGGCGGCCACACTCCCGGCTCTCTAGCTTCCCTCCCGCGGGGCCCCGCACGTCCTACGGCCGCACGGGCTCCGGCCGCCACCCCACGGCCCCGAGGCCGTCGACACTTCCCGTCTGCACGTGCCAGGCCCCGCGCTCGCCCCCGCGTGTGGGCGGCGCTGTCATCGGGTACCGAGGCCAGTAAGTCCCGATGGGCACGCTCCGCAACCGCCTCTAACGCGGGTTTACCGGCCAACCACTCCGGCAGTAGCGGACCCTGACGGACCCGTTGCACCAAGTTCGACCCGACACGCCCGAGCCTCGGACGTTTGCACAGTCAGCCGCTTGGTGTACCCTCGGGGGCGAGCCTCTCGCTCGTCCCCTCAGGGCCCCCGGTCTACCTTGGCCGGGGGCCTTGTCGGTTCTAGGGCATCCCCCCCGTCAGTCCCATGCGCGCATCTCCAATCCGGTGAGGTCGGCCGCGTCAACGTCGGGCGCGATATCGCCGCGCTCGCTCAGCAGCTCTAGGACGTACCACGAGAATTCATCCGGGCCATAGCCTCGGTCGGCCATGTCCTCGCGCACCTCGGCGGCGGTCCCGAGGTTCATCTCGGCCGTCCCGCCGCTGCCCGCGACGCCCCGACGGCCGTAGGCCCTGGCTACCGTCACCGACGTCGAGAACGACGCCGTGACGGCCACCGACTTACCGGCCCTCGCGGCCTGGCGCAGCGGCCCGGCCATCCCCCGGCCGCCGCTACTCGCGGCCTGCCGCCTGGCGGTCGACGTCTGCCACCCACGCCCGGAAACCGTCACAGGACGACGCACGCGGGCCGTGGAGCCCTTAGCAGTGGTGCGCCGCTCCACCTGCACCGGAGCGGACTCACGGGCCGCCTGGCGAGGATTCGGTGCAGCCGTGAGACGGTCCCGCAGCTCTGCCAGGGCGGCCCGCATGTTCTCCCCAGGCTTGGCCCCGGTCGCCACCTGACGGATCAGTGACTTATCCCGCCCGACCGCCCGGCCAATATCGGCGTACGTCAGACCGGCCGCACGTAGGGCCTGAATCGAGGCCGCCGACGGTAGGTCGCTCATCCCTGGTTCCTCTCTGAATCGTCCCTGGCAGCATAGAGCGCGGCCCGGTTAGCGGGCCAAACCATCGGCGCGTCGGTGTGTCCCTTCACCCGGAACGCGCCCGGCCGCCCGTCGTCCGGTAGGCCCGGGTCGCCGTCGAGATAGAGCGCGTCCGTCGCAAACCCAACGACGCGATCGAACGGAACCGTGAGGGCCGCCTCAGTCACCCGGACCCGAGCGCGGGCCCACACAAGGGCCGACCACTCGGGGTGAGACTTGGCGGCCGACCACATGCGTTGCTGCCCAGGCACCTCCCACACGAGCGAGTCACCGACCCGCCGCACCGACCCCGGAACCGTCACCTCGGGCACCATCTCGGGCCGGTCGGCCGGACATGATCCCGTCGTGTTGTGCTCGCGCGAGGCAAACGCCCCGATGGCATAGAGGATCATCGCCCGGACGGCCTTGGCCGCCAGGGCCCCGGCCTCGGAACGGCTGCCCGTCGCGGCCTGCCAGACCTTCACGAGCGCGTCTCGCCACGTGTTGAGTGGCTTCCCCTCGCGCCACGTGAACCCCTGGTGCAGCTCGATCCCCCACCCGTGACGCTGAGCCATCAGCACCTCAGACCCATCGGCCCAAGTAGTGAACCGCTGCCCGGGCTCGCGGGGCCATAGCCAACCATCGGCCCGGCTCGCGGCCGGTGCCATCAGCAGCCCGACATGCCGCCAGCCGTCCGGCACCGTCGCCGTCACCCGCCACCGGCCGCGGGCAGACAGGAGCCCCAGGGATGCATCGGGGCCGTGGTAGATCGGCTCACCGACCGGCATCCCCCACGTCAGGGCCGCGTACATCATCCGCCCGTCAAGGTAGGTAAACCGCTCCACCGTCGGCCGCGCCGCTGGCAGCAGCTCCACCCGTCCCTGCCCGGCCGTCTCAGCGATCAGGGCGCGCAGCTCATCACCCATCACCGGCCACCCGCCGCCCTCGGGGATAGTCCTCGCCCACAGCACCCGCCCAGCCGTCGCGGGCGTGTCCGCCAGGCCCGCGCCCCGGAACGCGGGCACCTGGTCGAGCGCGTGCTCTAGACCCCGCCAGGCCGCCGCGCACGTCTCCACCGAGGCCGACGTCTCGCCCCACCAAGCCGCCGCCCGATGCACCGTCACCCGGTGCCCGTTGGCGTGCGTGAACCGCAAGACAGGCTTGTCGGGCTCGTGCAGATAGTGCCCGGCAGGAGAGGCCGACCACCCGGGCGCGGGCGTCGACAGGGCCCACGCCCGCACGGCCTCGGCGCGAGTAGCGCCACCCTCGGCTGACCATGGCGGCGGCCCGGTCAAGTAGACCCGCGCGACCGCCTCGGGCTCAGCAGCCGACACGGCCGCCAACACCTCAGCGAGCGACCCTGGCTCATCCCCCGCGGCCCCGGGCACCATGGCCCCCGAGGCCATACAGGCCGCCCCCGAGGCCACGTCATAGAACATCGTTGCGCGGGCGTACCGCCGCCGCTCCCGCACACTCACTAGGCCCGGGTGAACCACGACCGCCGTGTCAGACACCACCGGAACCGTGTCGCCGTCAGCGACACGCACCGACGCGAGAGCCTTTTTCTGAGCGTGGGAGCCGTGCCCGTCGTCGTCGTCATCGGCCGCAATCTGCGAAACACGGCCCTTCGACACCCCCGCCGTCTCAGCGACCACGGCCACCGGAACACCGGCCTTCCGGGCCGACACCACGGCCGCCTGTAACGCACTGCTGGCCTTCCGCTCAGCGCCCCGCGTGGCCTTCACGTCGGCCGCCCGTCGGCGCACCCTCTCGACCGCCGCCGTCTGTCGCTTGTTCATCGTTGCTCCCTCGGTTGAGTCGCCTGGGCACGTGTTAGGTGCCTCGCCGTCACGTTCGCTAAACGTCACCACAACCACCCCGCAATCAGGGCGGCCCCCACAAGCCCGAGCAGCAGCCCGAGCAACACCTCAGCTCTCGTCATCACGTCTCGTGCTCCCCTCGCGCCAAGCAATGTCATTGACGCGCCGCCGTTGCTTCACGAGGGCCGGGTGTAGTGGCACCTCGACAACGGTCGAGCGCTTCCAGGCGACGTCACGCACCCGGCCCACCTGGGGCGCGTCCTCGGGCCGGTGCGGGCCGTACCGTCTCACCATGACCGCACCCCCTCTAGCCACGCCCGGAACGTGATCGGCGGGTGCGCCGCGTCGAAATCGTCGGGCTCCATTTGCATTCCCTCGCCGCACTCGCGCAACGCCTCGCGGGCGTCGCGGGCGTCGTGATAGTCACGCACCAAGGCCCGGTGCAGGCACCCACGCCTACACCGGGCCATCCCCGGGCTACAGGGCACGGTCGGTCACCCGGGGGCCGTAGAGCACGGCCGACTGGATCATGGCCGCGTACTCGTCAATCTGGCGGGCCTGTTCGGCCTCGTGGGCCCGGTCGGTCATCACGCGCAGCGCGTAGCGGGCGAACGGCTGCCGGAGCACGTCGAACATGACGCGTATCGTGTCGTCGCCCATGGCTGCGATCACCTGGGCGTAACGGACCGGGATGAGGTCGCCGGGCTCGTCGGGCGGGCACAACGGGCACGGGTCGCCGGTGAAGTCGTCATCATCTCCGATGTTCGTGAACAGGTGGGCCCCGTGGACGTTGCACATGTACGGCGTCAGCATCGGTGTAGTCCTCTCTCGCTTGCCTGGGGCATCATCCCCTGGCCTGTCGAGAGACACGCTAACACAGTAGTTAGGCCCCTAAACAGGGTTTCGGCGTGTCGCGTGTCGCGCGACACACGGCCCCCCGGGCCTACACTGACACCGACCGATTGACCCCCCTAACCCCGGAGCGTGCCGCATGGCCCTGACCGATGAGGAAGAAACCACTCTGCGCGAGATGATCCGCGCCCAGCGTGAGGCGACCGTGGAGGCCGTGGAGGCCGCCAGCGAGGCCGTGGAGGCCGCCGTCGATGCCATCGAGGCCGACACCCCCGCCGCCGCCGAGGATGCTGCCGTGGAGGCCGTGGAGGCCGCGAACGAGGCCGTGGAGGCCGCCATCGAGGCCGAGACACCCGACGCCTACGCCGCCGCCGATCAGGCCATCGAGGCCGCCGCCGTCGCGGTCGCCGCCGCGACCGAGCCCGAGGCCGACGAGATCGACGCCCCCGACGACCCGCCCCCGGTCGAGCCCGAGGCCGAGGCCGAGGCCGTCGAGCTGCCGCCCGAGGCCGAGGCCGTCGGGCCGATGCCCGACGACGACCCGACGCCCGACCACCACCCCGACAACGACAACGACACGGCCCCCTCGCGTGAGCATTGGTACTTCCGCGAGTTCGACTGGTCCAAGCGCCGCAGGCAGCGCAAGGGCTAGACCACCACCAACCCAAGGGAGCAGAGAGAACCATGGACACCACCACCACCCCCGACGTCGACACCACTGCGCCCGACGTCGACATGCTGAGCCCGACGATGCCGGTCGAGCAGAACCTCGACAACGACACGGCCCCCAAGCGGTCGTCCAGGCCCACCACCCGCGCGGGCCGCCGCGCCGCGTCCGAGGCCGCCAAGGCCGCCAAGGCCGCCAAGGCCGAGCAGGCCCCCAAGCGGTCGACCGCCAAGCCGACGCCCCGTCGCGCGAGCCTGGAATCCCGCCTCGCGGGCAGCATCGCAGGCATCGGTACCGCCGTCATGGTGTCGGGCGTGGCGACCGGCAAGCCCGCCCTACAGGCCGACGGGCAGCTCATCGTCGAGCACTCCGGCAACATCGCCGCCGCGCTCGACAAGGTTGCCAAGGACAACCCCGCCGTGGCCCGCGCCCTGGAACAGATGCTGACCGCGGGCGTGTGGGGCGGCCTGGCGGTCGCCCTCATGCCGGTGGCTCTCGGCATCGCCGCCAACCACGGCGCAATCCCCCCGGGCGTCGCGGCCATGATGGGCGTCGCCGTCCCCGAGGGCCCCGACACCTACGGGGGGCCGTCGCTTGTCCAGTAGCCCAGCGACGACCATCCCCCGCGTCTCGTGGGAGACGTTCCGCCAGGAGCACTGGCGATGGCGGGCAGGCGAACACGTCACCCTCATCGGGCCTACCGAATCCGGCAAGACCACCCTCGCGCTCGCCATCATCGAGGATCGCCGGTACGTGCTCGCGCTCGCCACCAAGCCGCGAGACAAGACCATGGATGCTCTCGTGCATCGCCGCGGATGGCGGCTCGTCCGCAAGTGGGCGCAGATGCCCAACGTCCTCGGACGCGCCTGCCGTGTCGTGCTCTGGCCCAAGTACCGCAGCCCCGACGATGAGGCCGCCCAGGCCGTCGAGATCGCGACGGCCATGCGTGAGGCTTTCGCAGAGGGCGGCTGGTGCCTCTTTATCGACGAGCTTTGGTACATCGAGAAGAAACTCGGGTGCTCTCGGCTCGTCGAAACTTGGTACACCCAGGGCCGATCTAACGGCCTGTCGGTGCTCGCCGGTACCCAGCGACCGGCCCACGTCACGCTCCTGGCCTACGACCAACCGAAGCACGTGTTTTTCTGGCGCGACAACGACGAACGCAACCTCAAACGGATCAGCGGCCTTAATGGTCTAAACTCTCGATTGATCCGTGAAACCGTGGCGACCTTGCCGCAGCATCACGTCCTCTACTGCAATCTGGTGACGGGCGCGATGGTTGTGACCAAGGCACCGAAACCGTGAAGGGAAACCCGATGCACGTGCATATCTCGCCCGTGGAGTTCCTGACCGTCGCGGCCTACGTCATCCTGTTCGGGTTCCTCTGGCGGACCCTCTCGATGCGTTGGGCAGACAAGCCGGTCGGAAAGGCGATGGCCTACATCTACTAGGCCCCCGCCAGGACCACACACCACCCGACAAACACCACCACCACCCCCCAACCGAAAGTGAGTCACCCCATGGTCAACGCAGTGGCGACCGCCCCGGCCAAGCCCGACGGCAAGACCGACGTCGCTCCCACCATCATCGTCCCGTTCGTGCGGGCCGCCCAGGAGCACCGCGAGGCGTTCGACGACCGCTCGCAGCTCATCAGCGCCGCCGCCGTCCAGGCCCCGCCCATCGACATTCCCGCGTATGGCTTCATGCGCGGCATCTGGCTCGAAGTCACCACCACCGGCGGCACCGGCGCGGCGGCCGTCTACAAGGGCGACGCCCCGTTCACGGCCCTCACTGACATCCAGATCCTGGACGTCAACGGTCAGCCGATGTTCGGGCCGTTCGATGGGTACGAGGTGTACCTCGTCGACAAGTGGGGCGGCTACCGCAAGAACAACCCCAAGCGGTCGCGGCAGTACGCCGCCCCGACGACGGGCAACTTCTCGTTCATGCTCTACATCCCCGTGGAGATCGGCCCCCGCGACGGCCTCGGCTCTCTCGCCAACCAGAACAGCGCCTCGGCGTTCAAGCTGCGCTACACGTTCGCCGCGACGTCGGCCGTGTTCTCGACCAACCCGACGACCCTGCCGACCGTCCGTGTCCGCGCGTTCCTCGACGCCTGGACCCAGCCGACCGAGCAGGACGCCCTTGGGCGGCTCCAGGCGACCGAGCCCCCGGCCCACGGCACGACGTCGTTCTGGTCGAAGACCACCTACAGCCCCGCGGCCGGATTCCAGACGTTCCGCATCCCCCGCGTCGGCAACTACATCCGCAACCTCATCTTCGTGTTCCGTGACGGCACCCTCGTCCGCAACGCGGCCAACTTCCCCCCCCAGTTCGACATTTCCTGGGACACCCGGCTGCTGCGCTCGCTCGTGACGTCCACCTGGGCCGAGGACATGCAGGCCCGCGGGCAGTTCTGGAACAGCGCCCTCGACGCGGCCGACGGCCTCGACACCGGCGTGTTCGTGGAGGACTACACGCACGAGTTCGACGGCCTGGCCGGTGCCGAGATGCGCGACGGCTGGCTGCCCACGAGCCCGAACACCCGCCTCGACGTGGCGGGCACGTTCGGCGCGGCGGGCGTGCTCACCGTCCTGATCAACGACGTGTCGCCCGATGGCGAGGTGTTCGTGTGATGGACGACGTGCGCGAGATGGACGCGGCCCGCTGGGCCGGTGTCCTCGTCCTCGGCGCTCTCGCCGTGCTCGTCGCTCTCCGGCGCGGGTTCTCCGGCGTGACCGTTCGCCTGGGCGACTGACCCCCAACCCCCCGCCAGGCGGGGCCGCCTGACCCCCCGGTCAGGCGGCCCCCATGGGGCGGGGAGAACCACCCCCCCACCACCACCACGAAAGAGGTACCCCCAATGTTCGGACTCGACACCAAGTCCCTCGTCGTCGGCCTGGTCGTCGGCGCGGTCGTCGTCCCGCGCGTCCTCGGCTACGTCGCCGCGCGCAAGGGTGGCGCGGCCAAGTGACCGACCAGACCACCATCCCGACCGGCAACGATGGCCGGGTGCAGCCGGTCATCGTCGTCTCTCTCCTGGTCGCGTTCATCGCGGTCCTCGGGGCGTACGTGTGGCTCGCGCACGACGGCAGCGACCCCAACGGGCTCGTGCAGGCTCTCATCGTGCTCCTGGGCCTGGGCGCACACACCGAGGTCAGGTCGCGGCAGCAGCGCCGCGCCCTGGCGACGATCCAGGAGCAGACCAACGGCGTGCTGACTCGGCGCATCCGCGAGGGTGCCGCCGAGGCCATCACCGAGGCCCTGGCCGAGCGCGACCGCGCGCGCGGCCGTGCCACCCCCGAGCAGTAGGGCTCACCGGCCATGAATCTCGTTCTCTCCCTTATCGTCCTCGGCGGCGGATCAGCGGCCGTATGGGCCGGTATCACCAACCCCGAGGGCGGGGTGTGGGCGGGCCTTGGCCGGATGCTCAGGGGTGAGCCCGAACCCACGGACGGCACCGAGGCCGACGTGACCGGGCTCCTGGCGGGCCTCTCCGCACTCGCCGCCATCGGCAAGGACGCGCGCCGCGAGGCCGCCAGCAACCCCCGCCGTCGTCGCCGTCGCCGCACCGGCGGCGGCGGCGGCGGCGGGGGCGGCGGCGGCGTGTTCGACGACACCTCGGGCTCTGCCGGAGCCCGCGCGGTCGCGTTCGCCGCCAAGCAGATTGGCGACCCGTACAAGTGGGGTGCGATGGGCCCCGACGCGTGGGATTGCTCCGGACTCACCCAGGCGGCCTGGCGGGCCGCGGGCGTCTCGATCCCCCGGACCACCACCTTCCAGCAGACCATCGGGACCAACGTCAAGGATGGGCCTTTCCAGCCTGGCGACCTGATCTTCCCGACCGCCGGTCACGTGCAGCTCTATGCGGGCGGCGGCCAAGTGATCGAGGCCCCCCGCACCGGCCTGAAGGTGCGCCGCGTGCCCATGCCGCCCATCTCGTCACTGTGGGCGGCCCGACGCCCACACAAGGGGGCCTAACATGGCTGTCTCGATTCCCGCCGAGCTGCGATCACAGCAGCTCATCGTCGGGTGTCTCGCCGGTACCGCGGTCGTCGCCACGGCCTCATCGTTGGCCGAGGGCGAGGGGCCGTCCGGGCGAATCCTGGTCGGCACCGCTTTCGCTGGCCTGGGCCTGGCGACCCTCAACATGTTCGCCCCCGAGGTCGCAGGCTCGTTCGCCGTGCTCATGCTCGTGTCGGCCGTGTTCGTGTACGGCGGCCCAGCGATTAGCGCGGTAACATCACTCACAACCCCCGCCCCCGCGGCGGCCCGACCCAGAAAGAGAAACCCGTGAACGCAGACAAGATCGCCAGCATCGGCGGGGCCATCGTGACCGTCGCCCTCGTCACCGTCATCGTGTCCCACCCGCAGAGCGCGAAGATCATCCGTGCGTTCGGTGACGCGTTCGCCGGGTCCGTGCGCGCCGCCATGGGCAAGAAGTGAGCCGCTGACCATGGACGCCATCAACGTCAAGCGCCACATGGACCCGCGGGTCCCCGCGGTCGCCGCCGAGGTCGACGACGTGGCCCCCATCGCGTTCGTTCACGCCCCCGGCATCTATGACCGGGTGCGCGCGTTCCGCGGCACCGGCCCCCGCGCCGAGTACCCGCCCGAGCGGGCGCTCGAAGCGACCCTCGACCACCGGGCCGAGGCGCACCTCGACGACGGCGAGCCCGACCCCCGCCGTGGGGCCGGAACCGAGATCGGGCACGCCCTGGACTACGCCCAGCGCGTCAACCGACTGACCCCCGCCCAGGTTCACCACGAGCGGCCCCCGGCTCGCGCCCGGCAGGGATTCACCGGTGCCGACGTGCAGCCGCACGACCGCACCCCGGTCACCCGTCGCGCCTACACCATCGCCCCGTTCGATCAGTGGGCCGCGCAGCACCCGGGCCCGGTCGACAAGCGCCCCATGCCCGCGCCGCTGGCCCGCAAGAACCGCGACTATCCGGCGTTGTCCGGTGGCCGTCCGTCACCGGCGGGCCGCACGTCCAGCACCGCGACCGCGACCGCTACCCCGGCCGTGCGCATCCCCCGGCCGCGCGTCATCCCGCGGCCCTGGACCGAGCAGGCCGAGGCGTCGCAGCGGCCCACGGTCGCCCCGGCCCGAGGGCGGGTGTTCCGATGAACGTCGGTGAGGCGCTGTCTCGCAAGTACGGCCCCCTGCCCCTCGGGGCATGGCTCATCGCCATCGTCGGCGGCGTGGGCGTCGCTGTCGTCATCCGCCGCCAGGCGGGCAACGATCAGCTCGCCTCGGACGCCTACGCCGCCGGTGAACAGGCAGGCTATGACTCAGTGGCCCAGGACTCGACCGGCGGCTACACCGAGTCGCCGTCGACCAATCAGGGCGCAGGCAACCTCTACACCCCCGACCCCGACCCCGACCCGCCCGGCCCGATCAAGACAAACAAGCAGTGGCGCACCCGGGCCGCGCGGGTACTCGCCGCCGAGGGCTACCGGCCCGCGCTCGTCGAGACGGCTCTCGGGCGATACTTCACGCGCAAGACCCTCACGCGGGTACAGCAGGAGGTCATCACCGAGGCCATTGCCCGGATCGGTCCCCCGCCGCACCCGCCCAAGCCTGGCGGCCGTGACGCAACGCAGCCGCCGCGCGTCACCCCCGGCAACCCGATCCCCGGGGGCCCTCGTGTCACCACCCGCGACACCGGCCACCGGCTCAGCCCGCAGAGGAGCATCAGCAATGGCCGTTGACCGATCGACCGCCGCCCTTGCCATCGCCACGGCCGGGCTCGTGCCCGCCATCTACGGCGCAGCTCTGCCCACCGTGGCCGACACCCGCGCCCAGGTCGACGACCGCGGGCACATCAGGGCCGCCCAGCATCAGGCAACGATCATCGCGGGCGCGGTCGTCCTCGGGGTGGCCGGGGTGACCGGCTCCCCCGAGGTCGCGCTCGTCGGGCTCGTCGCCGTCGTCGCCTGGGCCGCCACCTATGACACGGCCCGCCGGGTCGCCCCGTGACCGTCCTGAGCCCCGCGCAGATCGCCGGACACGCCCACCGGGCAGGGTTCCGCGGCAAGGGCCTCGTCAACGCCGTGGCGGTCGCCCTGGCCGAGTCCGGCGGCAACCCGCAGGCCGTCAATGTCAACACCGACCGCTACCGGTCCCGCGACCGCGGCCTGTGGCAGATCAACTCGCACTGGCACCCCGAGGTGTCCGACGCCCAGGCATTCAACCCCGCCAGCGCCGCCGCCGCCGCCTACCGGATCAGTCAGCACGGCACCACCTGGAAACAGTGGGCCACGTGGCCGGTCGCGGCCGGTGCGCAGCACACGCGGGCCGTGCAGGGCGTGCAGACGTTCCTCCGCACCGGTGGCGGCGTGTCTGGCTCCACCGGGGCCGGGGCCAACCTCCCCAACCCTGGCGGCAGCACCGGCCAGGGTGACGGCGGCGTGCCGTGGCCTGCCGGGCTCGCGGTCGACGCCATCACCGGCGTCGTGGGCGCGGCAGCAACCCCGGTCGACGTCGCCCGGCAGGGCGTCCTGATCTTCGCCAAGGCCGGGCTCTGGATGGCCGACCCCCACAATTGGCTGCGCGTCGCGTTCGTTGTCGGCGGGTCCGTCGCCGTGCTCGCGGGCCTCGGGATGCTCGCCAAGTCCGGCGCCGCCGGGCAGACCGCGCAGAGCGCCGCCAACGCAGCCAAGGGCGGCGTCGAGCTGGGCCTCATGGCCGCCACCGGCGGCACCTCGGCGGCCGTCAAGGGCGGCGCGGCCGTCGTCGGCGCGACCGCCAAGTCTGCGGGCAAGGGCACCGCGGCAGCGGCCGGTCAGGCCGCTAAACTCGTCACAGCCAAGTAAGAGAGGGAGCCCCCATGACTCGCCACGACATGACCACCGTTGACGTTGACCGCTTCCACGAGGGCGGCTCAGCCGCCGCCGAGGCCGCCGAGATGACCACCGGCCTCAACGCCGAGGCGGGCACGCTCCCCGGCCCGGCTCTGCCCGTCGTCGTCCGCGACTCGATCCGCACGCGCCCCATGCGGGCGCGTCGGTTCGTGACCGACTCCCTCGGCACCGATGCGATGCTGACCGCGCCCGTGCGGATCGTTGAGGCCAACCCGGCCCGCCGTCGCGTCGTCGTCCAGGCCGACGCGGGCGGCGGCCTCGTGCGCATCGGGTCCGATGCCACGGTCGCGTCTCGCGGCGTGCTCATCCCGCCCGGGCAGACCCTCGAAATCCTGGCCGATGGTGACGTGTGGGCCCAGGCCGGAACGGCCGGGTTCGTCCTCGGGTGGTTCGCAGAGTTCGACGACTGAGCAGCTCGTGTCCTTCCTCGACTATCTCGACGGCACCCCGTCGGCGCAGACCGTCCTAGCGACGGTCGAGCCTGACGGGGTGACGCGCGCCCGGCTCACCCCGCCGCAGCCGCAATTCTGGCTGGTGTACCGGATCACCGTGCAGAGCACCGTCCAGGGCGAGGCTTACGTGTATGTCGGGGAGCCCTCGATTTACACGCTCGTGTCCGGCACCTATTCCGGCGAGTTTGACGAAAACGAGACGTCCGTGCCCTATGTTGTGCCAATCGGAACGCCTATTGTTATTGAGTGGCCGGCCGGGGGCGAATGTCTCGCCCGAATTGAATACGTGGAGACAAACTAATGGCATTCCGTAATCCAATCCGCCGCATGTCGCAATTGGTTGCCGACACGGTTATCGGTGCCGTGTTGCAAACCGCCGACGCGTTCCCCTACATCAAGATCTATCAAGCTTCACTCAGTAAGGCCGTTATCCAATTCTGGCCGCTGAAAACGCCCTACAGTCTCCCGGGCGAGATCTATCTTGGCGAGGCGGGCGTCGTGCCGACGTTCTCGCTCACCTTGGCCGCCCCCGAGTCCTCGGCGGGTCGTCAGCCCTCGATCAGTCTCGTGTCGGGTGACTCGCCCGGATCGGAGCGCGAACGGATCGAGCTGGTGGCCGATGAGGGCGTGCTGATCAACGGCCTGGGGTCGCTGCTGCGCGGCGCGGATTGGGGCGTGTTCACCGGCAACACCAACGCGACCGGTGACGTCACCGTGCCCCACGACCTCGGGGCCATCCCCACCGGGCAATTCGCCCAGCCGACGAACGGGGCCTCGCCGTGGCAGCCGTGGCGGCTCGGACACACTGCCAATGACGTCACGTGGCGGATGCGCAACGCGGACACCAACGCCGTGGCTCCCGCGGGCACGTCCGTGACGTTTTTCTGGCTCACCCTCCTGTGAAGCGGGCTAACCATGGTTTAGCATGGTGAACGTCTCGCCTGACAAGCGGGCGAGAGTAAGGGAGCAGATCAGCATGACCACCACCACCCCCCCCAAGGCCCCGACCGGCCGCGTGGCCGCCATCGCCCGGCACCTGGGCGTCACCGTCCACTCGCGCAAGCGTTGGGGGTCGCAGCCCGCTACCGGCCCGTGGCCGCTCGCCCGGGCTCAGGCCGGGTCCGTGCCCGACGTCTACGCCTACCGTCGGCGCGCCAAGCCCCATCACCAGATCCCCGCCAGGCCGACCGACACGGCCGTCATGCACATCACCGACACGCAGCGCACCCGCGACGTGTGCGCCAACTTCCGGGTGGTCGAGCGGATCGGGTTCGACCGGTTCGGCTCCGGCGTGTCCTACAACTGGATGATCGACCCCGCCACGGGCGAGGTTGGCATCGGGCAGCCCATCGACGCCAAGGGCACGCACACCGTCAATGAGGCCGGGGTGCCCGGTTTCTCCTACGACCTCAACTATGTGGCCCTCGGGTTCGCCATCGTCGGGCAGCCCTCGGACCCGATCAGCCCCGCGGCCCGCCGCGCGCTCGCGCGGCTCCTGGCCGCCCACATGATCGCCGGTTACCTCAACGACGGGGCCGACTTCAAGCCGCACCGTCTGTTCAACCCGGCCAAGTCCTGCCCCGGTGATCGCATGGTCGAGCTCATGCCCGAGGTGTGGGCCGTCGCGCGTGGCATCGCCCAGGAGCACGCCAACAAGCAGGCGAGGGGGGCCGAGCAGTGAGGCGACCCCGCCGCCGTCAGACCCAGGCCACGGCGGGCGCGCCCGTGCTCCCGGCTGAGCCCCGCCGTGGCCTGGCCGCCAGCATCGCGCAGCGCCGCGTGTTGTCGGTCCTCTCCCACCCCAAGGCGGCCCCTGTCGTCGCGGCCGTCCTGACCGCGGTCGTCGTGGCCGTCATCATCGGCGTGGCCCTCGGGGCCGCGCTCGTCACTGCCGCGAGGGGGGCCGACGAATGACGCTCCTACGGGTGGCATACAACAACGTTGGGAGCGGCGGCCACTCGGCCGACCCCGGCCGACTGACGGCCGCGCTCGATCAGCACGAGGTCGACCTCGTGATGCTGGCCGAAATGTCCGAGGAAGCCGACATACGGCGGGCCCTCGCGCGGGCCGGGTTCGACCTCTACGGGCCCGCCCTGCCCGGTGGGCCTGCGACCCCCGTCGCGTGGCGCGCGTCCCGCTGGGACGTCATCACGCGACACTCACCGGTGCGTCAGGCCGCTACCGACGTCGGACCGGGCACCGGCCCCGACCACGGCAAGACCAAGCGGCAGAACACCGTTTGGTTGCGTGACCGGCTCACCGGCCGCCACGTCATCGCGTCCAGCCTGCACCTGTACGCCGGGCAGCGTTGGGCGCTCCCGCCGTGGGGCAACAAGCGAGCCCGGCTCTCGCGCCGCATCCTGGCCGACAGTCTCGACTACCTCGACCGATGGGGCGCAGCTCTCGCCGTCGTGGGCGTGGACGGCAACGCGCGGCCGGGCTCGCGCACCTGGGCCGCCGTGAACGGGCGCGACTGGACGTCGGCTGACATGCTGACCGGGCGACCCATCGTCACCCACCCGCCCCACGGGCAGATCGACCGCATCCTCATCCGCCGTCGCCGCCGGGGCGTCAACCTCCTGGGGTACCGCCACACGACAGGCCCGGCCCGCGCCCGGTTCGTGCGGGCCTACACCCTCGACGTCGGTTCGGACCACCTCATGCTCGTGGCCGAGTTCGACGTGACGCCCCGCCTCGGATGGGTGCCCAAGCCATGACCGCCGCCGACCGCGCTCGTGCAGGGTGGGACTCAGCGCCCGGCACCGGCCTCTCGCGCCCGGCCGCCGCCATCGTGACGCTCATCGTGGGCGGGATGCTCGCAGGCATCCTCGACCGCATGGCCGACCGGCTCGCCGGAGAGGGGGCAGGCCGTGCCGACGATCAGCCGTAACGCCGCCATGGCCGGAGCCGCGACACGGTTTCAGACGCTCCTGCCCGCCGTCATCTACGAGCTTGACCGCCTGCACGTCAGCGCGGTTGAGGTTCCCGAGGTCGTCCGCGAGGCCATGCGGACACTCACGGCCTACAGCGTCGCGCTCGCGTGCAACGCCCAAGGCCAACCCACCCCGCCCGAGTTCCGGGCCGCGCTCGGACTCTCCCCGAGTCCGGCCGGTACCGGGCTCTGACCACCACCACGACAGGAGAACGACCAATGACCGAAAACGCCGCCCTGACGGCCCAGGAGCAGGCCGCGGGCACCGACACCCCGGCCACGGCCCCCGAGGGGCCCTGTGCCGTGTTCTGGGGCCCTCACGCCTGCAACCTGACCGACGGCCACAAGGGCAAGCACCTCTGCGCGTGCGAGGCCAAGCCGACCAAGGCTGACACCCTCATCGGTGACGACCTGCACATCGGCAGCGACTACGCCGAGGGGCACCGGTGACACGAGCTGCCGCCGTGTTCGCCGCCGCCGGTGTCGTGTGCCTCTGGTTCGCGCTCGTCGCGTGGGCCCGATGACCGGCGGCACCTGTGGGGCCTCGCGGCGCTGGCCGCTGGCCCTCACCGGCCCGCGGCCCGGGCAGCCGCCGCCGCCCCCCGAGGCCACGCACGTCCTCGTGACGTGCCGCCTCTCCCCCGGCCACCCCGGGCCGCACAACTCGGGTACGACCCAATGGGTCGACCCACCGCGGGCGTAGCCCGCCGAGGGGCCCCGCT
>CAZUYW010000052.1:0-12398 GCA_964624775.1 uncultured Iamiaceae bacterium
CGGCGCCGCCGCCATGCTGATCATGAGCGAGGACAAGGCCAAGGAGCTCGGACTCACCCCGCGGGCCCGCTTCCACGCCTTCTCGGTCACCGGCGTGTCGCCGATCGAGATGCTCACCGGCCCGATCCCGGCCACCACCCAGGTGCTGCAGCGCGCCGGCCTCACCCTCGACGAGATCGATCTCGTCGAGATCAACGAGGCCTTCGCCTCGGTGGTGCTGGCGTGGCAGAAGGAGCACAACCCCGACATGAGCAAGGTGAACGTGAACGGTGGCGCCATCGCCCTCGGTCACCCGCTCGGCTGCTCGGGCGCCAAGCTCATGGCCACGCTGCTCAACGAGCTCGAGCGCACCGGCGGCCGCTGGGGCCTCCAGACCATGTGCGAGGGCGCGGGCATGGCCAACGCCACCATCATCGAGCGCCTGGGCTGAGCCCCCGGGGCCGATGCCCCTCCTGCCGGCGCAGCCCCTAGGGTGATCGCCAGCAGTTCCTGTCACGTCGATGCCCGGCCTCCTCCGGCCGGGCATCGTCGCGTCCGGGCCCGGGTCGCCCGCTCCGGGCGACCCCCCCTACGCTGACCCGATGGCCTCCCCGCTCGTGCTCGCCCTCTTCGACGGGATGGAGGGCGGCGACTGGTTCCGGGTCGCGGTCGCGGTGGCGGCCGCGTTCGTGCTCCTGCGGGTCGGGGCCAAGGTGCTCGGCGGCTTCGCCCGGCCCGTGCCGGCCCCGCCCGATCCCGGTGAGCTGCGCCGCGTCCGCCTCGAGTACCAGTGCCCGATCTGCTCCACCACGGTGCGCATGACCATGGCCAACGACGAGATGCCCGAGCCTCCGCGCCACTGCATGGAGGACATGGAGCTCATCACCCCGATCGAGGACCTGTAGGCCGCGCCGACTCGTGAGATAACCCCAGGTCAGGGGATCGCGGTGCCACGGTCCGATCGCATCGCCCCTGGTCAGACAGGTTTTCGACAGGGTGTGGACGACGATGCCCGATTTCCCCACCCTGTGGACAACCTTGGGGAGCGTCACATGCGTGTAACTCCCCCGCAACGGGGCATTTGCCGGCCCGACACGGCCCCGCGCGCGGGCGTCGGGGCCTGCGGGGCCAGCCGCTACCGGTACTGGGTGGCGGTGACGATGCCGCCCAGGATCAGGCCGAGGCCGAGCACCAGGCGCAGGTTGCTCGGATCGCCGAAGGTGCCCATGTAGTTCAACATGATGAGGATCACGCCGGCGGCGAGCAGGACCCACATGATCGTGGGCACCCACCAGGGGCTGGGCATGTCGTACTTGTGGTCGATCGGCGCGGTCACGCGCTTGGAGGCGAAGCCCTCCTCGGCGTTGCGCTTGGCCGGGTTCCCCGACGTCGACTTGGGGGCACCACCCTTGGGGGTGACCCGCTTGGAGGTGACCTTCTTGCGGGTGACGGTGGCGCCGGTGGCCGAACCGCCCTTCGCGGTGTCGGCCTTGGCCGCCTTGGTGGCCTTGGCGTCGGCCTTCGCCTCGGCCGCAGGCTCGGCGACGGGCGCCTCGTCCTCGGTTGCCGCGTCGTCGGCGGCCTCCTCGACGGTCTCGTCGACCACCGGGGTCTCCTCGTCGTCGGTGGCGGGGTTGTCGGTGACGTCATCGGCCATGGCGGCGATGCTACCCAACGCCTTCGGGGCGAGATGGGGTGCCCGGCTACCGTGGCGGGCGATGGGCCGCCGGGTACTCGTGATCGACAACTACGACTCGTTCGTCTACAACCTCGTCCAGTACCTGGGGGAGCTCGGGGCGGAGCCGCTCGTGCACCGCAACGACGCGCTCACCATCGAGCAGGCGATCGAGCTCGACCCCGACGGCGTGCTCATCTCCCCCGGGCCCGGCAACCCCGACGACGCCGGCCTGTCCAACGAGGCGATCCTGCACTTCACCGGCCGGCGGCCGGTCCTCGGCGTGTGCCTCGGCCTGCAGTGCATGGGCCAGGTCTTCGGCGGGAAGGTGGTGCGGGCACCCGAGATCATGCACGGCAAGACCTCGCTGATCCGCCACACCGGCACCGGCGTGTTCACCGGCCTGCCCCAGCCCCTCGAGGCGACCCGCTACCACTCGCTCGTCGTCGCCCGCGAGACCGTGCCCGACGTGCTGGAGATCACCGCGGAGACCGACGACGGCCTCGTCATGGGCCTGCGCCACCGCGACGCCCCCACCGAGGGCGTGCAGTTCCACCCCGAGTCGATCCTCACGGTCGGCGGCCACGACCTCGTCGCCAACTTCCTCGAGCAGGTCGAGCACCACGCCTGAGGGCGCTCCCCCTCAGATCACCTCGATGGTGACGTGGTCCGCGCGCGATGCCAGGGCCTCGAGGTCGGCTCGGTCGCCGGTCAGCACCGTGCCGCCGGTGACCTCCTGCTTCAGCTGACCTGGCGCCGACGACCAGCCAGATCAGTTGGCTGTCGCACCCTGTCAGTACGTTCCCGGCCGAGCGCCGGGAACCGCTGATTGGCATTGACCCGTTGCCATGACTGCGCCCTATGAGATCACCGCTGCCGAGCATCTCGGTGGTTACCGCCTCCGGCTCACCTTCGCCGATGGGTTCACCGGCGACGTCGACCTTGCTGACCGGCTCGCACCGCCGAACGGTCCGATGCTCGCGCCGCTCGACGACGTTGCCTACTTCGCTCAGGTCGCGGTCGATCGAGAACTCGGCACCGTGGTCTGGCCGAACGGCGCCGACCTCGCCCCGGAGGTCCTCCGCGAGCAGGCGCTCAGCCTGGCCTGACCGGTTAGTCCTCGATGACGTCGAGGCCCTGGGCGCGCAGGTTGGCGAGGTTGTCGAGCATGCCCTGGAGCACCTCGGGCGGGTGGCCCTCCCAGCCCTCCACCTCGCGGACGACGCGCATCGGGTGCGGGGTGCGGTAGGAGCGGGTGACGTTGCCCGGGAACTTCTTGTCGGTGACGTTGGGATCGTCCTCGAAGGGGCCGGTCGGCTCCACGACGTAGATGTGCCCCCGTCCCTCGCTCCCGGTGAGCGCGGTGGCGAGCTCGGCTCCCCAGACCGCCGGCTCGAGCAGGGCCGTGAAGTACACGTTGTTGGAGATCCGGCCCTCTTGGAAGTTCGACTCCTGCCCGGCCACGAGCAGGTCCCCGACCGCGAACGCGGTCCTCGTCCCGTGGAAGAAGGGGCCCTCGACGTGATCGCAGTGCTCAAAGGTCACCGGGACGTGGGGCGTGCCGCTGAGCGCCGCCACCGATTCGGCGATCGACATGGTCGTGTCGGTCGGTTCCTGCTGGTCCACCGCATCCTCCTCAGGTCGGGTGTCGAACCTACCGGCCCCGGTGGCGCTTCCCGTTAGCCTCGCGGCGTGGAGTTCGTTGGGTTCGGCGTGTTCTTCCTGATCTGGGGTGCGCTCTTCTTCGGGTCGTTCGCCGGACTGATCTGCGCGGTGGCCGCGCTCATCAGCGTCTCCCAGACCGACGACGCGGCGTTCGGCCCCTGGTGGGACAACGTCAAGACGCAGTGGCTCCTCGGCATCGCCGTGTCGTTCATCGTGCCGTTCGGATCGCTGGTCACCGGCGTCTACTGGTTCTGGAAGGGCCGCCCCCCGATCCGCACCACCGGCGTCGCCCTGCGCCCGTTCTGGGCCGGGCCGCCCAAGCCGATGCCCCAGTGGCCCCCCGCCGGCTACCAGCAGCCCTACATGCCGGCCCCGCCGCAGTACGCGCCGCCGCCCGCACCCCAGCACCACCAGCACCCGCCCGACCAGCCGTACCCGCCGGGCTGAGCAAGGCCCCGATCAGTCAGACCCGGCACCTGCACGCATCGATCGTCGCTACAGGTCGAGGCGCATCATGAGCTCGTCGGGTGCGTCGGCGGGTTCGTCGACGCGCGCGAAGCCAACCTTTCGGTAGAAGGCGAGCGCTCGGCCGTTCGCGGCCCGAACCGACAACTGCACCGCGACCGCGCCGACCGACCGCCCGTGGTCGACGACCGCGGCCACGAGCGCATCCGCCGTACCAGCACCGCGCGCATCGGGCGCCATCCAGAGGGAGATCAGCTCGACGCGGCGCGCCGCGTCGAGCTCGGTGCCGCTCGCCTGCCCCACAGGGCGACCGTCCTCGAAGGCGAGGACGTTGCACGGCACCGATTCGAGCCGGGCGCGCCATCGCTGCTCGTCAGCGTGCACCCAATCGCCCAGCGTCGAGGCGAACGCGTCAGGCGACTCGGCAAGCGCAGCCAGCCGGACATCGCGCCAGGCACTCCAGTCATCTGGTGTCGCCACCTGGATGGTCACCGAGGCCATGGCCGGTACCCTGCCCGATCGTGGACGACCGTCGCGCTCACAGCGCGAGGTGGATCCGCAGCGCCTCGTCGAGGTGGGCGAGGTCGGTGGTCGTGAGGATCCCGACGCGCTCACCGATCCGCTCCACGGCGACGGACCTGACCTGTTCGGCGAGGGCCTTCGAATCTCGGGGAAGGCCGGTCGCGTCGGCTGCGAGGAAGACCTGGAAGGGATAGATCCGATCGGTGTTCGAGGAGACCGGCACGACGGTCACGACACCTCGACCAAGGCGGTTGGCCGTCGCGTTGGCCCCGTCGTTGCTGACGATCACGCCGGGCCGACGCTTGTTCGACTCAGCACCCCGCACGGGGTCGAGATCGACCCACCGGATCTCACCGCGGCGCATCAGGCGATGCCGTCAGCCGAGGCCGCGGCCCAGAGGTCCGCGTCGTCGCTCTCGGCCCAGCTGGTCCAGGCGTCTTCGTAGGCGGCGCCCAGCTCGCTGGCCCGAAGGAGCCGCACGGCCTTCTGCAAGGCGGCGGAGCGCGAGTCGAGCCCCTGGCTCCGCGCGTAGGCGTCCAGGTACTCGACATCGGCATCGGGGAGGCTGACGCTCACCTTCATACCAAGATCCTACCAACAGTAGCATCGGTGTACTACCACCGTCCGATGGGTGCGCCATCGGCCGTCGGCCCGTCGTCGTGCTCGAGCCAGGTGCCGACCCCGTCCCGAGGCTGAGCGCGGTCAACGTCGACGCCGTGGCATCAGCGGCAGCGCGGTGTTTGGGGGGGCCTGTACGGTGAACGCAGCGAGGCGGATCGGAGCGTGGCGTGACAGTGATCGATGAGATCGAGGGCACAGGGTCGGCGGACATGCCCGCCGCGGGACATGGACCACGACCGGGCGATCGCGGTCAAGGGCGTGGTCCCTTGTCGCCGCTCCTACTCATCGCGCTGGTCCTGCTGGTCCCCACGGCATGGGGACTGCTGGTCGTTATCCGGAACGCTACGGAGCCCCAAGCGTTCTCGAAGTTCTCGGTCGGAACCAGCGGGTCCAGCGCTCCCGGAAAGCCGGGTGTCCGGTACACGTTTGGTGTTACCTCCGGTCCGCTCCCAGACGTCACCGTGCAGTCCGCTCGGCCGGTCCTCACGAAGGGCTCTGCGGCTGCGGCGACGACCGTGAGCATCTGCCGTGCCAAGCCCCACCAAGACGGCATCGGCGCCTGGGCGGGCGACGTGTCCGAATTTTGTTCGGAGGTCATCCCGGTCGACGGCCAAGACCTGGGGGAACTCGGACCCCACGACACCATCATCGCAACCGTGGTCCCCCTCACCGACGGGAGCGTCCACGTGACCGGCGTCCATCTCAAGTACCGCCAAGGCATGAGAGAAGCATCGGAGACCATCACCATCAGCCTCCGGGTTGACGGGTCGCGCTGACCCGCGCCCGCTCGAGGGGTGCCCTGAAAGTGTCGTAAGGGGACCGCCCCGCGGGCCAGCATCGGCCAATGTCACCCGAACGGGGCGCACCGATCCGGCGGCAGGAGCCACGCTCCGGGTCCTAGGAGGCAGCCGCCCCCTCTTCATCTGCCCAGTATGTTGTGGCCATGTCCGGGCCCAGGCCACGGGTCGCGGCCGTCGTCGGGCTGGGAGCCGCGTTGCTCCTCCTGGGTGTCGCCGTGGCGGTCGGCAGCGACTGGTTCTCCGGCGACTCGGGGCGTCAGGTGTCTTGGACGACGGACAAGGTGATGTTGAACCAGTCGATGGCAGCGCTGCGCACGCTTCGGCACCAGCTCGAGGCCGCTGAACCGCTGGGGCGCCATCCGGACCTCGCCGAGGAGATCGGCTGCCGTCCCGGGGAAGGCGGTGCCGGAGTCGAACAGCCAGAGGGCGCGGCGCTGTGGCGGTACCGGAACAGAGGGGAGGCTGACGAGGGCCTTCGAGACCTCGCGCGCCGGATGACCGCATCGGGATGGGTGCTTCACGATGCCAACCTGCATCCGAAACCCGGCGAGAGCGGCGAGGTGGACGTTCGCCGGAAGCTGCGAGGTGTGGTGGTGCGCGCCTATGCCTGGACCGCCGGCGGGGACAACGAGCTTCAAGTCACTTCCTCAGTCCTCGATGCTCAGCCATGTACCGCCAAGTGATCGTTTCCACCGTTCATCTACCGGCGACAGGGGGGCAGGGTCCGGTCCTACCATCCTGAAGATGGTGCCGAACCCGCAGGACCCGAACGGCTCCACGATGCTCGTCCTACACGGCACGGCGGCGGACCTTCGGGCAGCGCTGGCCTCTGGCCTTTCAGCCGACGATGAGCAGACACCGCGAGGGCCCATCCTCGTGTGGGCGGCGGAGTGGGGACGAACCGACCTCATCGAGGTGCTCATCGAGAACGGGGCCAGGCGCGAACCGATGGCCTTGAACTTGGCTGCGTCCAATAGCCATCAGGGGACGGCCCAACTCCTGCTCGACCTGGGATGGGACCCAAACGAAGAGGTTGCCGGTTGGACTCCGTTGCAGGCCGCTGCGGATCACCTCTCACCCGAGCTGGTCGACATGCTGCTCGAAGCCGGTGCAGATCCGTCGCGGCGCACGACCGACCCGGCCCACCCGCAGTGGCACAACCTGACCGCTTCTGAGCTCGCCCGGCAGCGCGGCGGCGCGAACGCCGACGAGATCGAACGGCTCATGGAGGGCCACGGGGGATGGGCCCCAAGTCGCCGAATTCATAGGGCCCACGAAGTACCGCTAGGGGACGGTTCCGCACGGCGGTGGGATGTCCCCGACAGCTGCTCGTGGTTCCGGAGGCAGGGGTGGGACGGCTCGCGTAGCGTGCGCGGGATGGAGCCTGCGCAATCACCTGATGCCGTCTTCTCGCTCATCGCAGCGGAGCGGCGTCGGCTCGCCGACGCCCTCGAGCCGCTGACGCCCGAGGAGTGGGCGACGCCGTCGCTGTGCGACAAGTGGACCTGCCACCAGGTGGCGGCGCACCTGAACGTGCCGTTCCGGGTCGGGCTGCTGCCCTTCGCGGTGGCGATGCTCAAGGCCCGGGGCAACTTCGACGTCGCCAACGATCGCATCGCCCGCGACACGGCCACCAAGCTCGATCCCGCGGCGTGCATCGAGGGGCTGCGGGCGAACGCCGGGCACCGGTTCACCCCGCCGGGGTTCGGGCCCGAGGCGCCGCTCACCGACGTGCTCGCGCACGGCGCAGACATCTTGCAGCCGGTCGGGCGGGTGCCGTCCGCGGCGCCCGAGGCGCTCGCCGTCGTGCTCCCCTTCCTCGTCGAGGGCAAGGGAGCAGGCCGCTTCGCCGGCGGCCGTGCGCAGGGCCTGCGGTTCGAGGCCACCGACCAGGACCTCAGCGCGGGTTCGGGTGACCAGGTCGTGCGCGGCCCGGCCTACTCGCTCGTGGGTGCGCTCCTCGGACGTTCCGTGTTCGCCGCCGACCTCGAGGGCGAGGGCGCCGACCGCCTGCGCTGATCGCACCCGCCAAGATCACACCCGCCCCGGTCCGGGGCGGCCCGATCAGGGGACGGTGGAGGACGACGTCGGCACCGTGGTCGACGTCGTGGTGGTCGTCGTCGTGGTGGTGGTGGTCGTCGTGGTGGGCGGCGCGGTCGTGGTGGTCGTGGTGGTGGTCGGCGCCTCGGTGGTGGTGGTCGGCGCCTCGGTCGTGGTGGTCGTCGTCGCCTCGATCGCCACGAACAGGGTGATCTGCTGGGACTTCGGGTAGTCGCCGGGAGCGGGGTCGACCCGCAGCACCTGGCCGGCCGGCTTGTCGGACTCCTCGGACTCCACCCGCACGTTGGTGAACCCGAGCTTGGCCAGCGCCTCGCGGGCGTCGGCCTCGGTGGCGCCGGTGAGATCGGGCAGGGTGGCCGTGCCCTCGCCGGCGCTCACGGTGAGCACGACGGTCGAGCCCTCGTCGGCCTGCTCGTTCGCCGTCGGGTCCTGGGTGAGGACCGTGCCCTGGGGCTCGGTGGACTCCTTGGGCACGGTGCGCACCTTGAAGCCGGCGTCCTCCAGGATCGACGTGGCCTCCTGCTCGGACTTGCCCACGACCCCGGGGACCGTGGCCAGCTTGGTCTGCTGCTCGAAGATCCCGAGCTGGTTGCCGAACGCCCACAGGAGGCCGCCGAGCACGAGCAGCAGCACCACGATCGCGGCGAAGAACCAGCCGCTGCCCCGACCACCCGAGTGCACCGGCTCCTCGACGGGCGCCGCCGCCACCGGGGCCGCGGCGACCACGGCGGTCTCGCGGGTGGGCGGGCCCGTCGGGGCCACCACCGCACCACGGGCCTGCACAGGGCGGCCGTCGTGGAAGCGCAGGAGGTCGTCGCGCAGCGCGGCGGCGTCCTGGTAGCGCTGGGCCGGGTCCTTGGCGAGGGCCTTGGCCACGATCGCCTCGTAGTCGGCCGGCACCGTGGGCACGGCGTCGCGCAGCCGGGGCACCGGCTCCTGGACGTGCTTGTAGGCGATGGCGACCGGGCTGTCGGCGGTGAACGGCGGGGTGCCCGCCACCATCTCGTAGAGCACCACGCCCAGCGAGTAGAGGTCGCTGCGCGGGTCGACCTGCTTGCCCTGGGCCTGCTCGGGCGAGAAGTAGGTGGCGGTGCCCATCACCGACCCGGTGCGGGTCAGGTTGTCGTCGGGCCCGGGGGTCATGGCCTGGGCGATGCCGAAGTCGGCCACCTTCACCTGGCCGGTGCTGGTGATGAGCACGTTGCCGGGCTTCACGTCGCGGTGGACGACGCCGTTGCGGTGGGCGAAGCCGAGCGCGCTCGCCACCTCGGCGGCGATGCCCGCAGCCTGGGCGGGGTCGAGCGGGCCGTCGTTGCGGATCATGTCCGACACGGAACGACCGTCGACGTACTCCATGACGATGTAGTAGGTCCCGCGCTCCTTGCCCCAGTCGTAGACGCCGACGACGTTGGGGTGGTTCAGGTTGGCGGCGCGCTGGGCCTCACGGCGGAAGCGGGCCACGAAGGCGGGGTCCGTGGCGAACTCGGGGAACAGGATCTTGATGGCGACGAGGCGGTCGAGCATGCGGTCGCGCGCCAGGTAGACCTCGGCCATCCCGCCGCGGCCCACCCGCCGATGCAACTCGTAGCGGCCGTTGAGGACGACCTGTTCCCGATCCGACATCCCGACGCAGCCTAGAAGCCGGGTCCGCGACGGAGCGGGCAGCGGTCGATGGTCATCAGTTGCCCGTCCCGGGGGCGGTGGTGGACGACGTGGTCGTGGTGGTGCTCGCGGGCGGGGCCGGCACCGGCTTCAGCGCCGCCTCGACGACGGCCTTGGCGATGGGCGCGGCCACCCGGCCGCCGGTCTGCTCGCTGGCCCCGTCCTGGCCCTCGACGATGACGGCGACCGCGATCGTGGGCTTCTGCCCGGGCGGGCCGGCCCAGCAGATGATCCAGGCGTGGGACTTGAGCGGCACGGCCGGCCCGAACTGGGCGGTGCCGGTCTTGGCGCCGATGTCGACCCCGTCCATCTGGAGGCGGGTGGCCGAGCCGTTGGCCACGACCTCGCGCATGCCCTGGCGCATGATGTCGGCCGACTGCGGGCTCATGACCCGCTTCCACTGGGTGGGCCGGTGCTGGGAGATGAGCTCGCCCTCGCCGTCGCGGATCTCGCTCACCAGGTGGGGCTCCATGGCGACGCCGTCGTTGGCGACGGTGGCCGCCACCAGCGCCATCTGCAGCGGCGTGGCCGCCACGTCGTTCTGGCCGATCGCGGCCTGCGCCAGCTGCGGGTCCTTCCGGTAGAAGTCCGTGGGGAACTTCGAGGCGACCGCCGGGAGGTCGAAGGGCGGCCGGCTGTTGAAGCCGAACGCCTGGGCGCCCTTGATCATGCGGTCGGCGCCGAGGTCCAGGCCCATCTGGCCGAACGACGTGTTGCACGACTTGGCGAGGATCCGGAACAGCGTGCCGCCGCACGCCGAGCCCCCGAAGTTGGGCAGGTCCTTGTCGGTGAGGGGCAGGTCGAGGGCGCGGATCGTGGGGTACACGGGCTCGGTCGGGGTGACCTCACCGGACTCCACGCCCGTCGAGCCGGTGACCACCTTGAACGTCGACCCCGGGGGGTAGATCTCCCGGTAGGCCTTGGGCAGGAGGGGCTTGCCGTCGGCCGCCTCGAGGAGGGCCTTGGCCTTCGAGGCCGCCTCGATGTCGTGGCTCGACAAGAGGTTGGGGTCATAGCTCGGGTAGCTCCAGAGGGCGATCACCTCGCCGGTCTGGGGGTTGAGCGCCACGACCGTGCCCCTGCGCTGGCCGAGCGCGTCGCGGGCGGCCTTCTGCACGTCGGACCGGATGCTCAGCTTCAGGTTGCCGGTGCGGTCCTTGTTGGCGAACAGGTCCCCCACCGAGCGGACCTGCTGGCTCGCGGTGCGGCCCGACAGCTCCTCGTTGTAGGCGGACTCGAGGCCCGTGGCGCCGAAGGAGTAGTTGAAGTACCCGGTGATCGCGGCGTACAGGTCCTTCTCGGGGAACTCCCGCTGGAACTTGTAGCGGTCACCGCTCTTGACCGAGCGGGCGAGCACCACGCCGTCGACCGTCGACACCGTGCCGCGGGGCCGCGAGAACGACTGGTCGATCGGCCGACGGTTGCCGGGCTTGGTGTTGAGCGACTTCGCGTTGAAGACCTGGATGTAGTTCAGCTGCACGAACAGCAGCGTGAACAGGGCCATGAGGAACACGCCGAGGCGCCGGATCTGGCGGTCCATCAGGCCACCCCCGCCTCGACACCCGCCCGGCGCGCCGCGGCGCCGGTGGCGCGCTGCTGGGTGTCGGAGATGCGGATCAGCAGGGCGAGCAGGACGTAGTTGGCCACGAGGGCCGAGCCGCCGTAGGAGATGAAGGGCAGGACCACGCCGGTGAGGGGCAGCACCCGGATCACGCCGGCGATGATCACGAACGACTGGAGGCCCACGAGCGTGGTGAGGCCCGCGGCGAGCAGCTTCTCGAAGGGGTGCTCGGCCTGGATGGCGATGCGCAGGCCCGAGCCGACGATGAGCAGGTAGGCCACGAGCACCGCGGTGCCGCCGAGCAGGCCGAGCTCCTCGCCCACCGCCGCGAAGATGAAGTCGTTCTCGACGACCGGGATGCGATCCGGGCGACCGAGCGCGATGCCGGTGCCGGTCACCCCGCCCCACGCCAGCGCGTACCAGGCCTGGATCACCTGGAGGCCCTTGTCGAGCGGATCGGCCCACGGGTTGATCCAGTTCGTGACCCGCTCCTGGACGTGGTCGAACATCGTCCACGCGCCGTAGGCGGCCACCCCGAACATGGCGGCACCGCCCCACACGTACGCCGCCCGGCCCGTGGCCACCCAGAGCATGGCGATGAACAAGGCGAAGAACAGCAGCGAGGAGCCGAGGTCCTTCTGGGCGGTCATCACCATGATCGCCACGCCCCAGGCCAGGATCACCGGGCCGAGGTGCTTGAGGTCGGGCAGCACCGGCCGGAAGCGGGGCCAGGTGGCCATGCTCAGCAGCTCGCGCTTCTCCACCAGGTACGAGGCGAAGAACAGGGCGAAGGCGATCTTGGCGAACTCACCCGGCTGGAAGCGGATGGGGCCGAGCGCCACCCAGATGCGGGCGCCGTTGATCACGCGGCCGACGCCGGGCACGAGGGGCATGACCAGCAGGACCAGGCCGATGAACAGGAACGTGTAGCGATACCGCTCGAGGTCGCGCACCCGGCGCACCACGATGAGCGTCCCCACGAACGCGGCGATGCCGACCGCGGTCCACACGGCCTGGTTGTCCGCCAGCTCGGAGTTCAGCCGGGCGATGAACACGTAGCCGACGCCGTTCAGCAGGGCGGCGAGCGGCAGCAGCAGCCCGTCGGCGTTCGGGGCCAGGCGCCGCACGGCGATGTGCGCGCCCACGAACAGGGCGGCGACGATCCCGAGGAACGGTCCGATGTTGGCGGGCACCGAGGCGTTCCGGCCCAGGCTGGCCAGCGTGTAGAGGCTGCCCGTGACCGCGATGGCGAGCAGGATCAGGCCGAGCTCGGCCCGTCGGCGGGACCGTCCGAGCAGCGTCACGGGGCCGTGGTGGTGGTGACGGGGGCCGTGGTGGTGACGGCGGCGCCCGCGACGGTGGTCGAGGTGGTCGTGACCGTCGTGGT
>CAZUYW010000052.1:12498-15043 GCA_964624775.1 uncultured Iamiaceae bacterium
GCCTGGGGCAGATCGGCCTTGTCGATCTTGGTGACCTCGGTGAGCTCGGGGTCGATCCACAAGATCCCGCCCGGCTTGCCCTGGTAGACGGCGACCTGATCGCCCTCGAACGCCACGAAGTAGGTGTTGCGGGCGGACCACGAGACCGCGCCGAGGGCGACGCCGATGACCGCGAGCAGGAGGACCACGAAGGCCACGACCCGCCAGGTGACCCGGCGGGACCGAGCCTCGTCGAGCCCGCCGAACAGGTCGTCGTGCTCGGCGCCGTAGTCGTCGGTGGCCTCGGGCAGGCTCGACCGGCGCCCGGCGAACACCACCTCGGGCTCGGGCTCGGGCGCCTTGCGGGGCTCCTCGGGCACGCGCGTGGTGACCGGCTCGGGCGGCGCCGACTCGACGGTGCCCTCCTCCCCGGCGAGCGCTGCCGACGCGGCCTCGGCCCGGCCGCCGTCGTCCTCGACGTCGACCAGCACGACGGTGATGTTGTCGCGCCCGCCGCCCTCGTTGGCCAGGCGCACCAGCTCGTCGGCGGCGTCGTCGGGGTCGGCGAGGCGGCGCAGCACGGAGGTGATCTGGTCCTCGGTGACCTCGTTCGACAGGCCGTCGCTGCACAGCAGGAAGCGGTCGCCGGTGAAGGGCAGCACGGTGCCGCCGTCGACCGCGACGTCGACGTCGATCCCGAGCGCCCGCGTGATGATGTTGCGCTGCGGGTGGTTGGCCGCCTCCTCGGGGGTGAGCAGGCCGTCGCGCATGAGGTCCTCGACCAGGCTGTGGTCCTGGCTGAGCTGGATCAGGCGGTCGTCGCGGTACAGGTACAGCCGGGAGTCGCCGACGTTGACCCAGCCGATCTCGTCGCCCTCGGGCCCGTCGACCACCCGCACCGCGCAGAACGTGGTGCCCATGCCGTGGAGCTCGCGGTCGTTGCCGGCCCGCTCGAAGATCGCCCGGTTCGCGGCGCGCACCGCGTCCTTCAGGGCGTCGAGGTCCGGGCCGGTGCCGGCCTCGGCGACCATCGACACCGCCATCGACGATGCGACCTGGCCGCCCTGGTGGCCGCCGACGCCGTCGGCCACGCCGAACAGGTCTTGGTCGGGGGCGACGAGCTTGGCGTCCTCGTTGGCCGACCGGACCTGGCCGACGTGGGTGGCGCTCCCGGCGCGCAAGGTGGTCACCGCGGGTCCCCCATCACACGAGCTCCATGACCGTGTTGCCGACCTGGAGGCGATCGCCGCGCCGCATCAGCTGCGGGCCCTGCACCTTCTTCTTGTTGAGGAACGTGCCGTTGGTGGACCCGAGGTCCTCCACGAACAGCTGGCCCTCGCGGGCGAACACCCGGGCGTGGAGCTGGGAGGCGTAGGTGTCGTCCAGCGTCACCTGGCAGCCGGCCGCGCGCCCGACGGTGAGCTCCTCGCCGAGCGGGTAGGCCCGGCCCTTCAGGGTGGCGGGCTCCACGATGGCGAGCTGCACCGGCGCCGCCTTGCGCTCGGCCTTCTTGGCCGCCTTCTTGGCCGTGCGCGGCGACGCCTCGACCTTCTTCGGACCACGGATCTCGGTCCACACCGCCCGCAGCGCACGCAGGAAGAACAGGTACAGCAGGGCGAGCAAGCAGAGCTTGAGGATGGTCAGGAGCTGCTCGTCCATGGTCCCAGGGAGCCTACCGGTCGCCCTGCGCCCGTCCCGGGCGGGGACGGCGGCGCGGCGGGCCGTCGGTCAGGAGGCCTCGAAGCGCACGATCGTGTTGCCGAACGCCAGCTCGTCGCCCTCGGCCAGCTCCTGGGACGCGACGCGCATGCCGTTGACCCGGGAGCCGTTGGTGGACCCGAGGTCGACCAGGACCCAGCCGTTGCCGCTCGGGCGGATCTCGGCGTGGTTCCGGCTCGCGTTGGGGTCGGCGAGCTGGAGGGTGGACGTGGGGGCGCGGCCGATGGTGATGGTCGACTCACCGAGCGGCAGGCGCTCCCCGGTGGGCAGGACGAGCGAGCCGGCGCCGGCGCCGCCCTTGCCCTCCTTCATGCGCCCGGTGATCTGGAAGGCCCCGGTGCGCTGGCGCTCGCCGACCTCGAGGGTGACGTTGACCGGGCCCATGAACGCGTAGCCCTCGTCGCGGGCGTGCTCGCGGGCGGCATCGGCCAGCTCCCGCTCGAGGGCGTCGCGCACCTCGGCGAAGCGGTCGAAGTCGGCCTGGGAGACCTCGACGGCGAAGGCGTTCGGGACCACGGTGCGACCCCGGACGTCGACCGAGCGACCGTCGTCCATCTCCCGCACGAGCCGCCGTCCGAGCTCCACGGGACGCAGCCCGGAACGGAAGATCCGGGCGAAGGTGCCCTCCACCATCCGCTCCAGCCGCTTCTCGAATCCCTGCAGTGCCACGGGCGGAGGGTACCCCTTGGGAGCTGGGCCGATGGGTGCGCTACGGTTTCCCCGCTACTCGCGCGAGTGGCGGAATTGGCAGACGCGCAGGATTCAGGTTCCTGTGTCCGAAAGGACGTGAGGGTTCAAGTCCCTCCTCGCGCACCACCCGCTCGCACCCCTGCTCGGCCCGCCCGAC
>CAZUYW010000053.1:0-2600 GCA_964624775.1 uncultured Iamiaceae bacterium
AGGCCGCCCGGGTAGTGCTGGCGGACCTGATCGACCGCGGCCACCGCCACCTCGACGTGCTGGCGCTTCGACGCCTCGTAGAACTCCCGGGCGGCGCCGTGCAGCTTGGGCTGGCCGTGGAGCGGCTTGTCGCTGACCACGAGCAGGGTCGCCGACGGCACCCGGTAGCGGAAGCCGTTGGCGGCGACCGTGGCCGACTCCATGTCGACCGCCACCGCCCGGGCGGCATCGATCTGGGCCAGCGCCTGGCGCTGGTTGAACTCCCAGTTGCGGTTCGACGTGGTGAACACCGTGCCCAGGCGGAACGGCAGGTCGCGGCGGACGAGCTCGTCGTAGAGCAGGCCGTTGAGGGCGAAGTTGGACCCGATCGGGATGTTCGGCGGGAGGACGTCGTCGAGCACCTGGTCGGCCCGGAGGTAAGCGGTGGCGAGCACGAAGTCGCCGATGTCCTGGTGGTTCCGCAGGCCGCCGCAGTGGCCGATCATGGCGAACAGGTCGGGCCGCAGCACGGCCACGTGATCGGTGATGGTCTTGGCGTTCGACGGGCCGACGCCGATGTTCACCAGCGTGATCCCGGTGTGGCCGGGGGCGACGTGGTGGTAGGCGGGCATCTGGACGTCGGGCCGATCGGGGCGCACGCAGTCGGGGAACAGCTCCACGAAGGCGCTGACGTGCATGTGGTAGTTCGTGAGCAGCACGTACCGCTGGAAGTCCTCGGCCTGGGTGCCCGTGTAGTGGCTGAGGCGGTCGAGCGACAGCTCCATGCGCTCGGGCGGGAACAGGAACAGCTTCTTGCGCTTCAGGTCCCAGTCGGACTCGTCGCTGCACGCGAAGAGCTGGGGGTCGTCGAGCGCGGTGCGGGGGCGGGCGGGGGCGACGGCGACCTCGGCCCCGGCGGCCAGCAGGCGCTCGAGCTCGCGCACCAGGTACCAGCGCAGCGCCCGGGGGCGGGCCAGCTCGCCCACCAGCGCCGGGTTGTGGGCCGACCAGGGGCGCACGACGGTGAGGGCCGGGTAGTGGCCGTCGTCGTAGACGGCCTCGAGCTCGTCGCAGATCGCAGCGGCGTCCATCGGCGGCACCGTACCCGTGCCACCGTCGGTTTCGGCCGACCTGTTCACACTTCGGGGCCGACCCGACCCTGGATGGGGGTGCAGGATGCAGCGATGGTGATCGAGGCGGCCGACGACCCCGAGCCCCCCGAGGAGGTGGGCTCGGCGTGGACCGACCGGGTGCAGGCCGCGTACCGCGCCGGCGGGGCGCGCCTGTGGCGGGCGATCGTGGCGTGGTCGGGCTCCCCCGACGTGGCCGACGAGGCCGTGGCCGAGGCGTTCGCCCAGCTGCTGCGACGGGGCGACGACGTGCGCGACCCCGAGGCGTGGGCGTGGCGGGCGGCGTTCCGCCTCGCCGCCGGTGACCTCCAGCGCCGACGGGCCGAGGCTGTGCGACGGATCGATGACGGCACGGGCGAGGCCGCCGAGCGGATCGCCGCCCCGGCCGACCGCCTGCCCGGCGAGGCGCTCGACCTGGTGGCCGCGCTCGCCCAGCTCCCGGACCAGCAGCGCCGGTGCGTCGCCCTCGTCGACATCGCCGGCCACACCGCGCCCAGCGCCGCCGCCGTGCTCGGCACGACCGCGGCGACCGTGCGGGTCCAGCTCATGCGGGGCCGCCGCCGCCTGCGCGCCCTGCTCCCCGACCACGACCCGAGCCACCGAACCGGCACCGACCGGGAGGACCTCCGATGACCGATCACCGACCCGACGATCCGATGCGGGCCCTCGACGCCGTCGACGCCCCCGACCAGTGGCAGGACATCACCACCCGCGCCGCCCTGCCCGGCAGCGAGGTGGCCGACCTGACCGCCGCGCGGGCCGCCCGGGCACGGACCCGGGCCCGGGCGCTCCTGGCCGCCGCCGTGCTGGTGGTGGCGGCGGTCGCCGTCGGCCTGGTGGCGGCGAACCAGGGTGACCCCGACCGCACCGACGTCGCCTCGACGCCCACCGGCTCGACAGCCGCCGCGCCGCCCGACGACCCCGCCGAGATGGCCGGCCGCGAGTGGCTGCTGCGCTCGCTGACCGTCGACGGCAGGGCGGTGGCGGAGCCGCTCGACTTCTCCGCGACACTCGCCTTCGATGGGCAGACGCTCGATGTTCGGGTGTGCAACAGGCTGTCCGCTCCCGCCCGCATCGAGGACGGCCACCTCGTGTCAAAGAGCCTGGGCAGCACGCTGGCGGGGTGTGCCGGCCCGACCGGTGAGCGGAAGATGGCCGTCGAGACCGTCCTCGGCCGGTTCCTCGCCACCGACCCCGCCATCGAGCTGCGCGGCGATCGCCTCACCCTCACGAGCGGCGGCACCGTGGCCACCTTCGCCAGCCCCGGCTACCTCGGCCAGCCCGACTACCAGGAGTACCTCGTCGACGGCGACTCGACCTGCGCGGTGGCCTTCGAGCCCGGCGACCTGCGGGCCACCATCACGACCCCCCTGGCCGCCGGCCCGGCGGATCCGCCGTTGGTCGACCCTTCGGCGTTCCCCCACCGGGGCACATGGCACCTCGCCATCGGCGGCCAGACCGTCGAGATCCACGCCCCGGGCCTGCGGGTGA
>CAZUYW010000053.1:2700-8042 GCA_964624775.1 uncultured Iamiaceae bacterium
GCGCGCACCGAATCTGGGCGTCGATTCGACGTCGAATCGACGCCGAGGGCCGGCGGCCCTGATCAGGGGGACTGGAGGATCTCGGTGACGAGGGCGGTGGCTCGGTCCCAGGCGGTGGCCTCGGCGGGGCCGAACTCGGGGCCGAGAACGTCGTCGATGGCGCCGGTCAGCATCGAGCGCACGGCCCGGTAGTGCGAGGCCCGCACCCCGTCGGCCCGATGGCGCTCCCCGACCGGCCGCCCGACCAGCTCGAGGGCGCCGAGGTCGTCGACCAGGCCGACCAGGCGCACGATCTCCACGCCGACGGGCGGCACGGGATCGCGCACGCCGACCTGGTCGGCGAAGCGGGCGGCCCGGTCGGGCGGGTGGCCCAACCGACGCACGATGTCGCCGGCGAGGGCGATCTCCTCGGGGGTCATCGTCGACCACCGAACCTGCGAGTCCTGTCCATGGCCCCAGGATCCCCCCGGAGCCGTCAAGGCGCCTGAGCAACCGATGCTCAACTGCCGGCCGGCGATTACTCATCACCGCGAACGCCCTGGTCAGGTGGGCTGGTTGAGCTCCACCAGGTTGCCCGCCGGGTCCCGGAGGAAGGCCTGGACACCCGCGCCGATGTCGAAGGGGTCCGAGACTTCGCACCCGGCCGCCCGCAGGCGGGCCACCTCGGCGTGGGTGTCGTCGACCTGGAGCGCCAGGTGCTGGGAGGGCGGGCCCCGGTGGCCATCGACCTGGACCAGGTGCAGCTGACCGACGCCGAGGTCGAACCAGACCCCGTTGTCCCCCAGCGAGGCCGGCCGGTCCTCGAGGATCGCCAGGCCGAGGGCGTCACGGTAGAAGGCGATCGCCGCGGGCAGGTCGTCGACGTCGATCGCCACGTGGTGCAGGCCGCGGATCACGATCGCGCCTCAGTCGCAGGTCGGCGTGAACGGCACGTCGACCTCGGCGATGCGGTCGGTGGCCGGGTCGATGACCGCCTCGTACCAGGTCGTGCCCGCCCGCCGGATCTCCACGAACTTCACGCCGAAGGAGGGGTCGATCGGCCCGATGTGGACCTGCCAGGTGGGCGCGGGATAGATGGCGCCGAGCTGCGAGGCGAGCCCGCCGACCTTGAGCCCCTCCCGGGTCCGGCCCGGCGCCTTGCGGAGCGCGAGCCAGGCGATCCGGCCGCTGCGCAGCTCGCCCGCCACCCCCGCGCTCTGCACCGCGGGCTGGAAGGTGAGCGCCTGGGAGCCGACGTCGACCGGGCAGCCGCCGCTGGTGCCCGTGACCCAGTGGGTGGCCTTGGCCTGGTTGAGGGTCATGCCGACCCGCAGGTCCTGCAGGCCGCCGGGATCGAGGACGAGCCCGGCGAGCACGCGGACGTAGAACACCGGGCTGTAGCCGTAGGCGGTGCGGACCCGGAGGGCGTAGACGCCGACGCCGGTGGGCTTGATCGGGATCGAGAACTTGCCGGCGCCGTCGGCGGTGGCGAAGGCGCGGGTGGACCACACGTTGCCCGGGAGCCGACGCTCGAGGGCCACGGTGATGCCCGGCCGGGCCGGGCCGCTGGTGCCGCCCTTCACGCTGGCGGTGGTGCCCTGGAGCATGACGGTGGGCGTGATCGACGCCTCGATGGTGGTGGCGCCCGCGGGCGCCGAGGGCAGCGCGACCACCGCCACCAGCAGGCCGACCACCAGTGCGGTGCGTCGCAGCGTTGCGAACATCTCGTCCCTCCCGTCCGGCCGCCACCTCCGGTGGCACCTCGGCCGATGGTAGATGCGTCCGGGCCGCCGCGACCGCGATGGCGAGGTGGCACACTGCCCCGGACCACTGAGGGGCGAAATGACCGAATCAACACCAGGCATCGACGGACCCGTGCTCGTCACGGGGGCCACCGGCACTGTTGGGGGCGCGCTCGTCGATCGGCTGCTCGCCGATGGGATCGCGGTCCGGGCCCTCGTGCGCTCGCCCCGCCGCGCGGTGGAGGTGCTCCCCCACGAGGTGGAGCTCGTCGAGGGCGACATCACCGTCCCCGCCTCGCTCCCGGTCGCGCTCGACGGCGTCGCCACCGTCGTCCACGGGGCCGGCATGCCCGAGCAGTGGGCCAAGGATCCCGAGGTGTTCGACCGGGTCAACCACATCGGCACCCGCAACATGGTCGATGCCGCCCTCGCCGCCGACGTCGCCACGTTCGTCCACATCTCGACGATCGACGTCTTCGCCTGGTCCCCCGGCGAACCCTTCGCCGAGCACCTCGACCCGAACCCGAAGCACACCTTCTACGAGCGCTCCAAGCAGGCGGCCGACGCCTACGTCACCGAGCGCATCGCGGACGGCCTGCCCGCCCGGTTCGCCTGCCCGGCCGGCGTGTTCGGCCCGGCACCGATGCTCACCGCCGGCGCCAACACGCTGCTGCGCGACCTCGCCGCCGGGAAGATCCCCATGCTGCTGCCGGGAGGCCTCCCCATGGTCTTCAACCGCGACGTCGCGGACGGCATCGTGCGCCTCGCCGCTGCGCCCGTCGGGACCCGCGCCATCTTCTCGGACCGCTACCTCACGCTCCAGGAGATCGCCGAGCTCGTGGCCGCCACCACCGGCACGGCAAAGGTGCCACGCGTGCTCCCCCGCTGGGTCGCCCACGCGGTGCGCTCGGCCGGCGAGCTGGTGGCGAACCGCACCGGCAACGCGCCGCTCGTGGCCTCAGGGGAGCTCACCTTCCTCGAGTCCCACGCCGTGCCCGATGCGACCTTCGCCCGCACCGAGCTGGGGTGGACCACCACGCCGATCGAGGAGGCGCTGGCCACCACGCTCGCGTGGGTCGCCGATCAGGCCTGAGGGTCGGGCACCCAGGGCGGGGTGCGCTTCTCCAGGTAGGCGCCCATGCCTTCGCGGGCCTCGTCGCTGCGGAACAGCTCGGCCGAGAACCGCTGGGTCCAGGCGAAGGCCTCGTCGACCGGCGTGCCCGGCACCTCGTCGAGCAGGCGCTTGCACGCGGCGATCGCATTGGGGCCGCCGAGCAGGAGGTCGGCCACCACGGCATCGACCTCGGCGTCGAGCTGGTCGGCCGGCACCGCGGCGTTGATCAGCCCCATGCGCGCCGCCTCCGACGCGGGGAACCGGTTGCCTCGCAGGAACGCGGCCCGGGCGTCGGCAGCGCGCATCTTGGGCAGGCACAGCACCGAGATCATCGACGGCGCCACGCCGAGGCGGACCTCGGTGAAGCCCATCTTCACGTCCTCGATCGCCACCGAGATGTCCATGGCGGCGGCCAGGCCCATGCCGCCCGCGACGCAGTGGCCGGCGATGCGGCCCACGTAGGGCTTGGGCGAGCGGGCGAAGCGGGCGAACACCGCGCTCATCTCGACGGTGCGGCCGCCCGTCTTGGCCGACGACTGCTCGGACAGGTTGGCCCCGGCGCAGAAGGTGGTGCCCGCGTTGGTGAGCACGATGACCCGCACGGTCGGGTCGGCGTCGGCCGCGTCCAACGTATCGAGCAGCTCGATCACGAGGTCGGTGCTGAGGGCGTTGCGCCGTTCGATGTCGTTCAGGGTGACGGTGAGCACGCCGCCGGCGAGGGCGGTCTCGACGAGGGCCATCACGCCTCCTTCGGTGCGGGGCCGTCGGTGGCGGGGCCGGCGAACGCCTGGGCCCGCACCAGCCAGTCGCGGGCACGCTCGCCGGTGACCACCAGGGCGGTGTCGTCGACGTGGCGGCGCTGGGTGACCACCAGGCAGAAGTCCTCGGCCGGGCCGGTCACGGTGTTGCCGTCGTCGGACTCGCCCCAGCGC
Organism: uncultured Iamiaceae bacterium; assembly: GCA_964624775.1. GTDB lineage: Bacteria > Actinomycetota > Acidimicrobiia > Acidimicrobiales > Iamiaceae > Aquihabitans. Next base: position 6,468 of record CAZUYW010000053.1, read on the forward strand.
CAGGTGTCGCCCGACGGGGCCACCAGCTCGACGGCGACATCGCCCTCGGGCACGTCCATGCGGCGGTTCACGTAGGACCACTTCCGGGTGATGTAGCCGAGCTGGGCGATGTGGCGGAGGCGGTCGGTGGCGGGCCGTTCGCCGCCGACGGTGTCGACGATGTCCTGGCCGTGCGCCCACACCTCCATGAGGCGGGCGGTGAGGAACGACTTCGAGCCCATCGACGGCCCGTACCAGGCGACGCGGTCCTCGTTGCCGAGCGTGCCGGCCGCCTCTGCGAGGCGGGCCCGGTTGGCCCGCCACGCGGCGAGCAGCTCGTCGGGCGGCAGGTTGCGCCAGGCGCCGAGCGTGAAGGCGTCCATGCCCTCCTCGCCGCCGCCCGCCGCCTCGAGCAGGGCGTGCACGCTGGCCTGGAAGGCCTCGGGGTCCTCGATGGCCAGGGCGGCGTTGCCGTCGAAGTAGATGAGGTGGGCGAGCTGGTCGGCGACCGACCAGCGCGGGCTCGGTGTGGGCAGCGCGAGCTGCTCGGCGGTGAGCGGGGCGACGATGGGTTCGAGCGCCTCCTGCTCGGCGAGCAGGTCGGCGAGGACCTCGGACACGTCCATGGCTGGGCCTCTCAGGTTCGGGTGGAGCGGGTGGAACGGGCGGATGGAGCCGGGCGGGGCAGGCCGCGCAGCACGATGTCGACGACGGCGTCGGCCGCGGCCTTCGGCGAGGTGCGCAGCGTGGGCAGCACGTCGGCACGGATGAACTCCTGGCCGAGGCTGGCGATCACGTGGGCGACCGCGGCGGTGTCGACGTCGGGGCTCACGTCGCCCTGCTCGACGGCGAGGTCGAGGAGGGTGCGGGTGACGGCCACGACGTAGTCGCTGTGCTCGCCGTTGCGGCGCTGGGCGGCGGGCACCGCGGCGAGGTCGCGGGCGTAGGCCTCGGTGGTGGCGCTGACGGCGACGGTGGCGGCGGCCAGGTAGGCGCGCACGGCGTCGAGCGGGGCCATGTCCGGGGAGATGGCGGCCATGGCCTCGCGCCCGATGCGCCAGAGGTGGAAGTCGGCGACGGTCAGCACCAGCTCGTCACGGCTCGGCGCCAGGCCGTAGAGCGTCCGCAGCGAGCAGCCGAGGCGCGATGCCAGGTCTGCCATCGTGAGGTCGGCGAAGCCGTCGTGGAAGATGGCCCCGAGCTCGAAGAGGATCTCGCGCTGACGGTCGGTGAGGCGCTCGACCTCGGCGCGCGACAGCATCGGGCGCGGCGCGGGCACGGCGCGCAGCCGCCGCTCCAGGGCCGACGCCGGCGCGGTGGCGGTCACCCCGCCGCGCCGTCCACGAGCGACGCGGGCAGGTCCACCACGCGGGCCCGCAGCCACTCGCCGAGGCCCTTGGCCTGCCCGTCCTGGCGGGTCGACGCGGCCACGCCCTCCTGGAGGAGGCCGTGCAGCACGATGTTGACCGACCAGATGTTGGGGAGCGGGTGGACGTCGACCTGCAGGTCGGCGGCCTCGGGCAGCAGCGCCTTGACGCGGTCGACGGTGAGGAACGGCTCCAACCAGGCGTAGGCCTCGGCCGAGCGGGCGAACAC
>CAZUYW010000053.1:8052-15041 GCA_964624775.1 uncultured Iamiaceae bacterium
GGTTGGCGTTGCCGCCCTTGTCGCCCGAGCGGGCGCCGAAGACGCGGCCGAGCGGGACCCGCACCGTGGGGCCGTCGGGGGCGGGTGGCAGCTCGGGCCGCACCGGCTCGACGCTGACGTCGCCCGCGGGGGCGACCGAGTCCACGACCGTGCGATCCTCGCCGACCACCACGACGTGCTGGGGGACGAGCTCGGCCGGCACGACCGCGGGGCGGTACACGCCGAACGGCTTGGCGGTGCCGACGCCCACCCCGAACAGGCCCGGGATGGTGGCGAGGGCGAGCTCGTTCATGGCACCGGCGACCGCCCGGCCGACCTTGCGCTCGTCCATGTCCTTCAGGGTCAGCCGCCAGAGCGCGACCGCCTCCTCGTTCGACGCGGGGTCCTCCTTGTCGGTGCGCACCAGGCGGGTGGTGACGCTCGCGATGGTGGACGGGTCGACCGGCGCGGCGGCCCAGAACGCCTCCTCCACCAGCGCGGCCTTGGCCTCGATGTCGAGGCCGGTGAGCCCGATGTTCACGTCGGTCCGGAAGCCGCCGAGCTCGTTCATCGCCACCTTCAGGGTGGCGGGCGGCGGCTCGCCCTTGGTGCTGCTGATCGTGACCCGATCAGGCCCGGTCTGGTCGAGCCGGATCGTGTCGAAGCGGGCGGTGACGTCGGGGCCGAGGTAGGCGGGCGCACCGATCTCGTAGAGCAGCTGCGAGGTGACCGTGCCCACCGTGACCGCGCCACCGGTGCCGTCGTGCTTGCCGATGACCGACGAGCCGTCGGCCGCGATGTCGGCCCACGGGAACCCGGTGTGGGTGAGGCCGTCGAGCTCGGTGAAGAACGAGTAGTTGCCGCCCGTGGCCTGGGTGCCGCACTCGATGACGTGGCCGGCGACGACGGCGCCGGCGAGCGCGTCCCACTCGTCGCGGGCCCAGCCGTGGTGCCAGGCCGCGGGCCCGCACACCACGGCGGCGTCGGTGACCCGGCCGGTGATCACGATGTCGGCGCCCTTGGTGAGCGCCTCCACGATCCCGAAGCAGCCGAGGTAGGCGTTGGCCGAGATGAACCGGGAGATGTCCCCCACCGGCTCTCCCGTCTCGAAGTGGTCGAGCGTGACGCCGGCCTCGACCAGCTCGGCGAGGCGCGGCAACAGGTCGTCGCCGTCGACGTAGGCGATCGTGGGCGACAGGCCGAGGCGATCGGCCACCTCGGCGACCGCGTCGGCGCAGCCGTCGGGATCGAGGCCGCCGGCGTTGGACACGACCTTGATGCCCCGGTCGAGGCAGGTGCCCATCACCTGCTCCATCTGGGTCACGAACGTGCGGGCGTAGCCGCCGCCGGGTCGCTTGGCCTGGGTGCGGGCGAGGATCAGCATGGTCAGCTCGGCGAGCCAGTCGCCGGTGAGCACGTCGATCGGGCCGCCCTCGACCATCTCGACCGCCGCCGAGATGCGGTCGCCGTAGAACCCCGAGCAGTTCGCGATGCGGATCGGGTCGGTCACGACGCGCTCCCCTCCCCGTCCTCGGCGCCGTCGGTCGCCTCGAACACGAGCAGCAGCGCCCCGTTCTCGACCTGCTGGCCGGCCTCGACGCGCACCTCGGCGACCACGCCGTCGGCCGGGGCCGCCATGTGGTGCTCCATCTTCATGGCCTCGAGGACCACGAGCGTCTCGCCCGCGGCCACGGACTGTCCGGGCGTGACCCGCACGTCGAGCACCTTGCCGGGCATGGGGGCCACGAACCCGCCGGCCACCTCGGCCGGGCCGGGGATCACGAAGCGCGGGATGAGCCGGAGGCTCGCGGTGGAGGTGCCGATCGTGAGGTGGAGGTCGTCGCCGTCCACGGTGATCGCGGCGCGGGCGCGGTGCCCGTCGAGCTCGATGTCGATCGAGTCGGGTGTCCAGTCGTGGACGATCGCCACGCTGTCGTCGCCCACCTGGAACGAGCCGTCGCGCTGGGCGCGGTAGCGGATCGCGGTTTCGAGGTCACCCCACCCGAGGCGGACCTCCTGCGCCGGCATCTTGGTGTTGCGCCACCCGCTCGGCATGGTGGCGAGCACCGTGGCCGAGCGCCGGTTGCGGTGCTGGAGCCACAGCGCGGCGATCGCGCCGAGCCGCTCCAGGCCTTCCTGGTCGGGCTCGACGGCGAGCCGGGGCGCGTGGCGCTCGATGAAGTCCGTGGTGGTGTCGCCGGCGAGGAACGCCTCATGGCGGAGCACGCTCGCCAGGAAGTCGCGGTTGGTGACCACGCCGCCGAGGTGCAGGCGCTCGAGCGCGGAGGCCAGGCGAGCCGCGGCCTCGGCACGGGTGGGCGCGTGGGCGACGACCTTGGCGAGCATCGGGTCGAAGTCGACCCCGACGACCGACCCCGACTCCACGCCCGACTCCCAGCGCACGGCCGGCTCGGCGGCCGGCTCGAAGGCGGCGAGCGTGCCGATCGCGGGCAGGAACCCGTTGGCCGGGTCCTCGGCGTACAGGCGCACCTCGATGGCGTGGCCGTGGAAGGTGGCGGCAGCCGCCTCGGGCGACACCGGCAGGCCGGCGGCGACGCGCAGCTGCTCGCGCACGAGGTCGACCCCGGTGACCTCCTCGGTGACCGGATGCTCCACCTGGAGGCGGGTGTTCACCTCGAGGAAGAAGAACTCGCGGGTGGCGTCGTCGACCAGGAACTCGACGGTGCCCGTGGACGTGTACCCGATGGCGCGGGCGAGGGCGAGGGCGGCGTCGCCCATGGCGGCGCGCATGGCGTCCTCGACCACGGGCGACGGCGACTCCTCGACGATCTTCTGGTGCCGCCGCTGGATCGAGCACTCGCGCTCGCCGAGGTGCACGACCGTGCCGTGGGCGTCGCCCAGGACCTGGATCTCCACGTGGCGGGACCGGGCGACATAGCGCTCGAGGAACACGGTGTCGTCGCCGAAGCCGTTGAGCGCCTCGCGCCGGGCGGCGGCGACCGCTTCGTCGAGGTCCTCGGCCCGCTCGACGATGCGCATGCCCTTGCCGCCGCCACCGGCCGAGGCCTTGACCAGGAGCGGGTAGCCCACCGACGCGGCGTCGGCCGGGTCCTCGGCCGACGGCAGCGTCGGGACCCCGGCGGCGACGGCGGCGCGCTTGGCCGCGAGCTTGTCGCCCATGGCGGTGATGACCTCGGGCGAGGGGCCGACCCAGACCAGGCCGGCGTCGGTGACCGCCTGCGCGAACGCGGCGTTCTCCGACAGGAAGCCGTAGCCGGGGTGCACGGCGTCCGCGCCCGCATCGCGGGCGGCCGCGAGCACGGCATCGGCGTCCAGGTAGCCGCCGGGCAGGCGGACGGCCAGGTCGGCGTCGCGCACGAACGGGGCGTCGGCGTCGGCCGCGGCGAACACGGCGACGGTGCGCAGGCCCATGGCCCGGGCCGTGCGGAAGACCCGGCGGGCGATCTCGCCGCGGTTGGCGACGAGGACGGTGGTGATGGTGGTGGCGCTCACAGCCGGAACACCCCGTAGCCCTCGGCGCCGGCCACTTCACGGTTGGCGGCGACCGACAGCGCCATGCCGAGCACGTCGCGGGTGTCGCGCGGGTCGATGATGCCGTCGTCGGTGATGGCGCCGGTGGCCCGCAGGGCGAGGGAGCCGCGCTCCTGGGCATCCTCGACCATGGCGACGATCGCGGCGTCCTCCTCCTCGTCGAACTCGACCCCGGCCCGGGCCGCCTGGCCCCGGCGCACGATCGACATGACGCCGGCGATCTGCTTGGGCCCCATGACCGCGATCTTGGCGGTGGGCCACAGGAACGTGAACCGGTTGCCGAACGCCCGGCCGGACATGCCGTAGGTGCCGGCGCCGTACGAGGCGCCGATGATCACGGTGAGGTGCGGGACCGTGCTGTTCGAGACGGCGTTGATCATCTGGCTGCCCTTCTTGATGATCCCGTCGGCCTCGAAGTCGCGCCCCACCATGAAGCCGGTGATGTTCTGCAGGAACACGAGCGGCACGTCGATCTGGTTGCACAGCTGGATGAAGTGGGCGGCCTTCTGGGCCGAGTCCGGGTAGATCACCCCGTTGTTGCCGAGGATGCCGACCGTCGCGCCGTGGATGGCGGCCCAGCCGCAGATCATGGTGGTGCCGTACCGGGGCTTGAACTCCTCGAAGCGCGAGCCGTCGACCACCCGGGCGATCACATCGCGCACGTCGACCGGCGTGCGCAGGTCGCGGCTCACCAGGCCGAGCAGCTCCTCGGGGTCGTGGATCGGCTCGTCGGGCACGCCCGTGGGCTCGGGCCCGGCCTTGCGCCAGTTCAGGTGGGACACGACCTCGCGGCACTGGCGGATGGCGTCCATCTCGTCGGTGGCGAAGTAGTCGCCCAGGCCGGACACCTCGGCGTGCAGCTGGGCCCCGCCGAGCGACTCGTCGTCGCTGTCCTCGCCGGTGGCCATCTTCACGAGCGGCGGGCCGGCGAGGAAGACCTTCGACTGGTCCTTCACCACGATCGTGTAGTCGGAGAGGCCGGGCTGGTAGGCGCCGCCCGCCGTCGACGACCCGAACACGACGCACACCGTCGGGATGCGCAGCTTCGACAGCTCGATCATCTCGTAGAAGAACCGACCCGTCTCGGCGAAGTGCGTGGTCTGGGTCTTGGGGCCATCGCTCCCGCCACCGCCCATGCGCAGGTCGGCGCCGGCCGACTCCACGAAGCTCACGTAGGGCATGCGGTTGTCGCGGGCGATCTCGAGGGCCCGCATCCACTTCTTGCCGGCGTAGGGCGTCAGCGCCCCGGCGAGGACGGTGGGGTCGTTGCCCATGATCACGCACTCGGTGCCGGCGATGACCCCGATGCCGACGACCATGCCGCCGCCCATCGTGTAGTCGCTGCGGTAGGCGGCGAGCGGGCTGATCTCGAGGAACGGCGTGTCGGGGTCGAGCACGTTGGCGATGCGCTCCCGGATCGGGAGCTTGCCGCGGCTGCGGAGCCGGGCGGTGCGCTCCGGGCCGCCCCCGGCCTCGGCCTCGCCGAGCAGGGTGTCGATCTCGGCCAGCTGCTCGAGCACGTCGTCCCGGTTGCGGCGGAACGCCTCGCTCCCGGTGTCGAGGGCCGAGGGCAGCGGCGGGGCCAGCAGGGTTCGCTCCATCGCGGGGACACTACATGCGGTAATGTCTGGCTTCCAGCGTTACCAGCCGGATCGATCAGCAGGGGAACCATGCAGAACACCGTCACCGAGATGCTCGGCATCGACGTCCCGATCTTCGCCTTCAGCCACTGCCGCGACGTCGTCGCCGCCGTGTCCAAGGCGGGCGGGCTCGGCGTGCTCGGCGCCGTCGCCCACAGTCCCCAGCAGCTCGAGATCGACCTCGACTGGATCGAGAACGAGGTCGGCGACAAGCCCTACGGCGTCGACCTGATCATCCCGGCCAAGTACGCCGGCGACAGCGAGGGCGGCTACACCCTCGCCGACATCGCCGACCTCATCCCGCCGGAGTACTGGGCCCGGGTCGACGAGATCCTCGCCCGCTACGACGTGCCGCCCATGCCCGAGGATGTCACCGGCGGCGTGTTCCGCATCAAGGCCGACGACCCGCTCCCCTTCTCGGAGAAGTCCGCCGGCCCGCAGCTCGAGATCGCCCTCTCCCGCCGCACCGCCTTCGTGGCCAACGCCCTCGGGCCGCCGCCCCAGCACATGATCGACCGCTGCAAGGAGGAGGGCCGCATCGTCGGCGCCCTCGCCGGCAAGGCGGTCCACGCCGAGCGCCACGTGCAGGCCGGGGTCGACATCATCGTCGCCCAGGGCGGCGAGGCCGGCGGGCACACCGGCGAGATCGGCTCCATGGTGCTCATCCCCGAGGTGGTCGACGCCGTGGCCCCCGTGCCCGTGCTCGGCGCCGGCGGCATCGGCCGCGGCCGCCAGATGGCCGCCGCCATGGCCCTCGGCGCCCAGGGCGTGTGGTGCGGCTCGGTGTGGCTCACCACCGAGGAGGCCGAGACCCACCCGGCGGTGAAGGCGAAGATGCTCGCCGCCACCTCGGCCGACACCATGCGCTCGCGGTCCCGCACCGGCAAGCCCGCCCGCATGCTCAAGTCCGCCTGGACCGACGAGTGGGAGGACCCCGAGAAGCTGCCGCCGCTCGGCATGCCCCTCCAGCCGATCCTGACCGCCATGGCGATCCAGCGGATCGACCGCGCCGCGGTGAAGCCCGGCTCGGGCGCCGAGAAGCTGGCGAACTACTTCGTCGGCCAGATCGTCGGCCACATGAACCAGACCAAGACCTCCACCCAGGTCGTCTACGAGATGGTCAACGAGTTCATCGACGCCGTGCAGGGCCTGGCCCACCTCCTCGAGGACTGAGGCGGCGGACGCCGAGCCCGACCCGACGGCGCCCGAGGCGCCGGCGGCCGATCTCGACGTCGGCCCCGACCTGGTCCGCGCCCTGCTGGCGGCCCAGCACCCCGACCTCGCCGACCGCCCGCTGGTCCTCGTCGCCAACGGCTGGGACAACGTCATCTACCGCCTGGGCGACGACCTGGCGGTGCGCCTGCCCCGCCGGGAGCTGGCCGCCCCCCTCGTCGACCACGAGCTGCGCTGGCTGCCGGGCCTGGCCGCCCGCCTGCCGCTGCCGATCGCCGCGCCGGTGCGCGCCGGCGAACCAGGCGAGGGCTACCCGTGGCGATGGGCGGTGGTGCCCTGGTTCGACGGGGCGACGGCCGCGGACGAGCCGCCCGCCGATCTCGCGGAGGCCGCCGACGCGCTCGGCGCGTTCGTGCGCGCCCTCCACGGTCCCGCCCCGGCCGACGCCCCACGCAGCCGATGGCGGGGCATCACGCTGCGCGAGCGAGCCGTCTGGTTCGACGAGCACCTCGCGACGGTGGGGGCGTGGCCCGAGCCAGCCCGGCTCGCCGACGGTCGGGCGGTGGCGCCGCTCGCCCGTGCGGCCTGGGACGAGCTGGCCGCGACCCGCCCCTGGGAAGGGCCGCCCTGGTGGCTCCACGGCGACCTGCACCCGGGCAACCTGATCGTGCGCGACGGCCGGCT
>CAZUYW010000054.1:0-7942 GCA_964624775.1 uncultured Iamiaceae bacterium
GCGCGAGCCGGACCCCGCGATCGGGTCCGCGGGCGTCGCCGGCGACCAGTCGCGCCTCGCCGGGTCGGACCGCCAGGGCCGGGGTCGCCTCGTCGAGGCACTGCGTGCCGGTCCCGTCGCGCCGGCCGACCTGGCCGCGGTCATGGGCTGGCCCGACGATGCCGCCCGTGCCGAGCGCGTCGCCGCGTCGGTCGTGCGCGACGGGCTCGCGCTGGCCGACGCGGCCGACGGGACGCTGCGGCTGGCCTGATCCCGGTCAGCCGGCCAGGAAGTCGAGGATCAGCTGGTTCACGATCTCGGGCTGCTCGATCTGGAGGAAGTGCCCGGCGTTGGCCACGAGCTCGATCCGGGATCCCTCGGCCGGCAGCGAGGCGAGCATGGCCTCGGTGACGAGCTCGGAGCCCATGCAGCCGTCGTCGATCCCGTGCAGGTACAGCGTCGGCACCGAGATCGGCCCGGCACCCGCGGCCTCGACCGCGTCGTAGTCGTCGCGGTGCGGCCCCGCGCCGAGGGTGGCCCGGTAGTAGCCGATCGCTGCGGTGAGGTTCGCGGGGTCGCGCAGGGCGTCCTTGGTGGCGGCGAGGAAGGCGCCGCCCTCGAAGCCCGGCGACCAGTCGGCCCAGAGCCGGTCGATGAACGCGAGGTCGTCCATGGGCACGACCATGTCGGCGAGGGGCGACTGGAAGAAGAACATGTACCAGGACTTCCGCAGCTGGTCGTAGGTGAAGAAGCCCTGGGTGACCGTGGCGGGCGGCGGAACCGCGAGGGTCACCATGCGACGCCACCGCTCCGGCGCGCTGGCCGCCACCGAGTACGAGGCGAGCGCACCCCAGTCGTGGCCGATGAGCACGGCATCGCCGTCGCCGCCGAACGCCTCGTGCAGCGCGATGGCGTCGGTCGCGACCGCACCCATCTGGTACAGCCCGTCGGCGGGGACCTCGGTCGGGGCGTAGCCCCGCAGGAACGGCGCCACCGCGTGGTAGCCGGCGTCGGCCAGCGCGGGCAGGAGCAGGTCCCAGGTGTGGGCGGAATCCGGGAAGCCGTGCAGGCACAGGGCGAGCGGGCCCTCGCCGGCCTCGCGGTAGGCGAACGTGAGACCGTTGGCCTCGATCGTCCCGGTGCGGATCGAGCTGGTGGACGCGGCGTCGGTGACCATGCGCGGACCCTACTGGTGGGACGGGCTCGGCTCGGGCCGTTCCGCCCCGTGCATCACCTGAGTGGAATCTGTCACAGCAGGTGCCGAGAGGTGAACCGTTGACTACGGTTCGTGATCCAGGGGTTTCCAGGAGTCCAGCACATGGTGAACGTGTCCTTCTGGGGCGTACGGGGGTCGACCCCGTGCGCCTGCGAGGCGAACCGACGATACGGGGGCAACACCGCCTGCGTGAGCGTCGAGGCCCAGGGCCTCGATCCGATCGTGTTCGACCTGGGCACCGGTCTGCGCTTCTTCGGCGACACCCGCACGCCCGGGGAGCCGCTGCACGTGCTCGCGCTCGTGACCCACCTGCACTGGGACCACGTCCAGGGCCTCCCGTTCTTCGGGCCGATCCACATGCCCGAGACCACCCTCACCGTGTGGGGCCGCGCCGACGGGTGCACGGTGCAGGAGGCCTTCCAGGAGTTCATGCGACCCCCGTTCTTCCCGGTCCGGCCCCACGAGCTGTTCGGCTCGGTGCACTTCGCCGACCTGATCGAGACGGAGGTCGAGTGGGGCCGGGCGCGCATCACCGCCCGCGACGTGCCCCACGTCGGGGCCACCAACGGGTACCGCGTCGAGCTCGACGGCGTGTCGATCGCGTACGTGAGCGACCACCAGGAGCCCGTCGACGGCGAGTCGATCGCCCCCGGCGTCCTCGAGCTGTGCGCCGGCGCCGACCTCGTGATCCACGACGCCCAGTTCGAGCCCCACGAGTTCGCGGTCAAGTCGGACTGGGGCCACTGCACCGTCGGCTACGCCGTCCGCGTCGCGGCGGCGGCGGGCGCCCGCCGGCTCGCGCTCTTCCACCACGACCCCGCCCACGGCGACGACACCGTCGACCGGCTGCTCGCCGAGGCTCGGGAGCTCGCGGCCGGGACCTCGATCGTCGAGGTGATCGCGGCGTACGAGGGGCTCACCGTCTCGCTGTCGCCGGCCGAGCTGGCCGCCTCCACGGACTGACCGGAACACGTTCTAGTCTCACGGGTCGTCCCCGCACCGAGGAGCCCGTCATGTCCGAGTCCACCGTCGACAGCGCTGCGTACCGCCAGGTGCTCGGCCACTTCCCGACCGGCGTGACGGTGGTCGCCGGCATGCACGACGGCGCCCCCGTCGGCATGGCGATCGGCTCGTTCTTCTCGATCTCCCTCGAGCCGCCGCTCGTCGGCTTCTGCGCCGGCGGCTGGTCGTCGACCTGGCCCAAGCTGCGCGAGGGCGGGAAGTTCTGCGTCAACGTGCTGGCCGACGACCAAGAGCACGTGTCGCGGGTGTTCGCCTCCAGCGAGGCCGACAAGTTCGCCGGCATCGGCTGGGAGCCCTCGGCGCTCGGGTCGCCCAAGCTGAAGGACGCGCTCGCGTGGATCGACTGCACGATCTACGAGATCCACCCCGAGGGCGACCACGACCTCGTGGTCGGCGAGGTGCACGACCTCGCCGTGGCGCGCGAGGGCGGGCCGCTCGTGTTCTTCCGCGGCGGCTACGCCGGTCTCAAGTAGGTGCGGCGACGCCGGTGATGGCGTCGACCACGAACGCCAGGACCTCGGCCTCCTCCCGCCAGGCGTCGTAGCGCCCGGTGGGGCCGCCGTGGCCCGCGCCCAGCTCGACCTTGCACAGCACCGGTCGCAGGTCGCCGGGCTCGGCGCCGTGCCCGTGATCGCGCAGCGCAGCCACCCACTTGGCCGGCTCGTGGAAGCCGACTCGGGGATCGTGCAGCCCGGCGGTGGCGAGGATGGCGGGATAGGTGCCCTCGCCCACGTTCTCGTAGGGGCTGTAGGCCCGGAGCCAGGCGTAGGCGTCGGGGTCGTGGAGCGGGTCGCCCCACTCGTCCCACTCGATCACCGTGAGCGGCAGCGACGGGTCGAGCATCGTGGTCAGCGGGTCCACGAAGGGCACCTCGGCCACGATGGCGCGGAACAGGTCGGGGGCCAGGTTGGCGACCGCGCCCATGAGCAGCCCGCCGGCGGAGCCGCCTCGGGCCGCCAGGCGGTCGGGCGCGGTGCGGCCCGTGTCGATCAGGTGGCGGGTGCAGGCCACGAAGTCGGTGAACGTGTGGGCCTTGGCGCCGAACTTGCCGTCCTCGTACCAGTGGCGCCCAAGCTCGCCCCCGCCGCGCACGTGGGCGATGGCGAACACCACGCCACGGTCGAGCAGCGAGAGGCGGGCGATCGAGAACCACGGGTCCATCGACGCCTCGTAGGCGCCGTAGCCGTAGAGCAGGCACGGTGCCGGGCCGCCGTCGGCGGGCACCGCGTCGGGGCGCCACACCAGCGAGATGGGCACGAGCGTGCCGTCGGGCGCGGGTGCCCACTCCCGGGCCGAGCGGTAGTGGTCGGGGTCGAAGCCGTCGAGCACGGGCTGGCGCTTGCGCAGGGTGCGCTCGCCGGTGGCGAGGTCCTCGTCCCACACCGATGCCGGCTGGGTCAGGGACTGGTAGCCGAAGCGGTAGCTGCTGGTGGCGAAGACGGCGTTCGCGCCCGGCGAGATCGTGCCCACCGGGTCGTCGGTGGCGAGGCGACGGGGCTCGCCACCGGTTGGGTCGAGCACCCAGATCGCGGTGAGGCCCTCGGTGCGGCCGTGCACCACGAGGTGGTCGGCGAAGGCCTCCACCCCGGCGATGCGGGTGCCCGGCCGGTGGGGGAGCAGCGGCTCCCACTCGTCGCGGGGCGCGCACGTGGTGCCGTCGAGCGGCGCCCGCCACAGGGCGAAGTCCTCGGCGTCGCCGTGGTTCGACACGACGAGCAGCCCGGTCGGGTGGTGGGCGACCTGGTACTCGACGCCGTGCTCGCGGGGCGCCACGATCGCCGGCGGGGCCTCGGGGGCGTGGGCGTCCAGCAGGAGGCTCTCGGAGGTGACCGCGCTGTGGGCGCCGATCACCGCGACCGCACCCGAGCGCGACGCGCCGACCGAGAGGTGGAACCGCTCGTCGGGCTCGACGACCACCTCCACGTCGGCGGCCGGGTCGGTGCCGACCACGTGGCGCAGCACCCGGTCCGGGCGGGAGGCGGCGTCGAGCACCGTGTACCAGCAGGTGGCCGAGTCGGCCGCCCAGGCGAAGCCGTAGGACACGTCGTCGATCGCCTCGGCGCCGTCCTCCATGGTGGTGAGGTCGCGGAACCGCAGGGTGTGGCGCTCGTCGCCGGCGCGGTCGACGGCCCACGCGAGGCGATCGCCGTCGGGGCTGACCTCGAGCACGCCGATGCCGAGGTACTCGCCCTCGCCGGCGAGCAGGTTCGGGTCGAAGATCACCGCCTCGGCGTCGGGGTCGGCGACCGGCCGGGCACCGGTGCCGTCGTCGGGGGTGCGGCACAGGATCGGGTAGCTCGCCCCCTCGACCGTGCGGTTCACGTACCACCAAGCCCCCTCGCGCACGGGCACCGACAGGTCGGTCTCGAGGGTACGACGCCGGATCTCGCCGAAGATCGCCTCCCGGAGCGGGGCCTGGTGGGCGAGGGACGCGGCCGTCCAGGCGTTCTCCGCCTCGAGGTGGGCCAGGACCTCGGGGTCCTCGGCGTCACGGAGCCAGGCGTAGGGGTCCTCGACCGTGTGACCGTGGTGGGTGCGGGACTCGGGACGGCGGGCCGGGCGCGGGGGACGGAGATCGCTGGTGTCGGGCATCCGGGCCGAGGCTACGGCGCGACCCGGCGCCGCCCGCCCCTACGCTGCCCGGATGCCCGTGTACGCCCTCGGCCACCAGGTGCCCACCATCCACCCCGACGCCTACATCCACCCGCAGGCGGTGGTGATCGGCTCGGTCACGATCGGTGCCGAGTCCACGATCTGGCCGAGCGCCGTGCTCCGCGGCGACGACGGGGACATCTTCGTGGGGGCGCGCACCTCGATCCAGGACGGGGCGATCATCCACACCACCCACTTCCAGCCGACGACGATCGGCGACGAGTGCGTGATCGGGCACCTCGCCCACCTCGAGGGCTGCATCGTGCACGACGGCGCGCTCGTCGGCTCCGGCGCGGTGGTGCTGCACCAGGCCGTGGTCGAGTCCGGGGCGCTCGTCGGTGCCGGCGCCGTGGTCTCGGGCGGGATGGTCGTGCCGGCTCGGGCCATGGCGCTCGGCGTGCCGGCCAAGTTCCGGCCCGACGCCGTGACGCCCGAGATGATCACCCTCGGGATGGCGTCCTACGTGCACCGCGGGAAGCGGTACCGCGAGCAGCTGCGCCGCCTGGACTGAGCCCGCTCAGGCCACGGCGATGTCTCAGGCCACGGCGATGGCGTGGGCCTCGAAGAGGGTCACCGGCTTGCGGGCCGCACGGTCGCGCGCCCAGGTCGAGGTGGCCGGATCATCGGTGAGCAGGATCACCTGCGTCCGCCCCGACAGCCGCACCAGCAGGTCGAGCAGCTCCATGCGCTCGCCCGTCGGGATGCTGGCCAGGGCGTCGTCGAGGATCACCGGCACCGTGTCGTCGTGGCCGCCGAGCCAGGTGGTGCGCCCGAGCCGTCGGATCAGGCGCTGCTGGATCGACGCCGGTCCGGCCTCCAGCTGGGCGAGGCGGCTCTCGAGATCGCCGACGAGCGCCTCGGCCAGGTCGAGACGACGCTCGGCGCCCGCCACGTCGGGCCGGCCGGCCTCGACGATGCGCTCGGAGAGCTCGCGCCGGGCCTGCTCGAGCGCCTCCGGCGGGGTCGGCGGTGCGTCGGGCTCGGGCGTGTCGTGCCACGACGCCTGCCGGGTCGCCTCGAGCTCGGCCGCCAGCGCCTCGATCTCGGCCTCGATCGAGCGCCGCGACCGGCGGGTCTCGTCGTCGGCCGATCGCTCGCGGGCGTCGGTGACGGCTCGGATGGCCCGGTCGAGGCGCTCGGCGCGGTCCCCGTCGGCGAAGCCGAGCTTGGCGAGGAGGCCGTCGAGGGTGCGCCCCTCCTCGTCCTCGATCGCGGTCAGGAGCAGGAGGCGTTCGGTGCGACGGGCCACGCGGCCGGCCTCGACCCGCCGGGCCAGGACGGTCGAGAGCTGCTCGGGGTCGAGGTCGGCGGCGCCCTCGGCGGCCAGCCCGTACCCGTGCAGCTGGGCGGCGACCGCGGCACGCGCGGTCCGCTCGGCCTCGGCGGCCTCGGCAAGCGCGTCCTCGGCGATGGCGACGCGCCGGGCGATCGTCGACGGATCGCGGCGGTCGAGGAGCTCCCAGACCTCCTCGGCGCGCACCGTCAGCTCCGCGGGATCGAGATCGCCGCAGAGGTCGCGCCAGTCGGCCATCGCCGCGGCCCGCTCGGTGGCGGCCTGGGCGAGGCGCTTGCGCTCGGCGTGGTCCTCCACCGAATCGAGGCGCCGCAGGTGGAGGCCGAGCCACGACTCGGCGTCCGCGTCGGCGAGGGCCTCGTGCTCGGCGGCCTCGGCGCGGGCGAGGAGGCGGCGAGGCACGGTGATCAGCCAGTACGCCATCGCCACCGAGCCCACGAGGCAGACGATGCCGAGCGGCACCGAGATGGCCTTCCCGGCGAGGAGCGCGCCGACGGCGAGGAGCGCGGAGCCGAGCATCCCGGGCCGGAACAGGACCTCCTTCTTGCGCTCGAGGCGCACCACCTCGACGTGGGCGGCCTCGATGCGGGCCTCGAGCTCGGCGTCGGTCTCGGCCCGGTCCAGCGTGGCGACCGAGGCCTCGTAGGCATCGGTGGCGCGGACCAGCTCCCGGTGGATCGGCCAGAGCATCACCTGGTCGAGCTCGGCGAACGTGCGCACCAGCGGATCCTCGGGCGGCGGGGCCGGGGCACGGCTCGCGTCGAGCGCGGCCTCGGCCTCGGCCCGAGCGGCGCTCGCCTCGTGCCACGCGGCGAGGTCGGCCTCCAGCTGCTCGGGCAGCCCGTCGGGCGTGGCGGCCACGAGGGCGAGGTCCTCGGCGGTGACCTGGGGGAGGGGGCCGAGCGAGAGGCGCAGCTCCGAGGCGTCGTGGGCGGCGGTGGCCCAGCGCTCGCCGATCTGGCGGAGCTCCTCGACCGCGGCGAGGAGCTGGCGGTCGCCCTCCTCGCCGCTCGGGCGGTCGTGGACGGCGAGCTCGGTTCGGGCGGCGTCGAGGCGGCGGCGGAGCTCGACCCAGGCCCAGCGCGCCGCGTCGTCCTCGGCCCGTTCGAGCCGATCGTCGAGCGCGGCGAGCGCATCGCGGTCGGCGGCGATCTGGCCGACGAGGGCGAGCTCGCGGGCGTGCTCGGCCCGGCGCTGCTCGGCGTCGTGGGTGGCCTGGGCGAGCCGGCTGCGGAGGTCGTCGGGCGTGGCCGCCTCCCCGAGGCCGAGGTCCTCGGCGCGCACGACGAGCAGGTCCCTGACCACGCGGCGGTCGCGACCCATCAGCTCGCCCGGCTCGGCGGCCTGGGCGCCGGTCGACGCGTAGGTCGCGCCGGTGCGGTCGGCGTAGATGCGCTCGTCGTCGTGGTCGGTGAAGACGACGGACGCGTTGGGCAGGCGCCCGGTGAGGGCGTCGACCACGGTGCCGATCAGGGCGGCGCGCTCGGTGGGCGTGAGCCCGCCGAACACGGTCATCCCCGGACCGAACCGGATTCGCTCATCATCGCAGGGCCCGTAGAGGACCAGTTGTTCGAGACGCACGGACGCTTGACCTCGGGCTCGTCGGATCGGGCCCTCCCGGTCGCATCATCGGCGGATCGATGCCGCCGGTTGAGCGAAATGGTCCAGCCGACCCAGTGGTGCGTCGCGTCACCCCGCGCCGCGTGGCACGGCGCGTCAGGTGCTGGCGAGGTACGAGAAGGCCGGCAGGTTGCGCACGATCGTGAACGCCACGAGGA
>CAZUYW010000054.1:8042-14769 GCA_964624775.1 uncultured Iamiaceae bacterium
AGCGCCTTGAACGGGCACAGCGGCACGTGGGTGGTGTTCGGGTCGCCGATGGTCACGAGCAGGGTCGCGGCCCCGCCCAGGGCCCCGGCGATCACCGGGCCGCGCCAGGCGGGGGTGCTCGTGGTCCACACCGGCGGTGCGGTCGGGGGCGGCGTGGCGATCGCCATGGGCGCAAACCCTACGGCACGGTCCCCGGGACCGAAACCGGTGGGTGCGCGGCGCGCTGCGCCCCCTAACCTGACCCGGCGGTCAAGGGGACGTCGCCCGACGTCGCGCCGCACGGAGGAGGGGACCGTCATCGACGAGCAGGCCGACGCGGAACCGGTTGCGAGCACCGCCCGCGACGGGTGGGTGCTGATCGGCCGCCAGCTGTCGCACCAGAAGCTCGGCATCGCGGCCGGCGTCGGGGCCGGCCTGGCCTGGACGCTCGCCAAGGTCAGCGTCCCGAAGCTGATCCAGCTGTCGATCGACCGGGGCATCGAGCCGGGCGACCTCCACGCGATCAACCGCTACGCCCTCCTCATCGCGTGCGCGGGCGCGGTCACGGCACTGTTCACCGGGCTGCGCCGCTACTCCGCCTTCCGCGAGGCCCGCCTCGCCGAGGCCGAGCTGCGCGACCGCCTGTTCGCCCACCTCCAGCGGCTCCACTTCGCCTACCACGACGCCCAGCAGACCGGGCAGCTGATGAGCCGGGCGAACAACGACCTCCAACAGATCCAGAACGCCGTCGTGCTGGTGCCGCTCACCATCGCGAACCTGGCCACCGTCGTCTCGGTCACGATCCTCCTGCTGCTGAGCGACCCGCTGCTCACCCTCCTCGCCCTCGGCTCGCTGCCGGCGGTCAACGTGCTGGCCAAGCGCTTCTCCACGAAGCTGCACCCGACGATGATCGGCGTGCAGCAGGAGTCCGCCGAGCTGTCCGCCGTCGTCGAGGAGACCGTCGCCGGCATCCGCGTGGTGAAGGGCTTCGCAGCGGAGGAGACGCAGGCCTCGCGCCTCGCTGCCGAGGCGGACGACCTCTACGAGGTCTCCATGGCCGGGGCGCGCATCCGGTCCACCTACTGGCCCGCGCTCGAGCTGCTGCCCAACGTCGGCCTGATCATGGTGCTCGCCTACGGCGGCCACCTCGTGATCGACGGGAAGCTGTCGCTCGGCGCGCTCGTGGCGTTCAACGCCTACGTGGTCCTGCTCGTGTGGCCGCTGCGGATGCTCGGCTGGATCGTGGCCATGTCCCAGCGGGCCGCGGCGTCGGCCCAGCGGGTGCACGAGGTGCTCGTGACCGAGCCCCGGGTCGTCGACGCCGCGCACGCGACGCACCTCCCGGCCACGGGTGGCGAGGTGCGCTTCGACGGCGTCACGTTCGGGTACGGGCCCCACGCGAGCGTCCTCGACGGCTTCGACCTCGCGATCCCGGCCGGCCAGACCGTCGCCCTCGTGGGCGCCACCGCGTCGGGCAAGAGCACCGTCGCCAAGCTGATCCCGCGCTTCTACGACGTGGGCGCCGGGGCCGTGCGCCTCGACGGGATCGACGTGCGCGAGGTGCCCCTCGCCGAGCTCCGGCGCGCCGTCGGCTTGGTGTTCGAGGACACGTTCCTCTTCTCGGACTCGATCGCCGCCAACATCGCGTTCGCCGACCACGAGGCCCCGATGGAGGCGATCGAGCGGGCCGCCCGCCTGGCCGGCGCCCACGAGTTCGTGACCGAGCTGCCCGAGGGCTACGCCACCGAGATCGGCGAGCGCGGGTTCTCCCTGTCCGGCGGGCAGCGCCAGCGCATCGCGATCGCCCGGGCGATCCTGGCCGACCCGCGGGTGCTCATCCTCGACGACGCCACCTCGGCGGTCGATCCCTCCAAGGAGCACGAGATCCGCGACGCGCTCACCGAGGTGATGCGCGACCGCACCACCATCGTCATCGCCCACCGGCCGGCCACGATCGCCCTCGCCGAGCGGGTCGTGCTCATCGACGAGGGCCGGGTGGTGGCCGACGGCACCCACGCCGACCTGCTCGCCACGAGCGAGCGCTACCGCGAGGTGCTGGCGGCGGCGGCCGCCCGCGAGGAG
Organism: uncultured Iamiaceae bacterium; assembly: GCA_964624775.1. Taxonomy (GTDB): domain Bacteria; phylum Actinomycetota; class Acidimicrobiia; order Acidimicrobiales; family Iamiaceae; genus Aquihabitans. The sequence goes on from CAZUYW010000054.1 coordinate 10,104, forward strand.
CAGGATCGCCACGCCCAGGCCGTCGGGGCGGTCGACGCGGGGGAGCGGGAGCCGTGATGTACTCGGCGGGGGTCGACGAGGACGACAAGCTCGACCGCAAGGCCGCGGGCAAGGTGCTGCGCCGGGCGGCGGCGATGCTCGGGCCCTACCGGCGGGAGGTCACCTGGTCCGGGGTGCTCGTCGTGGTGTCGACGCTCGCGGTGCTGGCGGGCCCGTTCCTCTTGAAGTTCGGCATCGACCACGGCATCAAGCCCGGCAACACCCGGGCGCTCGACGGCGCGGTGGCGGCCTACGTCGTCGTGGCGATCGTGGCGTACCTGTCCACGCGCACCCAGGTGCTGCTGGTGAGCCGGGCGGGCGAGGGCTTCCTGCGCGATCTGCGCAACCGGGTCTTCGCCCACCTCCTGCGGCTGTCGATGCCGTTCTACGACCGGGAGAAGGCCGGGGTCGTCGTCTCCCGCATGACCTCCGACGTCGACTCCCTGCAGGAGCTCGTGCAGCAGGGGCTGCTCCAGCTCATGGGGTCGCTCCTGCTGATCGCCGGCTCGGTGATCGTGCTGGCCATCGTGTCGTGGAAGCTGCTCCTCATCTGCCTGATCCCGATCCCGTTCGTGGTGGCGGCGTCGATCAAGTTCCAGCGCGACTCGAACCGCGCCTACCTCACCGTGCGCGACCGCATCGGCCTCACGCTCTCGGCGCTGCAGGAGGGCATCTCGGGCGTGCGGGTCATCCAGGCCTACGGCCGGGAGTCCGTGGAGATCGAGCGCTTCGCCGACCGCAACCGCGGCCTCTACCGGGCGCACATGCGGTCTGTGTTCGTCCAGGCCTGGTACCTGCCGGTGATCGAGGGGGCGTCGCTGCTGTGCACCGCGCTCGTCGTCGGCATCGGCGGCCACCTCGTGGTCGACGGCGCCCTCCCGGTCGGCACGATCGCGTTCTTCGTGCTCACGCTCTCGAACCTGTTCGAGCCGCTCAACCAGCTGTCCCAGCTGTTCAACACGGTCCAGTCCTCGGGCGCGGCGCTCAACAAGCTGTTCGACCTGCTCGACACGCCGGTGGACCTCGCCGAGGCCGCCGACCCGGTGGAGCTGCCCGACGCGGGGGAGCTGCGGGTGGAGGGCGTGGGGTTCGCCTACGCCGGCGGCGACCCCGTGCTGCGCGACGTCGACCTGGTGCTCGCACCCGGCGAGAAGCTCGCGCTCGTCGGGCCGACCGGCGCCGGCAAGTCAACCCTCGCCAAGCTCATGGCCCGCCTCTACGACCCGACCGTCGGCCAGGTCACGTTCGGCGGCGTCGACCTGCGCGACGCCGAGCTCACCTCGCTGCGCCGCAAGATCACCGTCGTCCCCCAGGAGGGCTACCTCTTCGCCGGTTCGATCCTCGACAACGTGCGGATCGGCCGCCCCGAGGCCACCGACGCCGACGTGGTCGCCGCGCTCGCGTCGCTCGGCCTGCGCGAGCGGTTCGAGGCCCTGCCCCAGGGGCTCGCCACCGAGGTCCACGAGCGCGGCTCGCGCCTGTCCGCCGGCGAGCGCCAGCTCGTCTCGCTGGCCCGGGCCGCCCTCGCCGATCCCTCGGTGCTCGTGCTCGACGAGGCCACCTCGTCGCTCGACCCCGGCACCGAGGTGCTCGTGGAGCGGGCGCTGGAGCGCCTCGTCCGGGGGCGCACGGTCATCGTGATCGCGCACCGGCTCTCCACCGCGGCCCGATCGGACCGCGTCGGCGTCGTCGCCGACGGGTCGCTCGCCGAGCTGGGCACCCACGCGGAGCTCATCGCCGCCGGCGGCCGCTACGCGGCGCTCTACGAGAACTGGGTCGGGGGGCTCGCCTCGGCCTGATCAGGTCCGGGGGCGTCGGGCGGGGCGACCCGCGGCGCCAGCCGCCTCGGCGAGGCGGGTCGCGAGGTCGTCGAGGGCGGCGTCGTCGGGGCCGGCGAGGCCGACGGTCACCCGCACGTGATCGCCCGTGGGCCGACCGCCCACGGCGAAGGGCTCGCCGGGTGCGACGCCGATGCCCTGGGCCGCGAGCGTGACGAGCGCCGATCGCTCGTCGGCCACGGGCACCCACAGGTTGAGCCCGTCGGAGCCGCCCGGGGTGATCCCGCGGCGGCGCAGGCCGGCCACGACCCGGGCCCGGCGGTGCGCGTAGGTCGCCCGGGCGGCATCGACCGCGGCGCAGGCGTCGGGATCGGTCAGCAGCCCGAGCAGCACCGCCTGCAGGATGCGGCTGCTCCACCCGGGGCCGAGGAGGCGGCGGTCGGCGACGGCCTCCACGACCGCGCCGGCGCCGCCGACCGCGGCGAGGCGGAGGTCGGGGCCGTGGCTCTTCGAGAAGCCACGGACGTGGACGGTGCGCTCGGGCAGCCAGCGCCCCACCGACTGCAGCGCACCCGACGCGACGTCGCCGCTGTGGTCGTCCTCCACCACCAGCGGGCCGTGCGCACCGACGAGGTCGGCGATGGCCCGGGCGCGACGGCGGGACATCGTGGTGCCGGTCGGGTTCTGGGCGCGGGGCTGGAGCAGCAGCAGCGATGGGCGGCGGGCGAGCGCGGCCTCGAGCTCGTCGAGGCGCAGGCCCTCGTCATCCATGCCGACACCGATGACCTCGGCGCCGAGCCGGTCGAGCAGGTCGAGCACCGGCGGGAACGTGGGGTCCTCGACCACGACGCGGTCGCCGAGGCGCACGACCTGGCCGGCGATCCGATCGAGCGCGTCCATGCAGCCGTCGACCACGGTGAGGGCGTCGGGCGGGAAGGGCCAGGTGGCGCGGAGCTGGGCCTCGAGCTCGGGCAGGACCGGGGGATCGACGTAGGTGGTGGTGAGGCTGAGCCCGCTGATGGCGCCGATGATCGGGGCGAGGTCGGGGAGCAGGTCGGGGTCGGGGGTGCCGGTCGAGAGGTCGAGGGTGAAGTGGCCGGGGCCCTCGGTGACGCGGCGGTAGCGCTGGGCGCCGCCCGGTCCCGGGCTGGTGTGCACGAACGTCCCCCGGCGGCCCTGCGGCTCGATCGCGCCGGCGGCGGTCAGGGTGCGCCACGCCTCGCTGACCGTGGTGGGGGACACGGCGAGCGCGGTGGCGAGGGCCCGCACGGTGGGCAGGCGGGTGCCCTCGGGCAGCACGCCGGCGCTGATCATGCGGCCCATGCCGGCGGCGATGCCCGCCGCGTTGGGGCGGTCGATGCCCGCGGTGATGCGGGTGAGCAGGGCGGCGTCGTCATCCATCGGTCGGGGATCGTACTGGTACAAAGAGAAGATTGTCCAGCACCGTGCCTGTCACATAGCATTGCTCGGACGAGGTGCGGGTGGCCGCGCCCGGGAAGGGTCGTGATGCAGCGGATCAGCCATTGGGTCGACGGGCAGGTCGTCGCCGGCACGTCGGGCCGCACGGCCCCCGTCTTCAACCCGGCCACCGGCCTCCAGACCGCCGAGGTCGACCTCGCGTCCACCGCCGAGGTCGACGCCGTCGTCGCCTCCGCCCGCGCCGCCGCCGCGACGTGGCGGGCCACCGGCCTGTCCAAGCGGGCCGAGGTGCTGTTCCGCATGCGGGAGCTGGTCGACGCCAACAAGAAGGAGATCGCCGGCCTCGTCAGCGCCGAGCACGGCAAGGTCGTCTCCGACGCCCTCGGCGAGGTCGCCCGCGGCCTCGAGAACGTGGAGTACGCCTGCGGCATCCCAAACCTGTTGAAGGGCGGCTTCACCGAGCAGGCGGCCACCGGCGTCGACGTGTACTCGATCCGCCAGCCGCTCGGCGTGGTCGCCGGCATCACGCCGTTCAACTTCCCGGCGATGGTCCCCATGTGGATGTTCGCCAACGCCCTCGCGTGCGGCAACGCCTTCATCCTGAAGCCCTCCGAGAAGGACCCCTCCACCGCGCTGTTCCTCGCCGAGCTCCTCGCCCAGGCGGGCCTGCCCGCCGGGTGCTTCAACGTGGTCCAGGGCGACAAGGAGGCGGTCGACGCCATCCTCCACCACCCCGACATCGCGGCGGTGAGCTTCGTGGGCTCCACCCCGATCGCCCGGTACATCTACGAGACCGGCACCGCGCACGGGAAGCGGGTCCAGGCCCTCGGCGGCGCCAAGAACCACATGCTCGTCCTGCCCGACGCCGACCTCGACATGGCCGCGGACGCCGCCGTGTCCGCGGCCTACGGCTCGGCGGGCGAGCGCTGCATGGCGATCAGCGTCGTGCTCGCCATGGACAGCGTGGCCGACGAGCTCGTCGCCAAGATCACCGATCGCATCCCCGGCATCAAGGTCGGGCCCGGCGACGAGCCCGACAACGAGATGGGCCCCCTGATCACCGCCGAGCACCGCGACAAGGTCGCGGGCTACGTCACCGGCGCCGCGGCCGAGGGCGCCACCGTCGTGGTCGACGGCACCGTCGACGTCCCGGCCGACGGGTTCTTCCTCAACCCGAGCCTCATCGACGACGTGCGCCCCGGCATGGCCTGCTACGACGACGAGATCTTCGGTCCGGTCCTCGGCGTCACCCGGATCTCCTCCTACGAGGAGGGCCTCGAGCTGATCAACGCCAACCAGTACGGCAACGGCACCGCGATCTTCACCCGCGACGGTGGCGCCGCCCGCCGGTTCCAGTTCGACGTCGAGGTCGGCATGGTCGGCATCAACGTCCCGATCCCGGTGCCGGTCAGCTACTACAGCTTCGGCGG
>CAZUYW010000055.1:0-5914 GCA_964624775.1 uncultured Iamiaceae bacterium
CCCGGGCCGGTACTTCCTGGCCAACGAGCACGAGGTGGGCGGCGGCGCGCTCCTTTGGCTGCGGGACCAGGCGCAGATGGTGGCCGACGTGCACGAGGCGAACGCCCTGGCGGCCCAGGCCCCGGCCGGCAGCAACCGGGTGATCTTCACCCCGTGGCTCAACGGCGAGCGCACCCCGGTCGACGACCACACCATCCGCGGCGGCTGGTCCAACCTGTCGCTCTCCACCACCCGGGCCGACCTGGTGCGCTCGGTGTTCGAGGGCGTGGCGTTCAACAGCCGCTGGCTGCTCGACACGGTCGAGCGGTTCGTGAAGCAGCCGCTCGACGGCCTGAACTTCATCGGCGGCGGTGCCCAGTCGGACCTGTGGTGCCAGATGCACGCCGACGTCTGCGATCGCGTGATCCGCCGGGTCGCCGAGCCCCAGCACGCCAACAGCCGCGGCGCCGCGTTCGTGGCGTGGCTCGCCCTCGGCCGTCACTCGCTCGACGACCTGAACCGGGCGGTCACGATCGACGCCGAGTTCCAGCCCGACCCCGCCGGCCGGGCCGCCTACGCCCCGCTGTACAAGGAGTTCCTGAAGATCTACAAGGCCAACAAGGCCATCCACCGGCGGCTCAACGGGTGAGCGACGTGCGGCGGGCCACGATCGCAACCCTCTGGGTGCTGCTCGCGCTCGGGTCGGGGATGCTCCTCGTGGCGACGAGCGTGCCGGGCACCCGGATCGGGCTCGCCCTGCTGGGTGCGGCCGTACTCGCCGGCGCCGGCGTGCTGTGGCTCGGCGTCGCCGCGTTCGCGATCAGGGACCGCGTGCAGAAGACCCCGCGGCTCCGGTCTGTCTCGGTCACCGTCGTCACCGCGCCCATCGCGGCACTGGCGGTGATCGGCTCGTCGGCGCTCGGGGTCCCCACACGGGTGCGCTTCGAGGTCAGCCGCCCCTGCCTCGACCGCTGGGTCGAGGCGCACGCGGCCACCCACCTGCCCCGGTCCGAGGTGCAGGACCCGTCGGCACCGAGCACGGTCTGCGGCTACCGGGTGCTCAGCGCGCGCCAGCAGGGCGAGGCGATGCTGCTGACGCTCGACGGGACCGGGTTCATCGACGACGTGGGCCTCGCCTACCTCCCCCGCGGCCCGTTCCGGGCCCTGGAGAACGGCGGGTTCGAGACCCCGAGCTACGAGCGGCTCGGGGGCGGGTGGTACGCCTGGTCCGCCAGCTGGTGAGCCCGACGCTCCCATCGGGTTCGGTGTGCGTTGATTCCCGTTCCGGCACGCGGCGCGCCCACGAGAGGGTCGGGCCGGGCGGGTCGGGTGGGACCGGCCGGGATCAGGGCCAGCCGAAGCGGCGGCGGTACTCGCTGCTGGTGAAGAAGCGGCCGACCAGGTCGCCCACGCCTGTGCCACCGGCGACCTTGGGCACCCAGTAGGCCCAGCCCGACGAATCGGGCGATCGGCGCAGGAGCCCGGCGTAGGTCATGAGCACGTTCACCTTCGCCTCGAAGCGCCGCACCGCGTCGGCGGTGACGACGAGCGCGGCGAGCAGGTCGGCGCGGGAGTGGGTGTGGCTGTCGATCCGGGTGACCCACATCGAGCGGGCCGCGGCGGTGGGCGCCCGACCGGCGACGTCGACGTACACCTGGTCGACGTAGGCGCCCGTGCCGAGCGACCCGTAGCGCGAGGTGAAGCCGGTCTTGGTGACGACCTCGTCGGCGATGTCGCCGAGCAGGGTCCCCGCCCGGGAGGCGGCGGTCCACGAGGTGAGATCGGCGTAGGCGGGCGGGGCGCCCAGCCCGGCGAGGGCGAGGCGGGCGACGGGCGCCATGACCCGGCCGAACTCCGAGGAGTCGAGGAACGACAGGATCACCTGCGGGATGGTGCTCGTGCCGGCGGTGAGCCGGTTCGCCCAGTAGGTGACGCCACCGGTGTCGCCCTCGCGGCCGAGGAAGTCCCGGTACTGCTGCTGCACGAGCGCGGCCGGGGTCGCGAACGGGATCCACTTCCCCGTGACGACGGGCAGGGGCACGGTCTCGCCCGGGTCCCCGCGGAACAGGTGGAGGTCCTCGTAGGCCCCGCCCATGATCTCGACGGGGTCGGCATCGAGCCACCCGGCGAGCACCGACGCGTAGACGGACCGGAAGTCGACGTGGGTCTTGGGGTCGCCGCGGCTCGTGAGGTCCTTCAGGTTCGGCGGCTGGCCGTAGAAGCCGCCGTGCACGTTGTCGCCGATCACGAGCATCGTCGAGGCGTTGCCGTGGTCCGTGCCCTTGGACCCGTTGCCGCCGGCGCGGCGACCGAACTCCGAGAAGGTCATGATCGTGACCCGGCGCGCCCAGGCGGGATCCAGGGTCGCGTAGAAGGTCGCGATGGCCCGGTCGAGCTCGGCGAGGAGCGACTGCTGCTGGGCGAGCTGGCCGGCGTGGGTGTCGAACGAGCCGAACGCGGTGTTGAGCACGCGGATGCCGAGGTCGGCGTTGACGAGCCGGGCGACGAGGGTCAGCTGGGCCGCGAGATCGGTGCCGGCGATGGGCGGCGTGAACAGCGGATCGAGCTCGCCGGCGAGGGCGATCGACTGGGCGCCGGCCCGAGCCAGCTCGTCGCCCCACTGCCCCTTCCCCGTGCTGCCGTCGGCGAAGGAGGTGATGGCGTCGTAGGCGGCGACGTAGGCCGGGTTCGACACATCGGAGCCGAAGAGGCCGCCGCCGACGTCGAGCGCGGTCACGACCGACTGCTGGCCGGCGAGGTGCAGCGGGATCGAGGAGCCGATGGTGACCCCGCGCAGCCCTTCGGCGGACTCGGGCACCCCGTCGAGCCAGCGCCCGAGCCAGCCGAATGCGCGCGACGAGGTGGCGGTGCCGGCCATCCAGGTGGCGGTCGAGGAGAAGTGGCTGTGGTCGTCGCCGGTCTGGCCCACGCTCTGGATGACCGCGACCTTGCCCTGGTCGTAGCGCGCCTTGAGCTTCGTGAGGGCCGGGTGGAAGCCGTAGGCCGAGTTGAGCGGGAGCGCGTCGGTGATGGCGAGGTCGCCGCGCAGCGCCCGGTAGGTGGCGTCGTTGCGGGGCGGCACGAAGTTCAGGCCGTCGTTGCCGCCGCCGAGCTGGATCACCACGAGGATCCCGTCGTTCGGGCCGACCGGCGTCGCCGCGGCCGCGATCCCGTCGAACACCGACGGCACCAGCCACAGCGACCCCGCCGACGCCAGGGCACCCTGGAGGAACAACCGGCGCGACACCTGGCCGGGCACCGACTCGGCCGGGCGGGAGAGCAGGGCCTGGATGTCCTCGTACTCGAGCTCGCTCATAGTGGGCTCCTCGGTTCAGGCCAGCTGGAAGTCGGGGGTCAGGGTCACCAGCGCGGCGAGCGTGGCGGGGGCGGCCGAGCCCCGTCCGGCGGTGCGCTCGCCGGTCAGGTACGCCTCGAGGTCGGCCACCGTCGCGGGCGACGGGTCATCGATGCCGAAGGTCTCGAGCACCGAGGCGACGGCGTCGGTGACGCTCAGCGCGGCGACGCCGTCGAAGGTGCCGGCCTCGTCGAGGGCCGTGCGCAGGGCGGCCGCGACCTCGCCCTTGGCCCACTGCGCGGAGCTCGAGATCCAGGCCCGGTTCTGGCGCCAGCCCGACACGTTGGGCGGCCGGAACAGCACCTGGCCGAGCACCTGCTGCACCCGGGCCAGTCCGAGCGTCTCGATGGGCACGCCCGTCGCGGCGAGGATGGCGACCTCCCACTCCACCGGGCTGCGCACGAGCGCGACCCGCGTGGTGGCGGCCCGGAACTCGGGCCGCAGGAAGATGGCCCGGAGCAGCGCGGTGACGTCCATGTCGGCGTCGATGAACGCGTCGCGCAGGTCGTCGAGGAGGGCCGCGTCGGGGTTCGGGTAGGCGAACGCGGACCAGGCTCGGCCGGCGAGGTAGCGGGCGCACACGGCCTGCTTGGACCCGCGCACGATCTCGGTGATGGCGTCGGGACCGTTCCAGTTCTTGGTGATCCCGAAGATGGTCTTGTTGCCGTTGTCGTGCTGGGCGGGCCGGAAGATGTAGCTGCCGGTGGCGTACTGGAGGTTGTGACCCGTCCAGGCCCGGGCCATCCCGATCACGTCGGCCTCGGTGTAGACGAAGTTGCCCATCGTGAAGAGCTCCATGAGCTCCCGGGCGAAGTTCTCGTTCGGGGCGGCCTTCACGTTCGAGGCGTTGTCGAGCCACACGAGCATCGCCGGGTCGATCGCCATCGCCTGCATGAGGTCGTGCACGTCGCCGAGGCCGAGGCGCCGCCAGGTGCGCACCTGCTCGAACGCCCACGCCATGTCCGCCTCGGGAGCGGACGAGGTCAGGATGCCGTGCCAGAAGAAGGTCACCTTCTCGACGATCGGCGTCGGCGTGGCGGCCATGCGGGTCATCCACCAGCCGATGGCGGCGACGATGCGGTCGAGGAAGTCGGCGTCGACGTCGGCGACGATCGCCGGCATCGGGTCCGGCGGGTTCCCCGTCGGGTCGAGGACCCGGTCCACCACGTCGGCCCAGGAGGCCTCGCCCATCAGGTCGTCGACATCGGCGGGCGCCGAGAAGAAGCCGGCCCGACGCAGCAGGTGGGCGACGTCGGTCCTGGTGAAGTCGACCATGGACGGACGGTAGCCACGATCTGTGAGGAGTGTGTGATGGTTCGGCGCGCCGCACCGGCGCTGACCCGGCACACTCGTGCGATGCACGCGCCGCAGTTCCGACCGACGCTCCGCCTCGCCGACCGCACGCTCGACCTGGCCCGCCCCGCGCTGATGGGCGTGGTGAACGCCAACCCGGACTCGTTCTCGGATCCGGGCGAGCGCCCCCTCGACGCGCAGCTCGCCCAGGTGCGGGCGATGGTGGCCGACGGCGCGACCGTGATCGACGTCGGTGGCCAGTCCGGGATCACCAACGTGCCCGAGGTGGATCCGGCCGTCGAGATCGAGCGGGTGGCACCCCTGGTGGCCGGCATCGTCGCCGAGTTCCCCGACGTCGCCATCTCCGTCGACACCTACAAGCCGCCCGTCGTGGAGGCGGTGCTCGCCGCGGGGGCGCACATCGTGAACGACGTGTCCGGGCTGCGGGCCCCCGAGCTCGCGCCGCTCGTCGCCGAGCACGGCGCCGGGCTCGTGGTGATGCACACCGCGGCGCCGCCGAAGACGCGCCTGCAGCGCAGCGACCTCTACGGCGACATCGTCGCCGAGGTGCGGGACTTCCTCGCCGCCAAGGTCGACGAGGCCGTCGCGGCCGGCGTCGATCCGGCGTCGATCCTGGTGGACCCGGGGCCGGACTTCACCAAGACCCCCGCCCAGACGATCGAGGTCCTCCGCCACCTCGAGGCCCTGGACCCGGACGGCCTGCCCATGCTCCTGGCCATCTCGCGGAAGGACTTCATCGGCGCGCTCACCGCGACCCGTCCCAAGGAGCGCCTGGCGGGGACGCTCGCGGCGACCGCCGTCGTCGGCTCGGGGTCGGGCGTGGTCCTGCGGGTGCACGACGTCGGTGAGGTCCGCCGCTTCCTCACGGTGTTCGACGCGCTGGCGGGCGACGAGGCGATCGACCCCGAGCTGCGCCTCGCCGACGAGCTCCGCTGGGCGGCGGGCCGCCCCGACGGGACCGTCGCCGCACCCTGATCGGTAGGGTGCGACCCGTGCCCGACGCCTCCGCCGATCCCGTCCTCGCCCGCCGGGCCCGCATCGCCAAGCTCGTGCAGCTGGGCTCCCGGGTGGGGTACGCACTGTTCGGGCTGGCGATCGTGCTGTTCTTCGTGGGCTTCGCGATCGACTACACGCCGGGCCTGGTGAACGCCATCGTCGCCTGCCTCGTGATCGGGTCGCTCGTGCTCGCCCCGGCGATCGTGTTCGGCTACGCCGTCAAGGCCGCAGACCGCGAGGACCGCGAGGCCGGCCGCATCTGATCCCCGG
>CAZUYW010000055.1:6014-8007 GCA_964624775.1 uncultured Iamiaceae bacterium
CCGTGGTTCAGGACCGAGCCGAGGAGGGCGACGCCGAGCGCCCCGCCGAGCTCGCGGACCGTGTCGTTGAGCGCCGACGCCACGCCCTGCTTCTCGGCGGGCAGCGCGCCGGTGATCGCCGTCGTGGCCGGGGTCATGGTGAGCGCCATGCCCGCCCCGAGCACGAGGAGCCCGGGCAGCAGCGACCAGTAGCCACCGGCGGCGCTGACCATGGTGGCGAACCACACGAGGCCACCGGTGAACAGGCCGAGCCCCGCCATGAGCGTGCGACGGGTGCCGAGGCGCTCCACGACCCGCGGGGCGAGGTTCGAGCCGCCCATCATGACCACGGCCATGGGCAGGAGGCCGGTCGCCGAGCGCAGCGCGGTGTAGCCGAGCACGGCCATCAGGAACTGGAGCAGCACGAGGAACAGGCCGAACATGACGCCGAACCCCACGAGGAGGCTGACCGAGCCGGCCGCGAGGCGGCGGTCCTCGAAGAGTCGCACGTCGAAGAGCGGCTCGACCTGCCGGCGCTCCCAGGCCACGAACGCCAGCATGGCGGCGGCGCCGACCACGAGGCCGCCGAGGGTGAGCGGCGCCGTCCACCCCCGCTCGGGACCCTCCTGCACGCCGAGCACGAGGCCGCCGATGGCGAGGGCGGAGAGGATCGACCCGCCGAGGTCGAAGCGGGCGCCGGCCTCCTCGCGGGAGTCGCCGACGCTGATGATCGACAGGGCGAGGGCGGCCAGGCCGAGCACCACCGGCAGGGCGAAGACCCAGGGCCAGGTGGCGTTGTCGACGATGGCGGCGGAGAGGAAGAGGCCGAGGATGCCGCCGGCACCGGCGAACCCGGCCCAGGTGGCGATCGCGGTCGGCTTGTCCTCCTCGGGGAAGCTGGCCGTGATCACCGAGAGCGTCACCGGCATGATCCCGGCGGCGGCGATGCCGGCCAGGACCCGGGCGACGAGCAGGACGCCGGTGGTGCCGGCCGTGGCGGCCAGGGCGTTGGCGGCGACGAAGAGCACGAGCGCGGGCACGAGGAGCCGCTTGCGGCCCCACCGGTCCCCCACCGCGCCGAGCGGGAGGAGGAGGGCGGCGAGGGCGAGCGTGTACCCGTTGATGATCCAGAGCAGGGTGCCCTGGGAGGCGCCGAGGTCGGTGGCGATGGCCTGCTGGGCCACGTTGAGCCCGGACACGGAGGCCACCACGGCGACGAGCGCCGTGCACATGGCGATGAGGATCAGTCGGCGGCGCCGGGGGTCGGTCACCAGTTCGTCGTGGGTCATGGGAGAGCTCCGATCAGTAACACTACGATACGGTATCGTTTTGTTCTTCGAAGTCAACCCGGCAGAGCCGCCACAATGCCCGGTGAGCCAGATGTCACCTCCGCCCTCCCCCGCACCCGAGCAGTCCGCACCGGTCGACCCCCGCGTCGCCCGCTCGCGCCGGCGGGTCCTCGACGCCGCGACCGAGCTGCTCGTGTCCGGCGGGCCGTCGGACGTCACCGTCGACGCCGTGGTGGCCCGATCGGGCGTGGCCAAGACGACGATCTACCGCCACTGGGCGTCGCGCGACGACCTCCTCGTCGACCTGCTCGGCCACCTCGCCCCCACCGTGCCCGAGCCCGACCCCTCGCTCGGCACGCGCGACGCGCTGCTCGTGATCGTGCGCGCTGCGGTGGCCGGCGTCCGCGAACCCCGCACCGCCACCGCCATCCCGTCGATGATCGCCCTGAAGCAGCAGCTCGGCGACGTGGCCGACCTCGAGGCGCGCATGCACGGACGCGAGCTGGAGGTGCTCGCGGACGTCCTCCGGCGCGGCGCTCGGGCCGGTGACCTCCGACGCAACCTGGATCCCGCCCGTGCCGCCGCGCTCCTCTTCGGGCCGCTGCTGTTCGCCCAGCTCACCGACATCGGCGCGGTCGACGACGCCCTCGCCGTCGCCGCGGTCGATGCCTACCTGGCGGCCAACGCGCCGGTGCGCCGCTGAGTCAGCCCGCGAGCGCGGCGCG
>CAZUYW010000055.1:8107-14370 GCA_964624775.1 uncultured Iamiaceae bacterium
AGGGCCGCGGCGGCGGCGTCGGTGGCCTCGACGGCGACGGGGGTGACCGCGGCCATCGCCAGGAAGCCGTGGATCATCGTCGGGTACTCGAGCAGCTCGCTGGCCACGCCGAGCCCGGCGAGGCGCTCGGCGTAGGCCCGGCCCTCGTCGCGCAGGGGATCGAAGCCCGCGACGATCGTGCACGCCGGGGCGACGGTGCGCAGCTCGTCGTCGGACGCGAACCACGGGCTGACGGCCGGGTCGTCGGCGGCGAGCCCGCCCGAGAGGTTGCAGGCCACGAACCAGCGCATCACCTCCTCGGTGAGGAAGTACCCGGTGCCGTTCTCGGCGATCGAGGGGCTGGTCATGGTGAGGTCCGTCGCCGGGTACACGAGCAGCTGGAGGGCCAGCGGCACGCCCGCGGCCGCGGCGCGCAGGGCCACGAGCGCGGCAAGGTTGCCGCCCGCGCTGTCGCCCCCGACCGCGACCTTGCCCCCACTGACCCCGAGCTCGTCGAGGTGAGCGGTCACCCAGGTGACGGCGGCCCAGGCGTCGTCCACGCCTGCGGGCGCCGGGTGCTCGGGGGCCAGCCGGTAGTCGACGGACACGACGACGCACCCCGCGCCCGCGGCCAGGCGCCGCGTGACGGGCTCGGTCGTGTCGAGGTCGCCGATCACCCACCCGCCGCCGTGGAACCACACGAGGACGCCCGTGGGAGCGCCGCCCGCGGGCACCACGATCCGCACCGGGATCTCGCCGCTCGGACCGGGCACGGTGCGGTCGGTGACCGAGCCCACCGGCGTCGGGTCGCCGTCGACGCGCATGGCGGCGAAGGCCTGTCGGGCGGCGACGGGGCCGATGTCGGCGAGCGAGGGCACCGACGGATCGTCGAGCAGGGCGAGCAGCGGGGCGAAGGCCGGGTCCACGGGCATGCGCGCACGGTACCGGAACCGGACCCGGCGCACTTGACCGGGCGGTCAAGGTATGGTCGCGGCACCTCACCTCCACCGCTCACCGCAGACAAGGGGACCACCATGAAGGCCGCCGTGCTCACCGCCTACGACACGCCGCTCGAGATCCGCGACGACATCGAGGTCGCCCCGCCCCGCCCGGGCGAGGCCCGCATCAAGATCGTCGCCTCGGGCGTGTGCCACTCGGACCTGTCGGTGCTCAACGCCACCATCCCGCTGCCCACCCCGATCGTGCTCGGCCACGAAGGCGCCGGCATCGTCGAGGAGGTCGGCGAGGGCGTCACCCGCGTCGCGCCCGGCGACCACGTCGTGCTGTCGTTCGTCCCCGCGTGCGGCGAGTGCTACACGTGCACCCACGGGCAGGCCTACCTGTGCGAGAAGTCCGCGGCCCAGGCCGCGGCCGGGCTCCTCGACGGCACCACCCGCCTCACCAGCCAGGGTGCGCCGCTCCACCAGATGGCGTGCCTCGGCACCTTCGGCGAGCAGGCGATCGTGCCCGAGATCTCCCTCGTGAAGATCCCCGACGACGTGCCGCTCGACGTCGCCGCCCTCATCGGCTGCGGCGTCCTCACCGGCGTCGGCGCCGTGTTCAACACGGCCCAGGTCCAGCCCGGTGACACCGTCGCCGTCGTGGGCTGCGGCGGCGTCGGCCTCAACGTCATCCAGGGTGCCCGCATCGCCGGCGCCACCACGATCATCGCGGTCGACATGTTCGACTCGAAGCTCGAGATGGCCAAGGAGTTCGGCGCCACCCACACCGTCAACGCCGGCGAGGGCGACCCCGTGTCCGCCGTCGCCGCCATCGCGGGCGGCCGTGGTGCGGACGCCTCCTTCGAGGTCATCGGCCTCGGCGCCACCATGGAGCAGGCCATCAACATGACCCGCCCGGGCGGCCAGGTGATCCTGGTGGGCGTGCCCCGCATGGACGTCTTCTTGAACCTCAACGCGGCGTTCACCTGGCTCTACATGGCCAAGACGATCAAGGGCTGCTGGTACGGCTCCTCGAACGTCTACCAGGACGTCCCCAAGCTGCTCGACCTCTGGAAGAGCGGCGAGCTCAAGCTCGAGGAGCTGATCTCCAAGGAGATCGCCGTCGAGGCCGTCAACGAGGCCTTCGACGACATGCAGGCGGGCACCGTCGCCCGCTCGGTGATCAAGCACCAGCACTGACCCACACCTCGTTGGGGCCGCCGCGGCGGGCCTAGGGTGGCCGCCATGACCGGGGTGGCCCCAGCGAGCACCGACGACCCGCGGGCCGCGGACCGGGCACCCACCCGGCTCCCCGCGGCCCAGCGGCGCGCCCAGCTGCTCGACGCCGCGCTGGCGACCTTCGCCGAGCGGGGCTTCGACGGCGCCTCGATGAACGACGTCGCCGAGGCGGCCGGTGTCACCAAGCCCGTCCTCTACCAGCACTTCGCCTCCAAGCAGGCGCTCTACCGCGAGCTCGTGGACGACATCGGCGCCCGCCTCGAGACCGCCATCATGGACGTCGTCGTGGAGGCCGGCACCGGCCGCCAGCAGGTCGAGGCCGGCTTCCGCGCCTTCTTCCGCTGGGCCACCGGCGAGGGCGAGGCGTTCCGGGTCCTCTTCGCGGACCGCAACCGCACCGACCGCGACCTCGCCGCGGCCGTGGCCAAGGTCGAGCAGATGATGGTCGACCGCGTCGCCGAGCTGATCGCCATCGAGGGCCTCACCCCCGACGAGCGCCAGGTCCTCGCGTTCGGCGTGGTCGGGGTGGCCGAGGCCACCAGCCGCCAGTGGCTCCGCCTCGGCCTCGGACCCGGCGAGGAGGCCGACGCCTGCGCCGACCGGGTGGCCCAGCTCGTCTGGGCCGGGTTGCGCGGCGTGGGCCGCTGAGCGACGTGGGACGATGACCTGATGCCGTCCGACGCCCTGCGCCAGCTCACCGACCGGTACTGGGAGGCCCGCCTCGAGGCCAGCCCGCTCTTCGCCACCTACCTGGGCGACCACCGGTTCGACGACCGCGTCGACGACCTGTCCGAGGCGGGCGCCGCCGCGTGGCGGGCCACGATCCTCGGCTTCCGCGCCGAGGCCGAGGCGCTCGCGGGCGACGACCTCGACGAGACCGACTGCGTCACCCGCCGGCTCCTGATCGGCGAGATCGACGACGCCGTGCGCAGCATCGACCTGCGGCTCGCCGAGCTGGCGTCGGACCAGATGCAGGGCATCCACGCCGACCTGCTCACGATCGCCGGGCAGCTCTCGGCACCCGAGCCCGCCCACGCGGCCGCCGCCGTGGTGCGGGTCGAGCGCCTCGGCACCGTCCTCGACCAGGCCGCCGACCGCTTCCGTGCCGGGCTGGCCGCGGGCCGCACCCCCGCCCGCATCTGCATCGAGCGCTCCCTCAACCAGCTCGACGGCTACCTCGCCTCCCCCATCGACGCCGACCCCTTCACCCGCCTCGCCGGGCCCGCCGGGTGGGACGGGGAGGATGCGTGGCGCGAGGAGCTGCGCGCCGCCGTCACCGACCACCTGCGCCCGGCGTTCGCCCGCTACCGGTCCGTGCTGGGCGACGAGCTCCTGCCCGTCGCCCGCCCCGACGAGCAGCCCGGCCTGTGCTGGCTCGCCGACGGCCCGGCGCTCTACGAGGCCCTGATCGGCCTGCACACGGGCCTCGACCTCACCGCCGACGAGCTCCACGAGGTGGGCCTCCACGAGGTCACCGAGGTGCTGCCGGCGCAGTACCGCGCGACCGGCGCCCGCGCCTTCGGCACCGACGACCTGGCCGAGATCTTCCGCCACCTCCTGGAGGACCCCGAGCTGCGCTACCGCGACGGCGACGAGATCGTGGCCCACGCCACCGCCTGCCTGGAGGCGGCGGCCGCGGCGATGGGCGACTGGTTCGGCATCCTCCCCGAGGCGCCGTGCGTGCTCACCCCGATCCCCGACTACCTCGCACCCGACGCGCCGGCCGCCTACTACACGCCGCCGGCACCCGACGGCAGCCGACCCGGCGAGTACCACATCAACCTCCACGAGCCCACCACCAAGGGCCGGGCCGAGACCGCGTCGATCGCCTTCCACGAGGCCATCCCCGGCCACCACCTCCAGCTCGCCATCGCCGCCGAGCGCCGCGAGCTCCCCGCCTTCCGCCGGCTCTCGTGGGGCCACACCGCCTACGTCGAGGGCTGGGCGCTGTACACCGAGCGCCTCGCCGAGGAGATGGGCCTCTACCGCACCGACATCGACCGCCTCGGCATGCTCGCCAGCGACTCCTGGCGCGCCTGCCGCCTCGTCGTCGACACGGGGCTCCACGCCAAAGGGTGGTCCCGGCAGCAGGCCATCGACTTCATGGTCGCCCACGCCCCGGTCAGCCGCGAGGAGATCGAGACCGAGGTCGACCGCTACATCGGCATGCCTGGCCAGGCCCTCGCCTACAAGGTCGGTCAGCGCGAGATCCTGCGCCTGCGCGCCGAGGCCGAGGCCCGCCTCGGCGAGGCCTTCACCCTCCCCGGGTTCCACGACGTCGTGCTCGGCGCGGCGACGGTGAGCCTGCCGGTCCTGGCCGACCGCGTGCGGGCCTGGACCGGCGCGTGACGGCTCGGCACCGGCCCATCGCGGCCGTGGTGCTCGTGGTCGGGCTGCTGGTCGGCCTGGGCGCACCGGGCGTGGCGGCGCCGACCCGACCCGCCGGCCGGGCCTTCCCGCCCACCCGCCCCACCCGCGTGCTCGTGCTCGGCGACTCGGTCATGAAGGGGGCCGAGCCGTACTACGCCCCGGCGCTGCCCGGCCGCGACGTGACCGTGGACGCGATGGTCAACCGGTCGACCCGCCAGGGCGCCGAGGTGCTGCGCCAGCGCGGCACCGACTGGGACGTGGTGGTCGTGCTGCTCGCCCACAACGACGGCGGGTCGCCCGGCGTGTACCAGCCCGCCGCCCGCGACATCCTCGACCAGCTCGCCCGGGTCCCCCGCGTCGTGTGGCTGACGCTCCACGAGGTCCGGCCCTACTACCGCGACGTCAACGCCTTCCTGCGGGCCGAGGCGGCGCGCCGGCCCAACCTGTGGGTCGCCGACTGGAGCCGGGTGGCCGACGCCCACCCCGAGGCGGTGTCGGGCGACGGGCTGCACCTGCGCGGCCCGGGTCCCCAGCTGATGGCGTCGTTCGTCGCCGACACGGTCAAGGCCGCCGAGGTGGTCGCCGCCCCACCGCCGACCACGACCACCACGACGACGACCACCACCACGACCACCACGACGACGACGACCACCACGACGACGACCACGGCCGCACCGACGACCACCTCGCCCTCGTCGGCCCGACTGCAGGCGAGCGACCGCCGGCCCGAGCGCGTCGAGCAGCCCGACCAGGGCGGCTCGATCCCGCCCGCCGGCTGGGCCTTCATCGTGGTCGTCGCCGCCGGGTGCGTCGGCGTGCTGGTGCGGGTCGTCCAGGCGCAGCGGGCGCGCCGCGCCGAGGCCGAGGAGGGCTGAGCCCCCGCACCCGGCGCCTCAGGTGACGGGCGTGCCCAGCTGGAAGGTGGCGGTCAGCCCCTCGCCCCAGGTGGCGAAGTCGGGGGCGCAGGGCAGGCCGAGGCTGCGCAGCTCGTCGGCGATGGGCCCCTCGCCCAGCTCGACGACCACGTCGGCCGGGTCGATGAACCCGGTGCCCATGTCCATCGAGAGCGGCGTGCCGTAGGGCCGGCCGTCGAGGTACGAGTAGCTCACCGCGTCGACCCGGGACGGATCACCCATGGGTGCCGCGGCCGGGAACGTGACGGCCAGCACCAGCCGGCCGTCGTCGTGCATGGCGAAGGTGACCCGATCGCCCTCGCGGGTCACCGACAGGTCCTCCACCGTCTTCGGGAAGCCCATCACCTCGTTGCCGGCCTGGCACGTGAACGCCTGGTCGACGGGCATGCGGTACACGAACGATCCGATCACGTCGGCGGGGGCGCCGGCGGGGCGGGCGAGGAACCCGAGGTTGATCTCGAGGTAGTCGCCCCACGGGTTCTCGACGTAGTCGCACAGGGCGATGATCAGCTGCGCCGACCCGGGGGCGGTCTCGACGATCTCGAAGGCGTCGCCGGGGAGGAGCCGGCTCGCGGCGTCGAGCGGCACGGTGAAGCCGATGGTGGCGGCGTCCATGGCGGTCACCTCCATCGGGAAGGTGATGGTGCGGCCCTGGATCTCGCCCCAGGTCACGACGGCGGGCTCGGCGGTCTCGGTCATGGCGGGGACCCTACCCGACCGATCTGACGCACCGTCAGGGATCGGGTGCCACCTGCCACACCTCACCCCGCCGATCCCCCGGCCGATAATCGGTATTATCGCCGAGCCGGGGACCCGCCCC
>CAZUYW010000056.1:0-14257 GCA_964624775.1 uncultured Iamiaceae bacterium
CACCTGGCCTGCGAGCAGGCGTCGAACCTGCTCACCAAGGTGCTCGAGTGGGGCCGGCTCATGTCCTACCTCGAGCAGTCGACCCGCTACATCGCCTACGACGCCCGCATCGGCGGCCGCTACCGGTTCCACCGCGACCCGGGCGTGCTCGGCTCGGCCCTCGGCACCCGCTACGTCGGCGACATGGACCGCCTCTTCGACACCTACGCGGGCCTGCTGCCGACGCTCACCGACTTCTTCCGGGACCAGTTCCCGAAGGATCCCGACGACTCGGACTTCGTGTACCGCCAGGCCATCCGGGCCAAGGCGTTCGACGCGCTGCGCGGCATCCTGCCCGCGGCATCGCTGTCCAACGTCGGCATCTACGGCACCGGCCAGGCGTACGAGGCGCTCCTGCTGCGGATGCGGGCCCACCCGCTGCCCGAGGCCCGCACCTACGCCGACCTCATGCTCCACGAGCTGCGCAAGGTGATCCCGTCGTTCCTGAAGCGGGTGGACCTCGCCGACCGCGGCGTGGCCTGGAGCTCCTACCTCGCCACCAACCGGGAGGCCATGGACGAGATCGCCGAGCGCCTGTTCCCGCTCGGGTCCTCGACCGCCGACGCGGCCCCGCTGGTGACCCTCGTCGACCACGACCCCGACGCCGAGGTCAAGCTGGTCACGGCGATGCTCTACAGCCACACCCACGTGCCCGAGACCCAGATCGAGGCGCGGGTCCGGGCCATGTCGGCCGAGGAGCGCGTGGCGATCGTGCGGGCCTACAACGGCGAGCGGGCCAACCGCCGCCACCGCCCCGGCCGCGCCCTCGAGCGCATCGACTACCGGTTCGACGTCCTCGCCGACTACGGCGCCTTCCGCGACCTGCAGCGCCACCGCATGCTCACCCTCGAGTGGCAGACGCTGAGCCCCCTCCACGGCTACACCCGGCCCGAGGCGATCGACCTCGCCGGCGCCACCGCCGAGTTCGACGAGGCGATGGAGCGCTCCGCGTCGCTCCACGACGACCTCCTTCCCGAGTTCCCCGCCCAGGCGCCCTACGCGGTGGCCCTCGCCTACAAGGTGCGGTTCGTGATGCAGATGAACGCCCGGGAGGCGATGCACCTGCTCGAGCTGCGCAGCGGCCCCCAGGGCCACCCCGCCTACCGCGAGGTGGCCCAGGAGATGCACCGCCTGATCGCCGAGGATGCCGGCCACCCCGCCGTCGCCGAGCTGATGCGCTTCGTCGACCACTCGCCCGAGCCCAGCCTCGAGCGGCTCGAGGCTGAGCGGCGGGCCGAGGCCCGGCGCAGCGGGGGCACGGCCTAGGTCGGTGGCCGTCGTCGCGGGGCCGGTGGTGGCCGCCGCGCCCGTGCGGGTGGCCGACGTCGGCGGCTGGACCGACACCTGGTTCGGGTCGCCCGGGCAGGTGTGCCACCTCGCGGTCGGGCCCGGCGTCGAGGTGCGGGCCGAGGTGGTGGACGCGGCCGGCGCCGGTCTCGGACCGGGGGAGGTGCGCCTCCGCGCCGCGGCCCTCGATGCCGACTACGTCCTGGCGCCCCACCCCGAGGCGGGCTGGGCGCAGCCGATCCCCGGCGAGCACCCGCTGCTCGAGCACGCCGTCGGCGAGGTGCTCGAACGGCACCCGCTCGCCGACGGCACGGCGCTCCAGGTCGAGATCACCGCGGCGGTGCCGCCGGGCGCCTCGCTCGGCACCTCGGCGTCGGTGCTGGTCGCCCTCATCGGGGCGCTCGACGCGCTCGTGGGCGAGGCGCGCGACCCGGCCGCGGTGGCCGCCGCCGCTCACCGGGTCGAGACCGCCCGCGCCGGACGCGAGGCGGGTGTGCAGGACCAGTGGGCCGCCGCCCTCGGCGGCTGCGGCCTGCTCGTGGTCAGCCCGTATCCGGAGGTCCGTCGCACGGCCGTCGAGCTGGCGCCGCCCACCGAGGTCGAGCTCGGCGAACGCCTGGTCACCGTGGTCTTCGGCGCCCACGACTCCTCAGCCGTGCACCGCCAGGTGATCGACGCCATCCTCACCTGCAGCGGGCCCGAGCACGATCGCGCCCGCCAGGCGCTCGCCCGGCTCGCGTCGCTCGCGCCTCGGGCGGCCGCCGCGCTGGGTGGGGGCGACATCGACGCCTGGGCGGGCGTCCTGCGAGCGGCGACCGAGGTCCAGGCCGAGCTCGCGCCGGGCCTGGTGGGGGCGCCGCACCGCGCCGCCATCGCGGTGGCCGAGGCCGCGGGTGCAGCCGGGTGGAAGGTGAACGGTGCGGGGGGTGACGGGGGCTCGCTCACCGTCGTCGCCGGCGCGGGTGCCGGTGCGGCCTCCGCGGACGAGCTGGCCGAGGCGCTTCGCCGCGTGGATCCGATCTGGGAGGTGCTCCGGCTCGTGCCGGCGCCGGGCCTGGTGGTGCGGGCGGGCTGAGCCGCCTCAGCCCAGGACCTCGGCCTCCTTGGCCTGGGAGATGGCACGGACCAGCTCGAGGATCTCGGGCGGGGCCTTGGTGGGGGACCCGGCATCGGTCGGGGGTTGCGGGTCGTACTCGATGGCGAGCTGGATGGCCTGGGCCACCCCCTCGCCCTGCAGGTCGGCGACGAGCGCGAGGGCCAGGTCGATGCCGGCCGACACGCCGGCACCGGTCCACACCCGTCCCTCCCGCACGACCCGCTGCTCGGTCGGGGTGGCGCCGTAGCGGGCGAGCTCGTCGTACGCGAACCAGTGGGTCGTGGCCGTGAGGCCGTCGAGGACCCCGGCGGCACCGAGCACGAGGGCGCCCGTGCACACCGACGTCGTGGCGGTCGTGGTGGGGTGGGCGCCCGCCACCCAGTCCACGATCGGGGCGCGGTCCCGTGCCAGGCGGCGGGTGATGAACCCGCCGGGCACGAGGAGCACATCGGGGCTCGGGAGGTCGGCGAAGGTGTGCTCGATGTCGAGGTGCAGCAGGCCGTTGTCGTCCGAGAGGGGCCCGCGCTCGGCGGCGCAGAACCGCACCTCGGCGTCGGGCACCAGGGAGAGGACCTGGTACGGGCCGATGGCGTCGAGGGCGGTGAACCCCTCGTAGAGGCCGATGGCGATCAGCATGGTGGCTCCTGGTTCGGTGGCGGTGGTCGGCAGGCGGGTCAGCTCGCGGTGCGGGCGAAGTGCTGGCGGTAGCGGTCGGGCGTGGTGCCGACCCGGCGGCGGAAGACGCGGTGGAAGGTCTCGGCCCGGCGCAGCCCGACGGCGCGGGCGATGGCGGCGACGGTGAGATCGGTGGTCTCGAGCAGCCGCCGGGCGGCCTCGATGCGCAGCTCCTCCACGTGGGCGGCGGGCGTGGTGCCGGTCTGGTCCCGGAAGGTGCGGGCGAAGGAGCGGGCGCTCATCCCGGCCCGCTCGGCGAGGCGCTCGACGGTGCAGTCTTCGTGGAGGTGGTCGGGCAGCCAGGCCTGCAGGGCGGCGATCGCCGGAAGCCGGGCGGCCTGGGAGCGCAGCTGGGCGCTGAACTGGGCCTGGCCCCCGGGGCGGCGCACGAAGACGACCAGCCACGCCGCGACCTGGTGGGCCAGCTCGGGCCCGTGATCGGCGTCCACGAGGGCCAGGGTCAGGTCGATGCCGGCCGTGACCCCAGCGGAGGTCCAGCGGTCCCGGTCGTGGACGTAGATCTGGTCGGGCTCGACCGTGACGGCCGGCGCCACGGCCGCGAGGTCGTCGCACGTGGCCCAGTGCGTGGTGGCGCGGTGGCCGTCGAGCAGGCCGGCGGCGCCGAGGAGGAGGGCGCCGCTGCACACCGAGGTGATGCGCTCGGCGCCGGCCGCCGCCGTGCGGAGGTGGTCGAGGAACGCGTCGTCCCGGGTGAGGGGGCGGGTGCCGCGCCCGCCGACGACGAGGAGGGTGCCCGAGCGGGGAGCGCCCGCCGGGCGGGCGGCCACCTCGGCCGCGACCGCGGCCAGGTCGACGTCCCCGCCGAGCTCGATGCCGCTCGTGGTCCGGACCGTTCGGCCCCCCGGGGTCGCGATGCGCACGTCGTAGCAGGCGTGTCCGGCGAGGCGCGACGCCGCGTCGAGCACCTCGACGGGCCCGGCCAGGTCGAGGAGCTGGAGCCCGTCGAAGGCCACGAGCGTCACGGGGTGGGGGGAGGTCATGGGCTCATCCTCGGCCAGGACCGGCCTGGCGGCAATGACAACATCATGACGATCCCTGCCAGCAACCGGTCGCGGGTCCGGCGCGCGGCTCTGCCATGCTGTCGGCCATGACGGGAGAGCAGATGCACGCGATCGGGGGCTGGTCCGAGCTGATCGGCACGCTGATGACCGGTCGGGACCTCACCGGCCTCGAGGCCGCCACCGCCATGGCCGAGATCCTCGACGGGGCGGCCACGCCGGCCCAGATCGCCGCGTTCATCGTCGCCCTGCGCATGAAGGGCGAGACCGTCGAGGAGCTCACCGGCCTGGTGGGCGCCATGATCGAGCGGTCGACCCCCGTCGCCCTCGGCTCCCACGACGGGGTGATCGACCTGGTGGGCACCGGCGGGGACAAGAGCCGCAGCATCAACGTCTCCACCCTCGCCTCGCTCACCATCGCCGGGGCCGGGGGCAAGGTGTGCAAGCACGGCAACCGGGCCGCCTCCTCGGCGTGCGGCACCGCCGACCTGCTCGAGGCGCTCGGCGTGGCCATCGAGCTCGGGCCCGAGGGCGTGGCCCGCTGCGTCGACGAGGTGGGCATGGGCTTCTGCTTCGCCCCCCGCTACCACCCGGCCATGCGCCACGCCGGCCCCACCCGCAAGGAGCTCGGGGTGCCCACGGTGTTCAACATCCTCGGCCCCCTCGCCAACCCGGCCCGGGTCACCCGCCAGATGACCGGCGTCGCCGACCCGTCGATGGCCGATCGCATGGTGCGCGTCCTCGCCGCCAACGGCTCCGAGCGGGCGATGGTGGCCTACGGCCACGACGGCCTCGACGAGCTGACCATCACCACCACCTCCACTGTCCACGAGCTGGTCGACGGCGAGGTGCGCACCTGGGAGCTCGACCCCGCTGCGCACGGCATCGGCACCGGCACGCTCGACGACCTCCGCGGCGGTGACGCCGCCCGCAACGCCGAGATCGCCCAGGAGGTCCTCGGTGGCGCGGCGGGCCCCTGCACCGAGATCGTGGTGCTCAACGCTGCGGCCGGCCTCGTGGTGGGCGGGCAGGCCCCCGACCTCGACGCCGGCATCGAGCTGGCGCGGGCCTCGCTCGCGGAGGGTCGGGCGGCCGCTGCGCTGGCCGCGCTCGTCCGGGTGTCCCAGGAGGCAGCGGCCGCCGAGCACCACCCCGCCTGAGCTACCCCCGGGCCAGGCGCGGCGCGGCGACGCCGGGCCGGAGGCCGGCCGACGCATCGAGCTCGTCGAGCTCGCGCAGGGCGGCGGCGAGGCGTGCCGTGCGCTCCTCCAGCGCGACCGCGGGCTCGGGGTCGGTGGGGAGGCGCACCGGCCGGCGCAGGTCGAGGTCGAGCTGGAACAGCGCGGCAGCGGCGGTCTCGAGCGACGCGACCTCACCGGCGATCGCGGCCACCTGGGCCCGACGGGCCTGCGGGGCGAGGACCGCGGCGCGGGCCAGGCGCTGGTCGAGGGCGACGGCGTGGCCCCGCAGGTCGGTGGCCAGGGCGACGATGGTCGGGGGCTCGGCCTTCCTCGCCCTGCGGCCGGTGGGGCGATGCTCGTCGATGACCGTGCCGGCCACCTGGCCGGCCTTGGCGATCCGGCGGTGGAGGCGGGCCGGGGCCCGTGGGTCGACCAGCCAGGACGTGGGCGCCGAGGTGGCCACCGTGGGGTCGACGCGGTGGCGCCGCCGGATGCGGCCCCGCACGAACAAGAACGCCGCCGACCACGCGCAGATCGTGATCACGGTGACCGCGAGCAGCGTCAGGGCGAGCCAGTTCACGGCCGCGAGGCTACCGCCGGCTGGAAACGGGGCAACGGCGGGTACGGCGAGGCCAGGGGTTGATCGGTGTGCACGACCCGGATGCGCGCCGCCTCCTTGTCGAGCCAGGCGGCCACGCAGGCCAGCTCGTCGGCGAGGGCCTTGGGCACCGGCGTGCCGGGGGCGTCGGCCACATCGGCCTGCTCGGGGGCGGCGGGATCCAGGTCGAGTGGGAGGGGCACCCCCGCCGGGCCCCGCCCGTCGATCGTCCAGGCCCGCACCAGGCGGCCGTGCTGGAGCTCGGCCCCCGATCGGCCACCGACCTCCACCACGAGCCGACCGGCCTGGCGCAGGAGGTCGAAGCGGCGCTGGCGGGCCAGCGCGGCGGCGAGGGCTGCGGCACGGTCGCGCAGGTCGGCGGCCTCCTCGAAGCGCTCGGCGGCCGCGAGCTCGCGCATGCGCACCTCGAGGGGGCCGAGGAGCAGCTCGGGCTCGTGGTGCACGCCCCGCCGTACGCGCGCGACGACCTCGGCGTAGGCGCTCGCGTCGACCTGGCCGGCACACGGACAGGAGGCAACGCCGAGCTGGGCCGGCGCGCACGGGCCGGTGCGCTGGGCCCGGCGCGGGTCGGCGGTGCAGCGGCGCAGCGGGACCGCCGTCTCGATGGCCTCGGCGACCCGCTTGGCGGCGCGGGTGCTCGGCAGGGGACCGAGGTAGAGCGCGTCGTCGGCCCGCACCGTGCGCACCACGGACAGGCGCGGGAAGGGCTCGTCGGTGAGCTTGAGGTAGACGTAGCGCCGCCAGGTGGTGGCCTGGCGGTTGAACCGGGGCTCGAGCCGGTGGATCAGGCGCACCTCGAGCACCGCGGCCTCGAGCGGGCTCGGGCACACGACGTGGTCGATCCGCTGGGTCTCCCGCAGGAGGGCGCCGATCTTGCGGCGGTCGTCGGTGGAGAAGTACGAGCGCACCCGCGACCGCAGGTTGGTGGCCTTGCCGACGTAGAGCGTGCGCCCCGCACCGTCTCGGAACAGGTACACGCCGGGGCTCCGGGGCAGGTGCTCGGTGAGGCGCAGCTTGGCCGCCTGCGGGTGGCCCGACATGGCCGGCAGGCCACCGAGGTCATCGAGCCCGAACACCCCGAACGCGGCGGCCCGCTCCAACAGGACGTGGAGGAGGTCGGTGGTGGCCAGGGCGTCGTCGAGGGCGCGGTGGCTCGGCCGATGGGGGAGCCGCAGGCGCGAGGCGAGCGTGCCGAGCTTGCAGTTCGGCACGTCGTCGCGCAGGAGGCGGCGGGCGAGGGGCAGGGTGTCGACCGTGCGGTTCGCCAGCCGGGGACGCCCGGTGCGCTCGAGGGCCGCGTTCAGGTAGCCGAGGTCGTAGCGGACGTTGTGCCCGACGATCACGGCGTCGCCCAGGAACTCGAGGAAGGTGGGCAGCACGGTGTCGACCGGGGGCGCCCGGACGACCATCGCCTCGGTGATCCCGGTGAGCACGGTGATGTGGGGCGGGATCGAGCAGCCGGGGTTGACGAAGGTGCGGAAGGTGCCGAGCGGCTCGCCGCCGCGCACCTTCACCGCGCCGATCTCGGTGATGCCCCCATCGGCGGCGGTGCCGCCGGTGGTCTCGAGGTCGACCACGCAGAACGTGACGTCGTGCAGCGGGGTGCCGAGGTCGTCGAAGCTGGCCTGCACGGGAGCGGGGCGCGGGGTCGCCGGCATGGTCGGACCGTAGCGAACGGACGTTCGTCGGACAAGTGTTCGATCGTGGGCCGTTGGGTACGATGCCCGCCATGAGCTCGCCCGTCCGGTACCGCTGCACCTCCTGCGGCAACCTCACCAGGTTCGACGTGACCGCCACCCGCCGCACCCGGGCGTACCACCACTACACGGTGGGCGGCGCGTGCACGATCGAGGAGGAGCAGGTCCTCGACGACCACGTGGAGTCGGTGGAGTGCCGCTGGTGCGGCCCCGTCGGCAAGGTCGAGGTGCTCGACCCCGAGGACGCGGCCGGCTGATCATGGCCGACGACGCGCTCCGCCGGCGCCTCGCCGACCAGGAGCGCGAGTTGGCGGCGCTACGCGAGTCGCTGCGGATCGCCCGCCTGGCGGCCACCGAGGCCGAGGCCGAGCTGGCCGAGGCGCGCGCCGTGCTGGCCGAGCTCGGTCGGTCGCCCCGGGGGGCGAACCGGGTCGGCCCCCGGGCCCGGCCCACCGGTCGCCGGCCCCGCCGGCTGCCCGATCTGCCCGACGGCGTGTTCGACGCCACGCCGGCGGCCCACCGCCACGTGCTGCGGGCGGCGGCCAACCTCGTGCTCGTCGACGGCTACAACGTGGCCCGCGCCGCCTGGGCCGACCTCGCCCCCGAGGAGGAGCGACGCCGCCTGGTGGCGCTGCTCGAAGATGTGGGCGCCCGGTCCCGGGCCCGGATCGTGGTGGTGTTCGACGGCTCGACGTCGACCTCGTCGCCGGTGGCGAGCCGGGCGGTGGCGGTGCGCTACTCGCCGACGGGCGTGACCGCGGACGACGTGCTCATCGACCTGCTGGCCGGCGAGCCGCCGTCCCAGCCGGTCGTCGTGGTGTCCTCGGACCGCGCGGTGGGCGTCGAGGCCCGTCGCCACGGCGCCCTGGTGCTCGACGCCGAGGCGTTCCTGGCCGCCGTGCGCTGAGCGCCGGGCTTCGTTGTCGGTGGGGGTGGGGATGATGGTCCCACGACCCCGAGGAGCCCCCATGGATGACACCTGCCCCATCCCGATCACCGCCGCCGACCGCCGGACCGAGCCCGCCGACGAGGTGCTGCGGATCGACTGCGACGAGTGCGAGCTGCAGCACACCAGCGCCTGCGGCGACTGCGTGATCACGTTCCTGTGCGGGCTGCCCGAGCACGCCCCGGTCGTGGTCGACCTCGCCGAGGCCCGGGCCATGCGGGCGCTCGACGAGGCCGGGCTGGTCCCGCCGCTGCGCCACCGGCGGCGGACCGGCTGACCCCGCGTGGGAGCATGGCGGGCATGGGTGGCCCGCTGCGCTTCGCCGACCTGGAGGCGGTGGGGCGCGCCGCCGGGCTCGACCTCGTGGGGGCCTGCGGTGCCGAGCCCTTCGCCGAGGCCCGGGCCGATCTCGAGGCGCGGGGCGCCGCCGGCCTCGCCGGCACCATGGCCTTCACCTACAAGAACCCGGCCCGGTCCACCGACCCGGCCGCCACCCTGCCCGGGGTCACCGCGATCATCGCCGGCGGCTGCTCGTACCACCGCGATCCGCCGCCCGCGCCGGGGGACCGCGGGCCGGTCGCCCGGGTGGCGCGCTACGTGTGGGCCGATGACCAGGATCGGCTCCTCGCCGGCCTCGGGGCCATCGTGGCCCACCTCGTCGCCGCCGGGCATCGGGCGTGCGTGGTGGCCGACCAGAACCACCTCGTGGATCGGCCGGTGGCGGTGCGGGCCGGGCTCGGCTGGTTCGGCAAGCACGCCAACGTGCTGGTGCCCGGGCGGGGGAGCTGGTTCCTGCTCGGGTCGGTGCTCACCGACGCGCCGATCGACGGGCTGCCCGATGCCGAGCCGGTGCCCGACGGCTGCGGCGCCTGCGCGGCCTGCATCCCGGCCTGTCCCACCGGCGCGATCGTGGCGCCCGGGGTCATCGATGCCCGACGCTGCCTGTCGTGGGTGCTCCAGGACCCGGGCCTGCCCGAGCGGTCGCTGCGGGTCGCGATCGGGGATCGGATCTACGGCTGCGACGACTGCCAGGAGGCGTGCCCCCCGAACCGCCTCGAGGTGCGTCGGGCCGCGCCCGGCGGCTCGGGCGGATCGGTGCCGCTCGGGGACCCCGAGCGCTCGTGGGTGCCGGTGCTCGACCTCCTCGCCGCGCCCGACGACGCGCTCCTCGCCCGCCACGGCCGCTGGTACATCCCGCGGCGCGATCCCACCCACCTCCGCCGCAACGCCCTCCTCGTGCTGGGCAACGTCGGCGAGGGCACCGACCCCGACGTCCGGGCCGCCCTGACGGCGGCCCTCGCGCACCCGGACCCGATCGTGCGCGGTGCCGCCGTGTGGTCCGCGCGGCGGCTGGGATGCGACGATCTGGCGATGGCCGCCTCGACCGACCCCGACCCGCTCGTGCGGGCCGAGCTCGACGGACCCGTCGACGGCGGTGCGCCCGCGTGAAGCACCTGCTCGTCACCAACGACTTCCCGCCCAAGATCGGCGGCATCCAGTCGTACCTGTGGGAGCTGTGGCGCCGCCTGCCCCCCGAGGACGCGACCGTGCTCACCACGGCCTACCCGGGGGCGGCCGCGTTCGACGCCGCGTCGCCGATCCGCATCGAACGGGTCGACGAGAAGGTCCTGCTCCCCACCGCCGCCGTCCGGCGGCGCATCGACGCCCTCGCCGGCGAGGTCGGCGCCGATCTCGTGCTGCTCGACCCCGCGCTCCCGATCGGCCGCCTCGGCCCCGCCCTGGCCCGGCCCTACGGCGTGATCCTCCACGGTGCGGAGGTCACGATCCCGGGCCGCCTCCCCGGCACCCGGCGGATCCTCGCCCAGGTCCTGCGGGACGCCCGGCTCGTCGTCGCCGCCGGTGGCTACCCGGCCGACGAGGGGGAGCGGGCGGCCGATCGCGCCCTGCCCGTGGTCCTGGTGCCGCCCGGCGTGGACACCGATCGCTTCGTGCCGCTCGACGACACGGCCCGCGCCGCCGCGCGGGCCCGGTTCGGCGTGGCACCCGAGTCGACGCTCGTGGTGTCGGTCAGCCGCCTGGTGCCCCGCAAGGGCATGGACGTCCTGATCCGGGCCGCGGCCCGCCTCGCGCCGGTCCACCCCGACCTCGACGTGCTCATCGGGGGCACCGGGCGCGACCTCGACCGGCTCCGCCGCCTCGTCGCCGAGACGGCCGCGCCCGTGCGGCTCCTCGGTCGGGTCGACGACGACGACCTGCCGGCCCTGTACGGCTGCGCCGACGCCTTCACCATGGCGTGCCGCAACCGCTGGCTCGGGCTCGAGCAGGAGGGGTTCGGCATCGTGTTCCTGGAGGCGGCCGCCTGCGGCATCCCGCAGATCGCCGGGGCGAGCGGCGGCGCGGCCGAGGCCGTCGCCCAGGACGAGACCGGCTTCGTGGTCCACGACCCCACCTCCGTCGCGGCCCTCACCGACGCGCTGCGGGCCCTCATCGTCGACCCCGACCTGCGCGCCGCCATGGGCACCGCCGCCCGCCGGCGCGCCGTCGCCGAGTTCTCCTACGACGTGCTGGCCGACCGGCTGCGCACCGCCCTCGACGAGGTGCCCCTCCCGTGACCGACGCTCCGCTGCCCCCGCCCCCGGACCCGACCCCTCCCGCGGGCCCGGAGCTGGCGATCCCGCCCTCGCCGATTCCGGTCCTCGACCTGGTCGGCACCCTCGCCCTGCTGGTCGCGACGCTCGCGTCGTGGGCCGTCGACGACGCGGCCACCGAGATCCTGCTGCTGGTGGTGTCGGGCACCCTGTTCGTCGGCGGGTGCATCGCCTTCGTCTACGGCTTCCTCGTGGCGGTCGGCCGGAGCCGCTACGAGACGATCCACCTGGCCGGGCTCTTCTACCTGACCGGCACCGCGCCCACCGTCGTGCGCCAGAGCCTCATGCGCCTCTGGTTCCTCCAGATCGGGATTGCCATCGCCGGCCTCTGGATCACCAGCCCGCCGTGGGGGGCGATGGCCCCGCTGTGGGGCATCGGCCTGCTCACCCTCTGGGGCGGCCGACACGGCACCTTCGCCCCGAAGCCGGGTGTCACCCCGCCGGCGCGCTGAGCGCGCACCGGTCCGCGGTGGTTCGGCACGCCGCCAGATCTGCGCCAGAATGGTCGGGTCCGCGCTCCGACGACCCTGAGGCCAGCCCACCATGGCAGACCACGTGCTCGAGCAGACCACGATCCCGGCGCCGCCCGACGTCATCCGGTCGGTCCTGCTCGACTTCCCGGCCTACCCGGCCTGGGCCACGGACCTCAAGGCCATCGAGATCCTGGGCACCGACGACGAGGGGCGGGCCACCGAGGTGCGGTTCCGGGCCGCGGGCATGGGTCGGTCGGTCTCCTACGTGCTGGCCTACGACTACACCGATCCGGCCAAGGTGTCGTGGAGGCTGGTCGAGGGCGACATCGTGTCCAAGCTCGACGGCTCCTACGAGCTGGTGCCCGACGACGACGGCCGTGGCACCAAGGTCGGCTACGAGCTCCACGTGGAGCTGGTGGTCCCGATCCCGCCGTTCGTGAAGCGCCGCACCCAGCAGCGCATCATGCACGCCGCCCTCACCGACCTCACCGCCCGGGTCACCTCGCTCGCCTCGTGAGGGTCCTCCTCTTCACCGGCAAGGGGGGCGTGGGCAAGACGACGACGGCGGCGGCCACCGCGCTGCGCTGCGCCGATGCCGGCCTGCGCACGATCGTGCTCAGCACCGATCCCGCGCACTCGCTGGCCGATGCGTTCGGCTGTGACCTGGGCGATCTGGCCATCGAGATCGCCCCGAACCTGTGGGGGCAGCAGCTCGACACCCAGGCCCGCATGGAGGACACCTGGGCCGAGATCCAGGCCTGGCTGCTCGAGGTGTTCGCCTGGGCCGGCGTGGCCGCGATCGAGGCCGAGGAGCTCTCGGTGATCCCGGGGCTCGACGAGGTGTTCAGCCTGAGCGACATCAAGGCCTACGCCGACGACGGGAGCTGGGACGTCGTGGTCGTCGACTGCGCACCGACGGCGGAGACCCTCCGGCTGCTGTCCCTGCCCGAGATCCTCCGCTGGTACATGGACCGCGTGTTCCCGATGAGCCGCAAGGTGAACCGGCTCGTGTCACCGGTGCTCGGGCGGGTCACCGGCCTGCCAACCCCCGGCGACGACGTGTTCGGCTCCGCCTCGCGCTTCTACGACCGGCTCGACGGGGTCCGCGATCTGCTCGCCGACGCCGCCCGCACGAGCGTGCGCCTCGTGGTGAACCCCGAACGCCTCGTGGTGGCCGAGGCCCGCCGCACCCACACCTACCTGTCCCTGTTCGGCTACCGGGTCGACGCCGTCGTGGCCAACCGGCTCCTCCCCGAGACGGTCTCGGACCCGTGGTTCGACACCTGGAAGGCCCGCCACGCCGAGCACCTGTCGTCGATCGAGGAAGGGTTCGCGCCGCTTCCCATCCTGCGGGCCGAGCTCGCGGCCGACGAGCTGGTGGGGCTCGACCCGCTGCGGGCCTTCGCCGAGGGCCTCTACGGCGACCTCGACCCGTCCGCCGTGCTGCACCCGGGCGAGCCCATGACCGTCGTGCGCAAGGGGAGCGGGTACGAGCTCGTCCTCGAGCTCCCCTTCGCGGACCGTGACGACCTCGAGCTCGGGCGTCGCGACGACGAGCTGCTGATCCGGGTGGGCAGCCACCGGCGCGCCCTCGTGCTGCCCGACAGCCTGCGCCGCCGGCCCGTCGGCGCCGCGTCGCTGCGCGACGGCCGTCTGCGGGTCACCTTCGCGGGCACCGACCACGGCGAGGCCGCGCCCTCGCGACGACGCACGGAGGCACGATGAACGACGACATCCCCGGCATGGACGCGGTGGCGCGAGGTCGTCGGGCCGCCGAGGACCTGCTCGGCCGGGTCCAGGCCATGGCCGACGACGATCCGCGGGTGCAGGCGGGCGTGGAGACCCTCCAGCAGGCCGCGCGCGAGGTGATCTCGGCGTCGCGGGCCCTGCTCGACCTCGCCGAGGAGCTGGTCGACGACCCGGGCGCGGTGCGGGCCGTCGCCGGGTTCGTGGGGGAGATGGCCGGGGCCGCCGGTGGGCTCGGCGCCGTCCGTGACCGTCGTCGTCCCGGCGACGATCTCGACGGCGACGACGACCCCGACGACGACCCGCCGGTGCAGCGCATCCCGGTCTCGTGACCGGATCGCCCCCCAGCGGTCGCGCCGTGCGATGATGGCCGGTCCCGCCCCGACCCTCCGGGGCTGCGCAGGGAGCATGACATGAAGGTTCTCCAGCTCGGTGACGCGGCCCAGGAGGCGGCGCTCGACCTCCATCCCCAGGTCACGGTCGTGACGGGCCTCGACGCCGCCCGCCGCGCGTGGCTCGTCGACGCCCTGGGGCGGTTGGCCGCGGGTGGCGATCCCGCGGGCACGGGTCGCATCGAGGCCCACGGGATCCGGATGCCGCTCGACGCGGCGACGCTGGCGCTCCTCGAACTCGGTCGGCCGGTCGCAGCAGTGGTCACCGCGGCCGATCTCCCGGGCCATGACCCCGAGCGGGCCGAGGCCGCCCGGGCGCGCGACGAGGCGGCCCGCCGGCGGGACCAGGCGGCTGAGACGCTGAGCACCTGTCGGGCGGCGCTGACGACCGCGGTGACCGAGCGCGACGACGCGGCGCGCGTGCTGGACGAGCTGGCGCGCGGCGAGGGCGCGGCGCGCGAGGCCCTCGCCGCCGCGG
>CAZUYW010000057.1:0-14015 GCA_964624775.1 uncultured Iamiaceae bacterium
TCACGAACCTGATGATCGACCACGCAACCCTGGACCGCTACGCCAAGACGTTCACCGGTGAACCCCTCGAGCCCGACCCGCGCCTGAAGACCTGGTGGCAGGACCTCGCCTCCAAGCACACCCGCCACGACGCCGACGACGAGACCGACGAGCCCGCGGCCGACGGCGAGACCGAGGCCGACGTCGAGGAGTGGGCCGAACCAGACGACGACCCCGAGCCCGAGGACGGCCCGGTGCCGATGACGGGGTTCCGGTGCTCGGACATGGACGGCCACCCGATCGATCCCACCGAGGCCACGGGCTTCGCCTTGTTGCACAACCACATCCGACGCGTGGTGCTCGGTGCTGACGGTGTCGCACTCGACGCGGGACGCCTGTGCCGGGTGTTCACCGGACCCCGCCACGCCGCCGTCATGCTCTCGTCCACCACCTGTTGCTGGCCCGGGTGCAACGCACCGGCCAGCACCTGCCAGGCCGACCACCTGCTCCCCTGGGCGCATCCGGACAAGGGGAGAACCGACCCCGGGAACGGGGCACCCACGTGCGGGAAGCACAACCGGTTCCGCAACCACGGGTTCACCGTCCACCGCGACGCTGACGGGACCCTCCACGTCCACCGACCCGACGGCACGAGGATCGAGTGATGGACGGCCGCGGTCGGTCGCGCCCGCGGTCGGATCCGACCCGACCCCGCCGGGCGCGACCCCGACGTCAGTCGGTAGGTGCAGGGCTGCGGGGAGGACTCGTTCCCGGAGGCCCGGGTCCTAGGTCCCCTCGCTCGGCGGACATGACCTTCGGCCCTAGGGGTTGGGCGACATGACCGATTCAATCGGCCTTGTCGAAACGAGGTTTCGCCATGGTCGAAGGGTTGTTCTGCGCCAACTGCGGAGCGCACCACCTGCCCGGCACGCGGTTCTGCCAGGAGTGCGGCGCATCGCTGACCCCTGAGGGACCGGCCGCCCTGCCCGACGGGCCGCCCGCCGCTCCGCCACCTCCGCCGGGTCCTCCCGGACCGGTCGTACCAGCGGCCGGACCGGGGGTAGCAGCGGCGCCCGCGGGTCGAGGCGGCGCGCGGACCGCCCTGTGGGCCGCGATCGCCGTGCTCGCCACCATCCTGGTCGTCGTCGGCATCGTGCTCGTCCGCCGGGGCGGGCACGACGAGGCCGCCGGCGAGGTCTTCCTCGAGCCCGCGACGTTCGTCCCCGAGGACCCCTTCACCGAGAGCGTCGACCTGCACAACGGCCAGGGGGCCGCGGCCGCGAGCACGACCACGGCACCGGTGATCCCCACCACCGCCCCCGCGGCGACCGCTGCCGCGGTGCCGACCCGAGCCGCGGTCGGCGCGCTGCCGGGCCTCTACGGCGGCACGCGCGACCGCGCCACCTGCGACGGCGACAAGCTGGTCGCGTTCCTGGAGGCGAACCCTGCGAAGGCGCGTGCGTGGGCCGGGGTGCTCGGCGTGGCGCCGGCGGACATCAGGGCCTTCGTCGGCTCGCTCACGCCGGTGATCCTGCAGCGTGACACGCGGGTGACGAACCACGGCTTCCGGAACGGGGTCGCGACCCCGACCCAGGCCGTGCTCCAGGCCGGCACGGCGGTCTTCGTCGATCGCTACGGGGTGCCGCGGGTGAAGTGCAACTGCGGCAACCCGCTCGCCGAACCCCGAGCCATCCCCTCGGGGGTGCGGTACGGCGGATCTCGTTGGCCGACCTTCGCGCCGGCCAACGTCATCCGGGTCACCACCAGCGTGCGGGTGTCGGTGTTCATCCTCGTGGACGTCGCCGGAGGCGAGCCCTTCTCCCGGCCCCCGGGGTCGACCGGTGACCGCGACACCGGCGTCGACAGCGACTCCCTGTGCGACCTCTATCCGGCCGACGCATCGTGCGCGCCGCCACCGACCACCACGACCACCGTGGCCGGCGAGCCGACCCTGGGCACCGGTGATGTGCAGGTGACGCTCCGCTGGAGCTCGAAGGCCGACCTCGACCTCGCCGTCAACGACCCTGGAGGCGGCCAGATCGACTACCAGAACCGGACCTCGTCCAGCGGGGGCACGCTCGACGTCGACTCGAACCACGACTGCGCCACCGCGAGCGGTGCGGGGGTCGAGAACGTCTACTGGCCCACGGGCAAGGCGCCCGAAGGCGTGTACCGCCTGACCGTCACCTACTACGACGTGTGCGACGGCTCGCCGATGTCCCAGCCCTTCGAACTGACCTTCCTCGCCAACGGGACCGTCGCAGCGGTCACCCCGGCGTCGGTCCAGCGCACCGGGGATGGCGTGATCGCCACCTACGAGGTGCAGGTGGGCGCCGCGTCGGCCTCGCCCCTCGGCTCGGCCGGGGGTGCGACCAGGCGTGCGATCACCGGCACCGTCCAGGCCGGCCAGTCGACGAGCTACACCGCGGAGAAGGGCCCTGGGTTCCAGGCGACCTCGTCCACCACCACGACGCCCGACGTCACCGAGCCGGGCTCGACCGACCCGGGCGCGTCCTCCACCACCGTGCCCGAACCGACCTGCGAGGAGCTGTACCCGGGGCCGGCCGACGCGTCGAACCCGATGCGCGTCCTCTGCGAGCACCAGCCATGACCCCCGCCGCAGCCCGTCTGGCCACGCGGCGATCCACCCTCGCCCGAGGAGGAGGAAGCGAACGATGAGCGCGCACTTCTGCACCGCGTGCGGTGCCCCGTTGGCCGCCGATGTGCACTTCTGCACCGCCTGCGGAGCGCCGGTCGGGTCCGATGGCGGCACCCCCGCACCGCCCCCGTCCGACGCGCCGCCGCCTCCAGGCGCGCTCCCGCCCGCCGCGCCCCCGCCCCCGAACCCGCTGCCGTCCAGCGCGCCACCCACCTCGACGGGTGGCCGCCGCAACCTGGTGATCATCGGCGTCCTGGCGGTCCTCCTGCTCGTGGCGGGCGTCGTGGCGGTGATCGCCCTCACCGGTGAGGAGGCCTCGGCGGACGTGGCCCTCGAACCGATCGGCGTCGAGGTGCCGGACCCGTTCACCGCGACGGTGGCGCTCGGGGAGGAGCAGCTGCCGGCCACGACCACGACGACCGCATCGTCGACCACGTCGGCCAGCTCCACCTCCGCCGCGCCCCGTCCCGGGGCGGCTGGAGGTGCGGTCTCGGGCTCGGCGCCCGGGCTGTACGGCGGCACCCGCGACACCGGCTCGTGCGATCCGGAGAAGCTGATCGCCTTCCTGACGAACGAGCCCGAGAAGGCGGCGGCGTGGGCCGCGGTCCAGGGCATCGACGCGGCCGAGATCCCCTCGTTCGTGCGCAAGCTCACCCCGGTGGTCCTGCGCCGGGACACCCGGGTGCTGAACCACGGCTACCGGAACGGCAAGGCGACGCCGCGACCCGCGGTCCTGCAGGCGGGCACCGCCGTGCTGGTGGACGACTTCGGCATCCCCCGGGTCAAGTGCGGGTGCGGCAATCCGCTCGCCGAACCGCGGCCCATCACCTCGGGGACCCGCTACACGGGGACCGCGTGGAACGGGTTCCGGCCCGCCAACGTGGTCGTGGTCCGCCAGGACGTCCGGGTCGACGTGTTCGTCCTGGTCGACGTGCGCACGGGCGATCCGTTCCGCCGGCCGACCGCCTCCAAGGGCGACGACGACGCGCCGGCCACCCCCGGCTCAACCGCCTCGACGACCTCCACCTCCTCGACCACCGAACCGGCGACCACCACCACCGGCGACGCGTCGGGCTCGGAGGGCACCGCGGCCCCGGTGCTGTTCGAGATCGCCAGCATCGCGGGCGTGTCGAACGGCCCGACCGCGCCATCGGTGGCCGATCTGCCCGCGGCGAGGATCACCGCCATCTCGACCTACCACTGGAACAACGCGACCGGCGCCACGCCCGGCACGATCGGCCTCCGAGCCGAGGACGGGACCATGTACGGCCCGTTCCCGACCACCGGGTCGCCGGGGCAGGGTGGCGTGCCGAACGCCTCGTGGACCGCCATCACCGACTTCGAGGTCCCGGCGGGCCGCTACACCGTCGTCGACTCCAGCCCCGAGACGTGGGCCTGGGCGCCTGACACCGGCGGGCGCGGCATGGTGACCATCCACGGTCGCTGATCGCGCCGCGGCCGCTCAGCCGGCGAGCACCGCCGCGAGACGAGCGCGTGCTGCCGCGACGGCGGACGGGAGGCGGCCCTCGTAGTAGGGGATGAAGGCCGCCGTCTGCTCGAGGACCCAGCCGCGAGCCCGACGCCAGGTGTCGTCGTCGATCCCGGCGGCGTCCCGGAACCGGTCCCTCGCCGCCGGCGGGAGCGCCCAGGCGATCATGGCGTCGCACGCGGGGTCGCCGAGGCCGGTCGGGCTCCAGTCGATGACGGCGGTGATCCGACCGTGGTCGACGATCACGTTGCCCGGCAGCAGGTCGCCGTGGACCCACACCGGGGGACCGGGCCAGGGTGCGGCGTCGAGGGCGTCGTCCCAGACGGCCAGGGCCCGGTCGATGTCGAGCTCGCCGTCGAGGGCCCGGAGGCTGCGGTGGACCACGGCGTCGTGGGGTGCGAGAGCCCGCCCCCGCTTGCGGGCGGGCGGGCCCGGTGCGACCGGGATCGCTCGGACGGCTCGGACGATCTCGGCGAGCGCGATGGCCAGGTCGTCGGGCGGCGGCGCGGTGCCGTCGGCGGTCGCCTGCAGCAGGTCGACGCCCGGAACCCAGCGCGACACCAGCCAGCGGAACGGGTAGCCGGCCCCCGGTTCGCCGGTGGCGATCGGCTCGGGCACGGCGACGGGCAGGTGGGGTGCGATCGCCGGGAGCCAGCGCACCTCGCGTTCGACCTGCTGCTCGGCCCAGCCGATGCGGGGGAGGCGGATCACGAGCTCCTCGCCCAGCCGGAAGACCGCGTGGTCGGTGCCGCCCGACGCGCAGCGCCGGAGCGGCAGCTCCGCCCACGCCGGGTGCTGGGCGGCGAGGAGGGTGCGGACGAGCGCGTCGTCCACGGGCACCTCGTCATCGTGCAACCGACCGCCGTCCACCGACCAACCCTAGGATCGGCCGCCGATGAGCGCTGCGACCGGTTCGGGGATCGAAGGGGCGTGGGTCGAGCTGCTGCGGCTGCTCGGCGATCGCGTCGACCCGTCGACGACCGACGATGTCGAGGTGGCCGTCGAGGTCGATGGTCGGCGGCTGTACGCCACCCTGCTGCCCTTCGGGCCCGACAGCGCCGTGGTCCAGGTGATGGCCCCGCTGGTCGCGGGCGTCGCCGACACCGACGAGCTCTGCGAGGCGGTCGCCACCGCCGAGCTCACCTTCGGCCGGCTGCTCCTGTTCGACGACGGCAGCGGCGGGCGCTCGGTGCTGCACGTGGTGCGCTTCCACCGGGACCAGCTGTGCCCAGCGGTCCTCGAGCACGCACTGCGCGAGGTCGCCACCACCGCGGCCCGGTTGGAACCGGACCTGGAGGCGCGCTTCGGCGCCACGTTCACGCTGGAGGGGCCGTGACCGCGGTCGAGGCCGCGCGCGAGCGGCTCGCCGAGCTCTGCGCCCAGCTCGGCATCCCGGCCGAGCGCACCGTCGACGGCGACCTGGCCGTGCCGCACGGCTCCACGACGGTGCACCTGCAGGTGTCGGTCATCGACGACGTGACGGCGATCGACGTCTGGGCGCCCGTGGCCCTCGATGTGGCGATCACGCCTGCTCTGCACCGGTTCGTGGCCGAGACCTCGTTCATGTTCGGCCGGCTCGTCGTCGAGTCCACCGGTGTCGGCGTCGGCCAGGTCGTGCTGGGTCACGTGCTGGTGGGCGACCCGCTCACCGAGGAGGTCGTCCTCCAGGTGCTGGGCGCGATCGCCAACACGGCGAACGGGCTCGACGAGGAGATCGTCGCCGCCCACGGCGGCCGGCGGGCCACCGATCCATCGACCGAGGAGCAGCCATGACCGACCCCGAGCTCGAGGCGCGTCGCATCGCCGTCCTGCACGAGCACTTCCAGTCCGAGGTCGACCACGACTGGGACCGGTGCCTCGCCACGTTCGACGGGCACCCCCACTACGAGATCATGGCCACGGGCCAGGTCTACGACGGCGACGACGAGGTCGTCGCCTACCACCGGGCCCAGCGGGTCGCCTTCCCCGACCAACGCCACGAGAACGTCCGGTACCACCACGCCGAGGACGTGGTGGTCACCGAGTTCGACCTGCTCGGCACCAACACCGGCGAGTTCTACGGGCTGCCGCCCACCGGGCGGTCCTTCCGGGTGCCGGTCACGGCGCTGTTCTTCTTCGTCGGCGACCGCATCACCAACGAACGCATCTACCTCGACACGGCCTCGCTGCTGCGCCAGATCGGTCGCCTCGAGCTGCTCGGCATCCCCCAGCCCGGCGACGGCTGAGCCGCCGCGCCGGCGTCAGCCGGCCGGTTCGAGCACGAAGAGCGGGATCACCCGGTCGGTGGCGGCCTGGTAGGCGTCGGAGTCGGGCCACACCGCGGTGGCCCGTGCCCACCACGCCGCCTTCTCGTCGCCATCCACCTCGCGCACGGTGAGGTCGTGCACGGTGGCGCCGTCCTGGACGCGGGCGACCGGGTTGGCCCGCACGTTGTGCACCCACTGCGGGTGCGAGGGCGCGCCGCCCATCGAGCCGATCACCGCGTAGGCGCCCTGGTCGTCGGCGACGCGGACGAGCGGCGTCTTGCGGACCTTGCCGGAGCGACCGCCGAGCGTCCACAGGATGATCCACGAGTCACCGACGAGCGCGCTGGGCTCGGTGCCGCCGCTCGCCTCGTACCGGGCGACCTCCTCGGCGATCGGCTCCCACGGGCTGGGCTCGTACTCGGCATCGAACGCGGACACGGCGGTCTCCCTCGCTGGTGGACGGGCCACCACCTTGGCACGCCGGGATGGTTCTGGTGCCCGGACGGTCAGGCGCAGGTGATCTCCGCGTCGTAGCCCATGCCGTCGTCGGTCATGCCCGACAGCTTGATCGTGGAGCCCGACACCGTCACGGCGGGGCTCTGACGCAGGGCACCGCCGTCGAAGGTCCAGGTCAGGTCACCCGTGCCGTCGGCGAAGGTGAGCTCGAACTTGCGGTCATCGGCGATGACCGTGCCCTTGGTGCCATCGATCGTGCACACCGTCGGCTCGGTGGACAGCGTGGCGCCGCTGGAGACCGACGCCTCCAGGTGGGAGCCGCCGCCCGAACCGCCCGCAGCCGTGGTCTCGGTGGTGTCGGTCGACCCGCCGTCGGCGGCGGTGGTGGACGTCGTGGACTGGTCGCCCTTGGCGCTGGTGTCGGAGCCGTCGCTCGAGCTGCAGGCGGCGACGAACAGGGACAGGCACGCCAGGAGCGCGACGGTGATGATCCGGATTCCCCTCATGGGCGCGATCGTCGCGCGGATCGCGCCGCCGTGCACCGGATCGCTCGGGTGCACGGCGTCCTACGCTCGCCGGATGGTTGATGCCACCACTTCGAGCCCGACCCCGAGCGCGGCCGACATCGTCGCCCGCCTCGACCGGCGCACCAAGGTGCGGCTCCTGTCGGGTGCGGCCATGTTCGACCTCGAGGGCCTGCCCGAGCACGACCTGCCGGGCATCGGCGTCGCCGACGGCCCCCACGGCGTCCGGCGCACGGGCACGGGCGGCGACCACCTCGGCGTCGCGGGCTCGAGCCCGGCGACCTGCTTCCCCACGGCCTCGTGCCTCGGGTCCACCTGGGACGTCGGCCTGCTCGAACGGATCGGGGTCGCGCTGGGCGAGGAGGCCGCCGAGCAGGGAGTGGCGGTCGTGCTCGGGCCCGGCTTCAACCTGAAGCGCCACCCGGCAGGCGGACGCTCCTTCGAGTACCTCGGCGAGGATCCGCTCCACAGCGGGCGCCTGGCCGCGGCCATGGTGCGCGGCATCCAGTCGCAGGGTGTGGGGGCCAGCATCAAGCACTTCGCGGTCAACAACCAGGAGTCGCACCGGCTCGTCGTCGACGCCCTCGTGGACGAGCGGACGCTCCGAGAGCTGTACCTGACCGCGTTCGAGATCGCCGTGCGCGAGGCCGCACCGTGGACGGTGATGTGCTCGTACAACCTGGTGAACGGCACCTATGCGAGCGAGCACCACGAGCTGCTCACCACGATCCTGCGGGATGAGTGGGGCTTCGACGGCCTCGTGATGTCCGACTGGGGCGCGGTCAACGACCGCGTCGCCGGCATCCGGGCCGGCCTCGATCTCGAGATGCCGAGCAGCCACGGTGCCTGCGATCCCGAGGTGCTCGCCGCGCTCGACTCGGGCGCGCTCGACGAGGCCGACGTCGACGCCTGCGCGACGCGCGTCGTCGCCCTGCTCCAGCGGGCCCGCCACGATCGCCCGGCGAGCGACCTCGACGCGCACCACGCGCTCGGGCGCGAGGCCGCGGCGGCCGGGTCGGTCCTCCTCGCCAACGACGGCACCCTGCCGCTCGGGGCCGACACCACCCGCGTCGCGCTGGTCGGCGCGTTTGCCGAGCACCCACGCTACCAGGGTGCCGGCAGCTCCCAGGTGAACCCGACGCGGCTCGACCGCGTGCTCGACGAGCTGCGGGCCCGCTCGGGCCTGGCCGTCACCTACGCGCCGGGCTACGACCCGGTGACCGGGGCCACCACGCCCGCCCTCGTGCAGGCCGCGCTCGATGCCGCCGCCGGCGCAGACGTCGTGGTGTGCTGCGCGGGGCTCCCGGCGCCGATGGAGTCCGAAGGCTTCGACCGCACCTCCCTCGACCTGCCCGCCGGGCAGATCGCGCTCATCGAGGCCCTCGCCGCGGTTGGTGCGCCCGTCGTGGTCGTGCTGAGCAACGGTGGGGCCGTGCACCTCGGGTGGTCCGACCGCGTGGCCGCGGTCCTCGAGTGCTGGCTCGGCGGCCAGGCCGGCGCGGGCGCGATCGTCGACCTGCTGTTCGGCGACGCCGAGCCCGGGGGACGCCTCGCCGAGAGCATCCCCGAGCACGTCGCCCAGCTGCCCGCGCACCGCAACTTCCCCGGGGACCCTCGGCAGGTCCAGTACCGGGAAGGCCCCTTCGTGGGCTACCGCTTCCACGACATCGCAGGGGTGCCAGCCCGCTTCGCGTTCGGGCACGGCCTCTCCTACACGACGTTCGCGTGGAGCGACGTCGCCCTCACCGGCACCGACACGGACGTGACCGTCACCCTCACCGTCACCAACACGGGCGACCGCGCCGGCAGCGACGTGGTCCAGGTCTACGTGCGCCCCGGCGCGTCCGTGCTGCGCCGGCCCGACAAGGAGCTGAAGGGCTTCGCCAAGGTGCACCTCGAGCCGGGCGCGTCCGAGACGGTCGCCATCGCCCTCGACCGACGGGCGTTCGCCGTGTGGGACGTCGCCGCCCACGACTGGCTCGTGGAGGCCGGCACGTTCCAGATCGTGGTCGCCCGGTCCTCGGCCGACGTCGTGGCCGAGCTCGACCACGAGGTGGCCTCGACCGACCAGGTCACGCCCGTCGCCGCCCCGGCCGGCCTGGTCGCCACCGACGAGGAGTTCGCCGCGCTGCTCGGGCGGGCCATCCCGACCCCGCCCCCGGTCCGCCCGTTCAACCGCAACTCGACGCTCGAGGACCTGGGGGCGTCGTGGATCGGTCGCCGGATCGGCGACCTGGTCCTGCAGATGGCGCTGAAGGAAGCGGCCCACGAGTTCCCGGACCCCGACGAGGCCACCCAGGCCATGATCCGCGCCGCGGTCACCGAGGGCCCGGTCCGCGGCCTCGCCCTCATGGGTGGCGGTCGCGTGCCCTTCACCGCCCTCGACGCGGCCCTCGCGCTCCTCAACGGCGACGTGAAGGGCGCAGCGACGGCGGCCCGTGGCCAGCGCCCGCGGCGCGCACCGCGGTGACCCGGCTCGCCGTGCACGACTCGGCGCCGGACTCCCCGATGGCGATCACGGACCGGGCGTGACCCGCAGCACCGTCATCGGGTGCGGGTGATGGTGGTCCCACCCGGGCCGACGAGGAGGCCCAGCAGGATCAGGATCACGCCGAACAGGATCTGGCCCTGGATGAGCTGGACGATCCCGACGATCACGAGCACGGCCGCGAGGATGGCGACGATGGCAGACATGGCTGCTCCTACCCGTCGCGCCGACGGGGCAACCAGGCCCTCGGACCTCCTCGCCGGGGATATCTCTAGAGATCGCTAGAATCCTCTGGCCGCGTCGAGGAGGAGCCGTGACCCACACCGTGCAGGAGCAGGCTCGGGCCCTCGGCGACCCCACCCGCCACGGCGTCTTCCGGGCCGTCGCCGAGGCCGACGGCCCGATCGGGGTCGCCGAGCTCACCGCGGCGTTCGGCCTCAACCACAACGCCATCCGCCAGCACCTCGCCAAGCTCGTGGCTGCCGGGCTCCTCGTCGAGTCCACCGCGCCGCCGAGCGGCCGCGGGCGGCCACGGCTCCAGTACGAGCTCGATCCGGTGGGCGCCGCACGGTGGGCCGGCATCGGTCCCTACGAGCGCCTCGCCGTGCTGCTCGCCGAGGTCCTCCGCACGGGCGACGAACCGGTGGAGGTCGGCCGTCGGGCCGGACTGGCCGCCTCGGCCGTCGCGGGCCGGGGCGACGGGCCGGTGGGTGCCCTCGTCGACGAGCTCGCCCGCGGCGGGTTCGAGCCCTCCCTCCGGCAGCAGGGCGACGCTGTCGAGGTCACGCTCGAGGCCTGTCCGTTCACGTCCGCCGTGCTCACCGATCCAGCCACCGTGTGCGCGCTCCACCTCGGCCTCGCCCGCGGCGTGGCAGAGTCGGTCGGCGGGATCGAGGTGGATGAGCTCGTCCCGCAGGATCCGCGGCGCGCCGCGTGCGTGCTCCGCTGCCACCTCACCCACGACGCATCCTGATCACCCGACCGGAGCCCCCATGACCCTGCCCACCCGTCACCTCGGCACCGGCGGCCTGGCCGTCCCGGCGCTCGGCCTCGGCTGCATGAGCCTCACCGACTTCGCGTACGGCCCCGCCGACGAGGCCGAGGCGGTCGCCACCATCGAGCGCGCCATCGAGCTCGGCGCGAACCTGCTCGACACCGCCGACATCTACGGCCTTACCGAGAACGAGCGCCTCGTGGGCCGCACCATCGCCGGACGTCGCGACGAGGTCATCCTGGCCACCAAGTTCGGCAACGTGTTCCGCGACGGCCAGCGCACGGTCGACGGCTCGCCGGCTTACGTGCACGAGGCCTGCGACGCCTCGCTCGAGCGGCTCGGCGTCGACCACATCGACCTCTACTACCTGCATCGTCCCGACACGACGGTGCCGATCGAGGAGACGGTCGGTGCCATGGGCGAGCTCGTCGCGGCCGGCAAGGTGCGCCACCTCGGCCTGTCCGAGGGGTCCGCCGACACGGTTCGCCGGGCCGCCGCCACCCACCCGATCGCCGCCCTCCAGAGCGAGTGGTCGCTGTTCTCGCGCGACATCGAGGACGAGATCGTCCCGGCGTGTCGCGAGCACGGGATCGGCATCGTGCCCTACAGCCCGCTCGGGCGCGGCCTGCTGACGGGCACCGTGACCGACCTCGGCGAGCTCGCCGACAACGACTTCCGGCGCGGCGTCCCCCGCTTCGCCGACGGCAACCTGGAACACAACCTGGGGCTGGTCGCCGTCGTCCAGGAGATCGCCGCCGCCCACGGGTGCACCGCTGCCCAGGTCGCGCTGGCCTGGCTCCTCGCCCAGGGCGCCGACGTGGTCCCGATCCCGGGCACCAAGCGCCGGCGGTACCT
This sequence comes from uncultured Iamiaceae bacterium, assembly GCA_964624775.1. GTDB lineage: Bacteria > Actinomycetota > Acidimicrobiia > Acidimicrobiales > Iamiaceae > Aquihabitans. The sequence goes on from CAZUYW010000057.1 coordinate 11,691, forward strand.
GGAGGAGAACCTCGCTGCCGTCGACGTCGAGTTGACCGCGGAGGACCTCGCGCGCCTCGGCGAGCTGCGGGCCGCAGGTGATCGCAGCTGGGACATGGGCTTCGTCAGCCGCGACACACCGCCGCTCGGCTGAACGGTCCCCGGTGGTCGAGAGTCGCACCAAGACGAGGATCGATCGGTCCCAGGCCGAGGCGGTCGTGCGGGCCGCGTTCGGCGACGACGCCGTGCTGCACTCGTTCGACGAGTGCACCGAGGGTTGGTTCAACGCCGTGCACCGGCTCGGCCTGGCCGACGGTCGTGCCGTGATCCTGAAGGTCGCGCCGCCGGCCGACGTGCCGGTCCTGCGCTACGAGCACGACCTCATCACGACCGAGGTCGACGCCCTGCGCCTCGTCGGGGAGCGCACCGATGTGCCCGTGCCCGCGGTGCTGGCGTGGCACCCCGAGGGTGGGGTGCTGCCGAGCCCGTGGTTCGTGATGGAGGTGTGCCCCGGCGTGCTCCTGTCCACGCTGCGAGACGGGCTCGACCCCGCGCAGCAGCTGACGGTGGACACCCAGACCGTCCGCCACCTCGCCTCGATGCACGCGATCGGCGGGCCGGGGTTCGGTCGTCCCGCGGCTGGTGGGTCCCATCCGACGTGGAGCGGCGCCTTCGCCGAGCTGATCGACGACCTCCTCGCCGACGGCACCGACGCCGGCGTCGACCTGCCGGTCCCTGTCACGTCGATCCGCGACCTCGTCGCCCGCAGCACCGACGCGCTCGACGAGGTGCGTTCGCCTCGACTCGTGCACTGGGACGTGTGGGATCCCAACGTGTTCGTCGACCCCGCCTCGCTCCGGGTGGTGGGGATCATCGACTTCGAACGGGTGCTGTGGGCGGACCCGCTGATGGAGGCGCAGTTCGTGGCCAAGCGGGCCGACGACGAGCTCATCGCCGCCTACGGGTCCCCGCTGTTCGAGGCGCCGGGCGCGACGCGGCGCCGCCGGCTCTACGACCTGTACCTCTACCTCGTGATGATCATCGAGTCGTCGTACCGGAACTACGAGACCGACGACATCGAGTCCTTCGCCCGGCTCTGCCTCGACGGGGTGCTCGCGGAGCTCGGCCTGACCTGACCCGCGGCGGCGTCGTCAGGCGGGGCGGGCGAGCGGGCGGTGCCCGTCGCGTGCGAGGCGCTCCACCATCGGCGTCGCGCCGAGCTCCTCGGCGCGGGCACGCGCCTGGTCGAGGAGGCGCTCGGCCTCGGCCCGGCGGCCGAGGAGCCGCGCCATCCGGCCGAGCTGGTGATCGGCGGGCCCCCAGTAGGCGCCACCGCCGCCGTAGCAGTTGAGCAGGACGTGCTGGCCCTCGAAGGGGGCGAGGAGCGGCTCGATCGCCCGGGCCGCGTCGTCGTCGCCGAGCTGCACGGCGGCGTCGGCGAGCACCGCGAGGGTGAGCAGCCGGTTCGTGTCCTGGGGCACCGCCTCGAAGCCGAGCACGCGGAATGCATCCACCGACTGGGTCGCGAGCCCGAGGTCGCCGGCCTCCACCGCGCACAGGGCCAGGACCGCTCGGTAGCAGGGGATCTCGGGGTGGTCGTCCGCCGCCTGGCCGAGCAGGTCGAGGACCTCGCCCGACCGGCCCTGCAGCAGGCGGATGTTCACGAGGTTCACCCCCAGGCAGGCGAGCGCGCCCGCCTCGTCGGCGCCCGGTCGACCCGCCGCGGCGAGGGCCCGCTCCTCCGCGGTCTCCAGGTCCCCGTCGATGAGCGCACCGAGCGCTTGCCAGGTGGTCACCGCCCACCCCCAGTACGGGTGGCGGTAGCGCACGGCGAGGCTCGTCGCCTCGGCCAGGTCCCGCCGGGCACCGGCGCGGTCGCCGCGGCGGAGCAGGTCCTCGTGGCGGTACACGAGCGCGGTGATGGTGGCGCCGATCCCGCGGTCGGCGGCCGGGAGGTCGAGCACTCGGGTGGCGTCGGCCACGCGCTGGTCGAGCTCGTCGGCATCGAGCCGCACCGACCGGGCGCCGAAGAGCGCGTGGGCGAGCAGGCGGTCGTCGCGCGGTTCGAGGGCCTCGGCCCGGGCCAGCGAGCGGTCGACCAGCTCGCGTCGTCGCTCGATCGGTGCACTCAGGGCCAGGGCCAGCGCCAGTTCGGCCTCGACCTCCCCGGCGAGCGCCTCGCGCCGGCGCGCGTGCTCGGGCGCCTCGTCCGCGGGCGGCTCGACCGTGACCCCCCGCAGCGCCTCCTCCAGCAGCGCGCACTGCTCGGCATCGCTTCGGGTGGTGGCGCCGCGCCCGGCGCGGCCGCCGCGGCGCAGCGCCGCCTCGGCGAGCTCGATCGCGAGC
>CAZUYW010000058.1:0-11447 GCA_964624775.1 uncultured Iamiaceae bacterium
CCGTCGATCGCAAGGTCGTGCACGACACCGTCAACGAGATCGAGGGCGTGTCCACTGTCTCGGAGGGCACGGACCCCGGCCGCCGTGTGGTGCTGGTGCCTGAGGGCGCCGCGGGGTGACCGACCCCCTCGACGAGCTGCTCGAGGAGAGCCGACAGCTCGGCTACCTGGGACCTGGCCCCACCGGTCCCCATCGCGATCACGCCCTGGCCTTCGCCGAGGTCCTGCCCGAACCACCCGCCCGTGCCCTCGATCTGGGTGCGGGCGGTGGTCTTCCCGGGCTCGTGCTGGCCGCCGTGACCTGGCCCGCCACCACCTGGGTCTTCCTGGATGCCCAGGATCGGCGGACCGCGTTCCTCGAGCACGCCGTGCAACGCTTGGGCCTGGCCGATCGGGTGGAGGTGCGCACCGAGCGGGCCGAGGTGGCGGGCCGGGCAGCTGGCTTGCGGGCCAGCTTCGACCTGGTGGTGGCCCGCAGCTTCGGGTCACCTGGGGTCACGGCGGAATGTGCCGCACCCTTCCTCCGGGTGGGTGGGCACCTCGTCGTGAGCGAGCCGCCTGGCTCTGAAGGCAGCCGCTGGCCCATCGACGGGCTCGCTGAGGTGGGTCTCGCCGATCCCGAGGTGCTCGAGGTGGCCGGGGCCCACGCCGAGGCCCCCACCTCGGTGCGGCTCGTGCGGCTGCGCCAGGCGGCGTGCTGCGGCGATCGCTACCCGCGACGCACCGGCATTCCGGCCAAGCGCCCCCTGTTCTGATCCACAGCTCGGTTTCACGTGAAACCAAGCCTCGGTCACCCGCCGCCAGGCGGCCCGGCAACCGGATCCCGGCGGAGCTGAGGCGGTGCGGGAGATGGCGAGGGTCTCCCCTGCCCTGGTTCTGGGCGGCCACGGGAACCCAGCCGCCTGCAGCCACCCTGCGGCCTCGACGCGCCTGAGCGCAGCCCCGCCTGCAGCGAGGACGGCTGGCGGGTGACGGCCCGCCGGCGAGGGCACGCCGGCCGACGCCAGGCACGGCGATGTCGTGGAGCTCACCGACGAGCAGCGCACCGTCCGGGCCATCCACCGCCTGATCGACGGGCTCGTCGATGTGGATCCCGCCGAGGCACTCGCCGCCACACCGGGCTGCTCCCCTGCCGGCACGGCCACCGCCGAGGAGGTGCACGACGGCCGGGTCCTCGCTGCCATGGACGACCTGGGCGCGATCGCGATGGTCGGCGCCGACGTCGCCACCACCCTGCTCGGCATCGGACGTGGGCGGGTGGTGCACCTGCCGGCCAGTCGGATGCACCCGACGATGTCGTGCTCGCCCAGGCTCGGGCGGTGTTCGCGCTGGTGTGGGTGACTGGCAGGAACCGTGGCGCCCCTGGCGGCGCGGCGAGTGGCCAACCGGCATGTCACCTCACGGCTCCAGGATGGCGCCTCCGCCGCAGCGACGCTCGCGCGGCCAGCGCGCGACGCCCTGGTCTGGCGAACACCCCCGCCGGGGCACGGGGATCGTGCCTTCGGGTCCCGGCGCGTCGACGGGTGGTGGTCCACCTGAGAGGGGCCCGACCGGGGATCGCCACCGGATGGATCAGGGCCTCCGCACCGTGGCTCGAGGATTCCCAGCCGCTGGGATCGGGCGACGATGCGGGTGGCACACACTGGTGCGGGTGACCCGGTGGAGCAATCGGGCGCGGTCGGCCCTGGGGGAGCACGGCGGCGCGTGCGTCCGCGCACCCCAGATACGGCTCCAGTGCGGCGGGGTGCTCGCCCGAGCGTGATCCCGGCGAACGAGCCAGGATCGGTCACCGTGACCCTGGGCCGACGCCAGCACGGACGTCCCGCGCGTGGTCGCACCGGTGCGACCGTCGGGGGTGGACGCTTTCGTGTGCATGGACTGGCTGGGCCATGGCGCGGCCCTGGGCCAGGGGACCGCCGCCGACAGGATGCCCTCCGACGCAGGCGCTCGACCAAGCCCGCTGGGTGCGTCGGCACCGGCACACCCGTGCGTGGTGTTCCACGTGAAACACCGCACCGCCGTCGGCTGGAGCCCGGGGGGCGGCCCGGCCCAGGCACGCTGGTCGGCGACTCCGGCGAGCCCCACGGAGGCTGTTCCACGTGAAACACCTACGCTCGTGGGGCGAGCCCCGATTTCCCCGCGAATCGGTCGAGGGTCCTTGACCCGGCCAGGCCCGGGGTGAAGGATGGGCGGGTGACCGACGCGGGCCGTTCGACGGACGAACTCGAGGAGCGGGGCCGGGCGATCTTCGCCCAGCTGCGGGACGATGCTCCCGAGCCCGATGCCACCGAACCCGAGGACGCGTCCCCGGCTGACCCGGCGGGCCCAGCCGAGGATCCGGCACCCGAGCCCGCCCCGGCACCACCCGCGCCGAGCGGCCGAGCAATCCCGCCGCTTCCTCGCATCATCGCCGTCGCCAACCAGAAGGGTGGGGTGGGCAAGACCACCACCACCATCAACCTTGGCGCCTGCCTCGCCGATCTGGGTTACCGGGTCCTGGTCGTCGACCTCGATCCGCAGGGCAATGCCAGCACCGGCCTGGGCATCAACATCCGAGGCCTGCAGGCGTCCATGTACGATGTCATCCTGAACGACGTGCCCATCGAGGACTGCGTCGAGGCCTCATCGGTGCGGAACCTCTTCGTCGCCCCGGCGAGCCTGGACCTTGCCGGCGCCGAGATCGAACTCGTGCCCGCCTTCAGCCGGGAGCTCCGCCTGAAGCAGGCGCTCCACGAGGTGCGCGACGATTACGACTACGTCCTCATCGACTGCCCGCCATCCCTCGGTCTGCTCACCATCAACGGCATGGCGGCGGCCTCCGAGGTCCTCGTCCCCATCCAGTGCGAGTACTACGCCCTTGAAGGCCTGGGCCAGCTGCTCCGCAACGTCGGGTTGGTCCAGAAGAACCTGAATCCGCTGCTCGACGTCCACACGATCGTGCTGGTCATGTACGACGCTCGCACGAAGCTCTCGGATCAGGTCGCGCAGGAGGTGCGGGAGCACTTCGGCGAGAAGGTCTGCAAGATCATGATCCCGCGGACCGTGCGCCTGTCCGAGGCTCCCTCGTTCGGGCAACCGATCATCGCGTTCGACCCGTCCTCCCGTGGGGCGGTCGCCTATCGGGAGCTGGCCAAGGAGGTGTCGGGTGGCCCGGCGTAGCGGTCTCGGCAAGGGCCTCGGCGCCCTCATCCCGAGCGAGGTGGCGGCCCCGGCCGACGATGCCGCGCTCCGCGAGGTCCTGGTCAGCCAGGTCGAACCGAACCCCAACCAGCCGCGTGATCACTTCGACGAGGAGTCGTTGGTCGCACTCACCGCGTCGATCAGCGAGCTGGGCGTGCTCCAACCCATCCTGGTGCGGCCGCTCGGCCCCGACCGCTACGAGCTGATCGCCGGCGAGCGACGGTGGCGGGCCGCCAAGCGCGCCGGCCTGCAGGCGATCCCGGCGGTCGTGCGCCGGGTGGAGGACCAGGGATCGCTCGAGCAGGCGGTCGTGGAGAACCTCCACCGCCAGGATCTGAACGCCCTCGAGGAAGCGGCCGCGTATCAGCAGCTGATCGAGGACTTCCAGCTGAGCCACGATGAGGTGGCCCGACGGGTGGGGCGGAGCCGCTCGGCGGTGTCGAACACGCTGCGACTCCTGCAGCTGCCATCGGGCATCCAGAAGCAGGTGGCCGACGGCCAGCTGTCCGCTGGGCACGCCCGTGCCCTGTTGGGCACCCCCGATCGTGCCTTCCAGGAGGCGCTGGCCCGGCGCGCGGTGACCGAGGGCCTCAGCGTGCGCGAGGTCGAGGACGCGGTGCGGGCTCGGAGCGGGGTCGTCGACGATGATGCGCCGACGCCGACGGGAGGGCGCACTCCGGATCCCGGGCTCGCCGCCAAACGGCTGCGCCCGCCCGGCCTGCTCGAGCTCGAGGAACTGCTCTCGGACCGCCTGGACACCCGGGTCAAGGTGACGATGGGCAGCCGGCGCGGACGCGTCACGATCGACTTCGCGTCGCTCGAGGATCTGGAGCGGATCTACCGCGCCATGACCTCGCCCCCCACCGACGACTGATCGCCCGGCACCTGCGGGTGCAGGCATCGAGGGTTGCGGTCGAGCCTGTCGGCGGGTGACGGCGAGGGGAGCGGTCGCGCCGTCTGGTGCATGGTTATCCACAAGGTGTGGGCAATCCTGTGCCTAACCCTGCGCCTCTCGCGCGACGTGAGGCTCACCGGCGTGTCCGAGGACCGGTATTGGCGTTGTCGCTTTGTCAATAGCCTGGTCACCGCCCCCGTCCGGTCCGATCTGGGTCCTGACGCGATGGAGCCCGGCCGAGGCCGGGCTCCATCGCGGGGGGATCGGGATGCGGCGCCACGGCGCCGCGGCTCAGAGGAAGTCGCTCAGGTTCTGGAGCAGCCCCGCCTTGCCGGAGGCGCCCTGGAACCGGTGCACCGGCTGGCCGTCCTTGAACACGATGAGCGTCGGGATGCTCATGATGTCGAACTGGCGGGCCAGGTCGGGGTTCTCGTCGACGTTGACCTTGGCGACGGTGATCCTGTCGGTGTTCTCGCCGGCAACCTCGTCGAGGATCGGGGCGATCATCTTGCAGGGGCCGCACCACTCGGCCCAGAAGTCGACCACGACGGGCTTGTCGGCCGTGGCGATCTGCTCGGCGAAGGTCGCCGTGTCGAGGGTGGTGATGGCAGTGCCCATGTTGGTGCTCCTTGGTGTCGGGACGGTACAACCGTCGGTCGGGGCGGGGGATTCCCCGTCGGTCAGCTGTGGGCGTTGGCCTCGAGCCAGCGCTCGGTGTCGATGGCGGCCATGCACCCGGACCCGGCCGCGGTGATGGCCTGGCGGTAGGTGGAATCCTGGACGTCGCCGCAGGCGAACACGCCGGGCACGTTGGTGGCCGTCCCCGGGCCGGTGATCAGGTAGCCGTCGTCTGCGAGCGCGAGCTGGCCCGCGAACAGATCCGTGTTGGGGCGGTGCCCGATGGCCACGAACAGGCCGGTGACCGGGAGCTCGCTTCGCTCGCCGGTGACGGTGTCGCGCAGCACGACGCCCTCGAGCGTGGTGTCGCCCTTGATCTCGTCGACCGCGCTGTTCCAGCGCACCGTGATCTTCGGGTTGGCGAGGGCTCGCTCCTGCATGATCTTCGAGGCCCGCAGCTCGTCGCGGCGATGGATGATCGTCACCGAGTCGGCGAACTTGGTGAGGAAGTTCGCCTCCTCGAGGGCGGAATCACCGCCACCGACCACGGCGATGTGGTGACCACGGAAGAAGAAGCCGTCGCAGGTGGCACAGGTCGACACGCCGTGACCGATGAGCGCGTGCTCGTTGGGCAGGTCGAGCATCAGGGCGCGGGCACCGGTGGACACGATGACCGAGTGGGCCAGGTAGGTGGGCTCGGCGGCATCGGGGTCACCCACCCAGATCTTGAAGGGACGCTCGGAGACGTCGACGCGGGAGACCTTCTCGAGCCGGGTCTCGGCGCCGAACCGAACCGCCTGCGCCCGGAAGTTGGCCATGAGGTCCGGGCCCATGATGCCCTCGGGGAAGCCGGGGAAGTTCTCGACCTCGGTGGTCAGCATCAGCTGGCCGCCGGGCTGGTCCGAGGTGGAGGACGGCTCACCCTCGAGCACGAGGGGGGCGAGGCTGGCCCGGGCGGTGTAGATGGCCGCGGTCAGCCCGGCCGGGCCGGATCCGATGATGACGACGTTGTGGGTGGAGGGCACGATGAGCTCCGGGTAGGGGACGGGCAATCCAACCCGTGCGGGCCCGTTCCTCTTCCCGGCCCTCGGCGGGGCAGCGGGCGGGGGATCAGCGGCTCAGGTCGGACGGGGTGTTGGCCTTGCGCAGCAGGATCGCGCCACCGGTGGAGAAGAGCACGGCGAAGATCGCGTAGATGATCCAGACGTGCCCGGGGACGTACACGTCCCACAGCCGGATGATGAAGGTGATGAGCAAGATGGCGGTGACCAGGGCCATCACGCCGGCGAGCAGGCCGTACACCAGGCCGCGCGCGGCGATGATGGCCGGCTTGGTGGTGCGATCCCGGACCTTGGCGATCGTGTCGACCACCGCATCGGCGGCCTGGGCCGGCCACTCGGCGGGGATGACGCCGCCGCCGAGGGCGGGCGGGCGCGATGCGGGGTCGGTCGCTGCCATGGCGCATCACCCTATCGGTCCTCGCGGCGGCCGTCGCCACCGAGCGGGCCGGGAGGTCAGCGGACGAAGGTGACCACCGGTGCACAGCCCACGGGTTCCACGGCCGTGATGAGGGGCCGCCGCTCGCCGGTCGTGGTGGCGCTGGCCGGGAACTCGATGACGAGCACGTCCGTGCCGCGGATCGTCGCGGTCCCGACGTGGCTCGGCTGGCCCTGCAGGTCGAACACGTCGGCGATCAGGCCGGCACAGCGTCCCAGGTCGGCACCGTCGGTCGCGCTGGTCGTGGCCGTCTTCGCGTCGGTCGGGAAGGCGGCCTTCAGGGCCGACCGGAAGGCATCGTCGTCGGCGAAGCTCCCGAGTGCGACGACCGGGCCCGTCCACGGCGTGTCGGTGCGGGGCGCCAGGCCATCGGCACGCGTCGTCGTCGTGGCGCCGTCGGCCGCAGCGCCGGACGTGGGTGCGACGGTGGTCGAGGCCGCGCTGGCCGCCCCGCTGCTCTCCTCGGCGGCCAGGGTGCCGCCCTTGTCCGAGGAGGCCACGGGGTCGCTGCCATCGTCGCGGCCGGTGAAGATCAGGCCCAGGCCGGCGACGAGGAGGACCCCGATGATCGCGGCAGCCGCCCACACGGGCACGAACGGACGCGGGCGGCGCCGGATCGGCGCCACGGGTGCGATGGGAGCCGCGCTCGCAGGGTCGTCGGCCGCGTCGAGGGCCGTGGCCACGAGGCGATCGACCACGCCGGCGTCGAGGGGTTCGACGGGCGCAGCGACCGCATCGCGCGCGGCCGCGAGGGCGTCGAGGCGGGCCGCGACGGTGGGATCGGCGGCGATGGCGTCGGCGACGTGGGCGCCCGCCTCGCCGTCGAGGTGGGCGGACAGCTCGTCGTCGGAGGGGATCGGGGGGAGGTCAGTCATGGTCGCTGGCTCTGACGTCGGAGGTGGGCGTGCTGGTTCCCGCCAGCAGGTCGGCGAGCTGGGCACGGCCGCGCGAGATCCGCGAGCGGACCGTGCCGGCGGGGATCTCGAGCACGGCTGCGATCTCCGCGTAGTCCAGCTGGCACAGGTCCCGGAGGACCACCGGCGCCGCGAACTCGGGGGGCAGCTGGCTGAGGGCGTGGTCGATGGCGAGCCGGTCGGCGATCTGGTCGGCCACCGGGCGCTCGGTGCTCGCCGTCGCCCGGTCGGGTCCGTCGCCGCGGTCGTCGTCGGGGAGGCCGACGAGGGGTCGCCGGGTGCGCCGCCGCAGCTCGTCGAGGCAGGCGTTGGTGGCCACGCGGTAGCACCAGGTCGACAGGCGGGCCCGACCGTCGAAGCGCGGCAGACCTCGCACGATGGCGATCAGGGCCTCCTGGGTGGCGTCCAGTGCGTCGGCGTCATTTCCCGTGAGACGACGGCAGATGGCGTGCACCATCGGCTGGTGGGCGCGGAGGAGGGCGTCCATGGCCGTTCGGTCGCCGGCGCGCGCCGCGTCGACCAGGGCACGCTCGTCCGCCGGTCCGTCGGGGGTCATCGTCCGCTGATGCCGATCTCGCTCACGGCGACCTTGCCGTCCGAGGCCACCTTCGTGAACCAGATGAGCACGCGCCGCGCCTGCCGATCAAACAGCGCGAGCGTGGTCGTGCCGCTGCCGTTCTCGACGGACGCCACCGGCGCACCCCACCCGGCGAGGGTCTCCGGCGCGGGGCCGTCCGCGAGGTACACGCGTGCGTTCCAGCCCGCCGACGGGGTGGTGAGCGTGAGCTCGTGCACCGTGCCGCGACGGGTGAGGTGCGCCACGATCCCCACCCCGCCCTTGCCGCGCGCCAGGTCAGGGTCGCGGTACTGCTCGGAGGTCCAGGCGGTGGCGGGGTCGCCGTCGATGGCGAGGGGGAGCGCGGCGTCGTGCTCGGTGCCGTTGTCGCCGGCGGGGTCGAAGGACGTGAGGTGGTCGATCGCCAGCGGCCCGACCGGTGCGCCACGGGTGAGGTAGGCGACCCCGGCGACGAGGAGACCGGCCACGAGCAGCAGGGCGAGCGCGAGGCGACCGCGGCGGCGCGGCCGGGGCGCCTCGACGGTGCTCGGCGCATCGTCGGCCGGCCAGGTTGCGACGGGAGCGGGAGCGGGAGCAGGTGCCGGGGCGGGCGCCGGCACCAGGTTCGGGGTGGTGGCGGCGGCCTGGAGGGCGGCGCGCATCGTCCGGGCATCGGGCCACCGGTCCTCGGGACGGCGGGCCATGGCCCGTTCGATCACCGCGGCCACGGCCGGGGGCACGTCGGGCCGGCGGTGGGCGAGCGGCTCGGCGTCGCGCTGCAGCCGGGCGACCGCGGTGGCGGTGTCGGAGTCGCCGACGAAGGGGGCAGAGCCGGACAGGGCCTCGTAGAGCACCACGCCGAGCGCGTACAGGTCGGTCCGGCCGTCGACCGCACCGGCGGTGACCTGCTCGGGCGCCAGGTACTTGGCCGTGCCCACCATGGCCCCCTCGGTCGTGAGGTCGGCGCCGGCGGCCGCCTTGGCGATGCCGAAGTCCGCCACCAGCACCCGGCCGTCGGCCGCCAGGAGGATGTTGGCGGGCTTCACATCGCGGTGCACGAGGCCGGCCGCGTGGGCCGCGCCGAGCGCGTCGGCGACCTGGGTGCCGACCGCGATCGCCGCCGCGAGCTGGAGCGGCCCGTGCGCATCGAGCTCCTCGCGGAGCGTCGTGCCGTTGACGAGCTCCATCACGATCCCGTCGATCCCATCGTCGGAGACGGTGTCGTAGACCGACACGATCGACGGGTGGGCGAGGCGGGCGGCGGCGATGGCCTCGCCGCGGAACCGTGACACGAAGGACGCGTCGCGCGCGAGGTGGCCGTGGAGGATCTTGATCGCGACGCGGCGGCTCAGGACCTGGTCGGTGGCCTCCCACACCTCGGCCATCCCGCCCGAGGCGATGCGTCGGTTGAGGCGGTAGCGGCCCGCGAGGAGGCGATCCGCGAGCGCGGGGTCACCCGCTGGGGGTCGGGGGGGCGTCGGGTCCACGGCGCCAGGGAACCTAGCCCGCGACGTTCCGCGCGCCCGGTCGAGCCACGGCCTGCGGTCACCGCAGGCGATGCCTCAGCTCGCGGGCGGGTTCTGCCAGCACAGACCGACGACCGCAGGCCCACCGTGGGTGCCGATCACCGGGCCGATGGTCCAGATGTCGAGCTGCTCGCGCTCGTAGCGGGGGAGCAGCAGCTCGACCAGCTCGTCGATGTCGTCGGCATGGCCGTGGCAGACCGCCACCTTGTCGATCACCGGCTCCTGGAAGAGTCGATCACGGAGCCACACGAGCGCCTTGCGCCGGGTGCGCTGCTTGGATGCCTCGGCCACCGATCCGGTCGAGATGTCGATGATGGGCTTGATCGAGAGCAGCCCGCCGATCATCGCCTGGGCGCCGCCGATGCGTCCGCCCTTCTTGAGGTTGTCCAGCGTGTTGAGCGCACCGAACACCTTGGTGCGGCTGCGGAGGTCCTCCACGAGGGCGACGATGTCGTCGGCGCTCGCGCCCTCTGCCGCGGCCGCGGCGGCGGCGAGCACCTGCATGCCGAGGCCCGCGGTGATGGAGCAGGAATCGACCACCCGCACATCGAGATCGGAGCCGATCGCCCGCTGCGCGTTCTCGGCGGACTGCATGGTGGCCGACAGGGCGCTCGACAGGTTGATGCACACCACGGCATCGCCGTCGGCGCCGGCGTCGCGCATGGCCGCCTCGAACGCGCCGGGCGCCGGGGCGGCGGTCGCGGGGAGGTCCGCGGTCGCGGCCATCTTCTCGTAGAACTCGGCGGTGGAGAGATCCACGCCGTCGGTGAACTCCTGATCGCCGAAGCGGATCGACAGGGGCACGACCCGGATGCCGAGCGCCGCCGCGGTCTCGGCGGGGATGTCGGCGGCGCTGTCGGTGACGATCTGGACGGTCATGGGTGCTCCGAGGCGGTGGGGGAGAGACGGTGTTGGGCGTTGGACCCGGCGACGACGGGGCCGGTTACATCGGATCGGGGTGGCGACGGGCGAAGCGGGGCCGGGCGTGGCGGGCACGCACGCGGTTGCGGTACCAGTGCCGTCCCCACCAGGCGGCGAGGAAGAGCCCGGCACCGACGCTGAGCACGATGCCCACCCCCGAGACGGCCGTGGACCGCACGGTGTAGCGGGTGGTGGTCAGGATCACCTGGCCGTCGGGGGTGCGGGTCGTGATGGTGAGCGGCGTGGCACCGCTGCCGCGGGTGTGCACCTTGATCGGGATCACCGTGCGCTCGTCGGTGATGGTGGCCTCGATGCGGTCGTCGGGGAACTGGAGGCGGTCCGAGCTGGAGAGCTCGATGACGACCTGTACCGGGTGGTCCAGGGTGGAGTGGATCACGAGCGGGAAGCTGGCATCGCTCGCCCCCAGGGTCACCTGATCGCGCTCGGCGGCGGTGATCGCGGCGAAGCGCCGATCGACATCGGCGCGGATCCGATCGAGGTCGAGGTTGCGGCGCCGGAGGGCGAGGTCGCTCGCGGCCGCGATGGCCAGCGGGCGGTCGTAGGCCTGCGCCAGCTGGGGACGATCGGGCACCATCGATCCGTAGCTCGCGACCCGGGCGTGGGTGACGCGGGAGCGTTCGGGGTAGCCGCCTTCGTCGGACCACGTCGGTCGGCGGAGGCGGGCCGCCGCCGTGAGGCCCGGTGCGCGGTCGAGGGCGCCGGACGCGGTGGTGGGTCGGAGGAACGAGGTCGGGTCGGCGAGACCGCCGAGCAGGACCTTGAGGGCGGTTGGGTCCACGGTCAGGGCATCGACGCGCACCGCGAGCACCTGCTGTTCGGTACCGATCGACCCGGCCGCCGCCAGCTCGCCGAGCAGCTGGTGGGCGACGAGCACCGGGTCCCCGTCCACGGTGCCGAGATCGGCGGCGGGGTCGACGGGCAGGGCGGTCACCCCTGCGCCTGTGGTCGTGAGGGTGGCCACGCCCTCCGCCTCGTCGGCGAGGATCGACGAGGAGACGACGAGCCGTTGGGCCCCGACCTGGCGCAGGGCCTGGACCGCGGCATCGTCCAGGCGGTGGTCCACCGCCCAGGTGTCGGCCACGGGTGCCTGCAGCGCGGTGGTGAGCGTGCGGATGCCGAGGTCGCGCTGGCGTGCCAGCTCGTCCGCGAGCCCGTCGTGCACGAGCTGAGCGGGATCGACGTCGACGTAGGGGCCACCGAGCAGCTCCCGGTCGGGGCGGGCCAGCTCGGCTCGCAGCGCGGCGAGCGTCGACCGCGCGTCGGCCCCGGGGTCGCCGGCGAGCTGGAGGGCGTTGTCGGGGGTGACCGCGAACGAGGCGG
>CAZUYW010000058.1:11547-13883 GCA_964624775.1 uncultured Iamiaceae bacterium
CCGGGGTCGCCGGCGAGCTGGAGGGCGTTGTCGGGGGTGACCGCGAACGAGGCGGGCACGTCGGGCTCCTCGGCGAAGGCCGCGAGTCGGGGATCGAGGCGGCGGAGGAACCTGGGATCGGCGCGATCCTCAGCCAGGCGGGCCGCATGGGAGCGAGCCGGTGCGGCGTGCACGGTGGCGATGACGGCCACCGGGCTCGGGGTCGCGGGGTCGTCGTCCGCGTCGGGCTCGCGCACGAGGAAGGTGACCAGCGAGGTCACGACGCCGTCGTCGCGATCGCGGATCCGGACCTCGATCGGGTAGACGCCGGCCTCGTCGAGCCGGTAGGCCCATGCGCCGGGTGGACGCTGCTGGCCGCGGGTCCACAGGTTGATCGTGAACCCGGTGCGCGTGGCGCCGCCGGTGCTCGGCAGGTCGACGGGGTCGAAGGTGTCGCGGAGCGAGTCCGGGTCGCCGTCGCGTGCAGCGTCGAGGCCGGCGCGATCCTCGATCCTGTCGTAGATGCGGACGACGAGATCGCCGTCGACCGGGGCATCGGTGAGGCGCAGGAGCATCGAGAAGTCGCCGTCCGGCGCGACGTGATCGGTCTGGAAGTCGACACGCATCGACGCCGCGGGTGCGGTCGCGGTGGGCTCGGCGGCCTGGGCGCCGGCGTGCGCCGGTGGCGCGAGCGCGATGGCGATCGCCGCGAGGAACGGCACAGCGACGCGCCGTCGTCGCGACGGGACCGGGATCATCGGGCGGCCGCCAGGTCGCGCGCCAGCACGGTGAGGCCGTGGGGCTCGAGCACGAAGCCGCAGCGGGTGTACAGGGCGAGGGCGGCCGCGTTGCCGTCCTGGGTGTTGACCACCGCAGAGCGCGCGCCGCGGCGCACGAGCCACCGCAGTGCGTCGGCCACGAGCGCCATCCCGACCCCTCGTCGGTGTTCGCTCGGGTCGACGGCGAGGCGTTGGAGGTAGCCACGGTCGGAGGCCAGGCCGGTGACCGCGTACCCGGCCACGGGGCCCCGGCCGTGGGTGGCGACGCGGTAGCGGCTCGTCGGCGTTGCCCGCACGGCGTCCGCGAGTCCCCGAGCGTCGAGGGTCCAGAACTCGTCGAAGGCTCGTTCGTCGAGCTCGAGGACCGCAGCGCGGTCTCGGCGGTGGGCACGGCGGATCCGGACCGGCACCGTGGCCTCGGGCAGGCCGACGAGATCGTGGCGCAGCAGGTGGAGGTGATCGTGGGGCGCGAAGCCGGCGTCGGTGAACGCGGGGACCTCGATCGGATGGAGCGCACCCGTGAGCAGGCGTTGCACCCCCTGGGCGGCGAGGCGATCGGCCGTCGAGCGGACTGCATCCGCGGTCGGGGTCGGGCGGCCCGGTGCCGGGCTGATCACCGCCACCTCGTGGCGTCCGCGCCACGCCGAGACCTGGAGGGAGCGTCCGTCGCTCCAGCGGAGGTCATCGACGGCCATGGGACCCGGTTCGGGGTGCGGAGGAACGGCTCACGGTGCACGCGACCCTAGGTCGACCGCGGCCTCGCCCGTGCGCCGAGGGTCCCATCTCGGTGCGTGCGGCGCGCGGCCCGTAGCCTGCGGGCATGGCGGTCCTCTACGCCACCCATCCACGGTTCCTCGACCACGACGCCGGCTACGGGCACCCGGAGCGTCCGGCCCGCCTCGCCGCGGTCGAGTCCGGCATCGACGCCGCGGGCCTCCGCGACGCGCTGGTGCCCGTCGAAGCCGTGCCGGCCCCCGAGGACGAGGTGGCGCGCCTGCACCCGCGCACCTACCAGCGCGCCGTCGCCGACTTCTGCGACGCCGGCGGGGGCTTCCTCGACGGGGACACCCACGTCGGCCGGGCGTCCTGGGAGGCCGCGCTGCTCGGGGCCGGCGCGGGGCTCGAGCTGATCCGGCGCCTCGACCTGGGGGAGGCACCCGTCGGGTTCTGCGCGGTGCGCCCTCCCGGCCACCACGCCCTCGCCTCGAAGGCCATGGGGTTCTGCCTGGTGAACAACGTCGCGGTGGCCGCGGCGCACCTGGCGGCGCGGGGCGAGCGGGTGGCCATCGTCGACTACGACGCCCACCACGGGAACGGCACCCAGGACCTCTTCTGGACCGACCCGAACGTGTTCTACGTCTCGATGCACGAGTGGCCCATGTATCCGGGTACCGGTCGGCTGGCTGAGCGCGGCGCCGGTCCTGGTGCGGGCACCACCCTGAACTTCCCGTTTCCTGCGGGAACCCGAGGGGCGGTCTACCGGCGGGCCGTCGACGAGGTGATCGTGCCGGCGCTGACCGCCTGGGCGCCGACGTGGATGCTCATCTCGGCGGGGTTCGACGCCCATCACCTCGATCC
>CAZUYW010000059.1:0-1961 GCA_964624775.1 uncultured Iamiaceae bacterium
GGGTGGGCGCGGGCGGCACGGGCACCGGCGCGGGCGGGGGCGTCGGGCGCACCACCTCGGTGGCCGCGGTGCGGATTTCGTCCGGCTCGTGCTGGGGCGCAGGTGGTGCCGCCGGCCGCACCGGTTCCCGCACGACGGGCGTGCGCCGCGGGAAGGCGTCGAGCAGCGACGAGCGCGGGCCCTCGGGCAGGCGGCCGATGCCGAGGCGGGCGAGGAAGGAGTCGAGGTCCCGGGGCCGGTGCGAGGGCTCGAGCTCGAGGCCGTCGAGGATGGCGTCGGACACGGCCTTGGAGATCGCCGGGTTGCGGGCGTGGGGCGACTCGAGCCGGGCGCCGCCGTCACGCTCGAGCGCGGCCGTCGGCACGGCGCCGGTGGCGAGGCGGTAGCAGGTGGCGGCCAGGCCGTAGACGTCGGTCGGCGGCCCGAAGCGCCCCTCGCCCCGGTACTGCTCGAGCGGTGCGTACCCGGGGGTGACCACCCGGGTCATGCCCGCGGTGCGGTCGGGCTCGAAGTCGCGGGCCAGGCCGAAGTCGATCACCACGATGCGCCCGGCATCGGTGAGCATCACGTTCGACGGGTTGACGTCGCGGTGCAGCACGCCGACGGCGTGGACCGGGCGGAGCGCGGCGGCCACCCGGGCGGCGACCTCGAGCACCTCCTCCTCGGTGAAGGGCCGGCCCCGCTCGCGCAGGAGCTCGACGAGGTTGCGGCCCTCGAGCAGCTCCATCACCAGGTAGGCGGTGCCGTGCTCCTCGAACACCTCGTACACCCGGACGATGCCGGGGTGGGTGAAGCGGGCCAGGACCCGGGCCTCGCGCAGGAAGCGGTCGCGGGCCGCCGCGAACCCGGATCGCGCCTGGGGCGGGGTGAGGACGAGCGAGCCGTGGCGCACCGCCGAGTCCGGGAAGAGCTCCTTGACGGCCACCCGGCGCTGCAGGCGGCGGTCGCCGACGTCGTAGGTGATGCCGAACCCGCCGCGACCGAGCACGCCGAGCACCTGATACCGGTCCTCCGCGAGGCGGGACCCCACGGGCAGCTCCGCCGCGGCGGCGAGCGGGCGACCGCACCACGCGCAGACGAGCCAGGCCGACCCGACCTCGTGCTGGCAGTCGGGGCAGCGATCGTCGCCGGCGAGGTCAGCGGTGATGGGGTGCGCATCCACGAAGGCCCCAGGCTAGGAGGGGCGCGGCGCCTCGGCCCGTCGCCTGGACCGACTGGCGAGGGATCGCCGGGAACCAGATCGGCGCGCCCCTCGTCGGAGTCGGGCAGCGCGGCAGCCCGCCGCCCGAGGAGGTCGCCATGCGAGCCACGCCCACCCCCGAACCCGCCGATCGATCGACCGCCAGGCAGCGGCGGCGGCGCCCCGCACGCCTCAGCCGCCGGGCCCGGGCGCTCGTGGCCGGCGTGGCGGTGATCGCCCTCCTCGCGCTGGCGTGGGGCATCGGCAACCAGGCCGACGATGCCACGTCGACCACCGCTGCGAGCGGCGGCTCCACCTCGCTCGCGGCGGCGGACAAGGCGGCACCACCCACCGCCGACGCGGGCCCGGTGATGGCCTCGACCACGATCGCCATGCGCGAGGAGGCGGACGGCTCGACCGCCTCGGGCCTGAGCACCACCGCGGCCGATGCGGCCAGCGCCGGTTCCGGCAGCGCGCCGGACGCCCAGCTCACCTCGGTGCAGCCCAAGATCGTGCGCACCGGGTCGGCCGACCTCGTGGTGAAGCAGGGCACGTTCGACGACGCGGTCGCCAAGGTGACGTCGCTCGCCACCGGCGTCGGCGGGTTCGTGTCGGCCAGCGAGACGACCGCGCTCGGGAAGGACCCGCGCGGGTCGATCACGCTGCGGGTCCCGGTCCGCTCGTTCGATCGCACGGTCGCGGCCCTGCGCCGCATCGGGACCGTCGCCGGGGTCACCACCGGCAGCCAGGACGTGACCGGCGAGTACACCGACGTGAGCGC
>CAZUYW010000059.1:2061-13702 GCA_964624775.1 uncultured Iamiaceae bacterium
CCGGGGTCACCACCGGCAGCCAGGACGTGACCGGCGAGTACACCGACGTGAGCGCTCGCATCTCGGCTCTGAAGGCCGAGCGCGAGCAGATCTTGCTCGTCCTCGACAAGGCCACGACCGTGCCCGACATCCTCTCCGTGCGGGATCGCCTCTCGAGCGTGCAGGCCGAGCTCGAGCAGCTCCAGGGCCGCCAGCAGCTCCTCGACGACCAGGCCTCCCTGTCCACCCTGACCGTCAACGTGCGGGAGAAGGGATCGGCATCCACGCCCACGACGCCCGAGCCGGAGCGCACGGGGTTCGCCAAGCTCTGGCACGACAGCACCGATCGATTCCTCGACGGCGCCCGCTCGATCGTGCTCGGCCTCGCGACCCTCGCCCCCTGGCTGCTGCTCGGCGCGGTCGCCTGGCTGATCGGCCGGGCCTGGTGGCGGCGGACGGGGTCGGCGGACCCCCATCCCGGCGGGTCGACGCCGGCCACCGCGGCGGACTGAGCGCGGTGGCCGGCGGTCGCCCCGGGCGATGATGGGGCGGTGCCGCCGTCGCCCGCCTCCCCGTCGCCCGCAACCTCCCTCCCCGATCGGGTGCGGGAGGCTGCCGCGGCGGTGGCCGGAAGGGCCCGGTGGGTGCACATCGACGACGAGGCCCTCGCCGACCATGTCGCCACCTTGCCCACCGATGACCTGGTCGCACCGACCCTCGAGCCCGGCGACCTGCCGGCGGGCGAGGGCGACCATCGCATCGCCTGGGTCCTCACCGTCAACGCGGTGAACTTCGGTTCCGGCTTCTTCCCGGTGCTGGCCAAGCGGTCGGGCCTGTCGGGCTCGATGACCGTGTTCGCCGCCCTGCGGGAGCGCTTCGACCGACGGGGGCCGCTCACGGTCGACGAGCTGCGCGGCGCCACCGCGGCCGGTTGCGCCGAGCTGTTCGGACAGGACCCCACCGGTCCGGCTGCCGAGCTGATGGCCTGGTTCGCGACGGCCTGGCAGGGCCTGGGTGAGGCGCTGGCCGAGCGGTGGGCCACCTCGTTCGACGCGCTGGTCGAGGACGCCTCCGGGTCCGCGGTCGCCCTCGCCGAGCTGCTGGCGACCGTGCCCGGTTGGGACGACGTCGCGACCCACGACGGCGAGGCGGTGCCGCTCTTCAAGCGGGCGCAGATCGCCCCCGCCCACCTGGCGATGGCCTTCGCCGGCACCGGTCCCGGCGCGCTCGCCGACCTCGACCGCCTGACGATCTTCGCCGACAACCTCGTGCCCCACGTGCTGCGCATCGATGGCGTGCTGCGGTTCGACCCGGACCTGGTCGCCCGCATCGACGCCGAGGAGCTCCTCGTTCCCGGGTCGCCCGAGGAGGTCGAGATCCGGGCGGTCGCCGTCCACGCCGCCGAGCGGCTGGTGGCCGCCTGTCGGGCGGCGGGCCTGCCGGCCACCGCGATGGCGCTCGACCAGGTGCTGTGGCGGCGCGGCGGCGGCCCCCGCTACAAGGCCCACCCCCGCCACCGAGCCCGCACCACCGCCTACTAAGCGATCGGCCCCTACCCTCGGGCCATGGACATCGACGGTCGGACCATCCTGCTCACCGGCGCCAGCGGCGGGCTGGGCATCGCCATCGCCGAGGAGGTCGCCCACCGCGGCGCCCGCCTCGTGATCACCGCCCGCCGGGCCGAGGTGCTCGAGGACCTCGCGGCCCGCACCGGCGCCGAGGTGCTGGTGGCCGACCTCGCCGATCGGGCCGACGTCCGCCGCGTCGCCGAGCGCGCCGCAGCCTGTGACGTGCTGGTGGCCAACGCCGGCCTCGGCGCCGACCCGCCCCTCGCCGAGCTGGACGAGGACGGCATCGATCAGGTGCTCGACGTGAACCTGCGCGCCCCGATGGTGCTGGCCACCACGTTCGCCCAGGCGCGCATCGCCGACGGTCGGCCCGGTCACATCGTGCTCGTCGGCTCGCTCGCCGGGATCGTGGCCAGCCCCGGCACCCGCCTCTACAACGCCACCAAGTTCGGCCTGCGCGGCTTCGCCCTCTCGCTGCGCCAGGAGCTCGACGGCACCGGCGTCGGCGCCACGCTCGTGGCCCCCGGCTTCATCCGCGACGCCGGCATGTTCCACGACCAGGGCATCGACCTCCCGCCCGGCGTGCGCACCAAGTCCCCCGCCGATGTCGCCGCCGGCGTGGTGAAGGCCATCACCAAGGGCCCTGCCGAGGTCTACGTCTCCCCCGTCGAGCTGCGCGCCGCCTCGACGTTCGGCACCCTGGCCCCCTCGGTGGTGGCGCTGATCCAGGGCCGCCTCGGCGTCGACGAGCGCCGCCACCTCGACCAGGGCTGAGCCCCGGGGGCGGCACGAACCGCCGCGACCTCAGACGAGGTGCTTCACGGTGTTGACGACGAGCGCCCCCAGCGTCAGCGAGATCACCACGCCGCCGGCGCCGACGAACGCCCCGATCGCGAGCACGACGGCATCCTCCAGGATGATCGCCAACGCCACCGTCACGGCGCCCATCGACGGGATGGTGTCCAGGCCCGAGAACGGTGGTGACAGCGCGGCGGCGAGCGCCAGACCGCCGATGAGGAGGCCCACGAACCGCAGGGGCAGGCGCTCGCGGAACACCCAGACCAGGCGCGGGCGGGAGAACCGCTCGAACCAGCGGATCCGGCGGGCGATGAACGGCACCGCCTTGTCCATCGCCGCCGCGCCGAGCTCGCGCCGCTCCCACCGGTCGGGGAGCCAGAGCGTGGTGCGCCCGAGCACCATCTGGGCGGCCACCACGATGGTGATCGCCTCGAACAGGTGGGAGATCCCTCCGGTGGGGAGCGGCAGCGCGGGGACGAACATCAACAACAGGACGGTGACGGCGAAGCTCTTCTCCCCGAAGACGGCGCCGAGATCACCGATGGTCTTCTCGCCCTCGCTCGCGAGCCACGCCTCCAGACGGGCGCTGAACGGCAGGTCCTCGGCGGCGTCGCCCTCGTGGGGATCAGGCTCGCGCTCGGCCGCCACGGCGCTCCCGCCTCGTCTCCGCCCGGTGGCACCCCATGGATCGAGGCTACCGACGGGCTGCGCCACCCCCGCCGACCTGCGTCCGGTCGTCGGGGATGTCGCGCGCAACGCGTGGGTTGGCGACACAACCCAGCGAGCCCCTCCGTGGCACCGGGCGGGGTGAGGCTCGCTGCGGCGTTTTCCCAGGCGAACCGAGAGCGCTTCCCACGATCGACAACCTGCAGAACTCGGGCCTGGCTCAGCAAGGCTGAATGCGATGCGCCAACCCAAGTTGAGTCCCTGGTAGTGGTGTAGCGGCCCCAGGGTCCGCCTGACGCGACGATCACCGCGTCAGCCTCTTGCAGTCCTGCGATAGACGAACGAGAGGAACCGACGCGGTGATCGCCAACAACATGGACGCTCTGGCGTGGCTGCGCAAGCAGCTCGACGGAGGAGAGGGCGACCTCCTGCGGGAGATGGTGCGCGAGTTCGCGCAGCGGCTGATGGCCGCCGAGGTCGACGCGCTCGCCGGCGCGTCGTGGGGTGAGGTGACTCCCGAGCGGGTCAACCATCGCAACGGGTACCGCCAGCGCCCGTTCGACACCCGGGTGGGAAGCATCGAGTTGGCGATCCCGAAGCTGCGTCGGGGCAGCTACTTCCCGGACTCGCTGCTCGATCCCCGGCGGCGGGCGGAGAAGGCGCTCGTGTCGGTGGTGGCCGAGTGCTACGTCCGCGGGGTCAGCACCCGCCGGGTCGATGGGCTGGTGAAGACCCTGGGCATCGAGTCGCTGTCGAAGTCCCAGGTCAGTCGGATGGCCGGGGAGCTCGATGAGGTCGTGGCCGAGTTCCGCAACCGGCCCCTCGACGCTGGCCCCTACACGTACGTGTGGATGGACGCCCTGACCCAGAAGGTCCGCGAGGGCGGCCGGATCGTGAACGTCGCTGTCGTCACCGCCACCGCGGTGAACGCCGAAGGGCACCGGGAGATCCTGGGCCTGGATGTGATCACCACCGAAGACGGCGCCGGTTGGCTCGCGTTCCTGCGCGGCCTGGTCGCCCGGGGCCTGTCGGGGCTGTCGATGGTGATCTCCGACGCGCACCCCGGCCTGGTCGACGCCATCGCCGCGACGCTTCCGGGAGCGTGCTGGCACCGGTGCCGCATCCACTACATGCGCAACCTGCTCACCAAGGTCGCCAAGGCCGCTCAGCCCGTCGTGGCCACGCTCGTGCGCACCATCTTCGCTCAACCCGACTCGGCGTCGGTGTGGGCCCAGCAAGGCCGTGTCGTCGAGCAGCTCACCGAGAAGTTCCCCGGCGCCGCCACCCACCTCGCTGATGCCGCCACCGAAGTGCTGGCGTTCACCGCGTTCCCCAAGGAGCACTGGCGCCAGATCTGGTCCAACAACCCCCAAGAACGGCTCAACAAGGAGCTCCGCCGGCGCACCGACGTCGTCGGGATCTTCCCGCACCGCGACTCGGTGATCCGCCTCGTCGGCGCCGTGCTCGCCGAGCAGCACGACGAGTGGGCCGTCGCCCGCCGCTACATGTCCGCCGACAGCCTCGCCAAGGCCCGCATGCACATCATCGAAGGCGGCCTCGAGGAGCTGACACCACACGAACTGACCGAAGCCATGTAGAACATCAACCGAGGCTGACGACGTGGACGTCAGCTACACCACCACCCGGGACTTGGCCCATTGCTGACGGGGACCGGGGCCTTCGTCGTCTTAGCCCTAGAGCGGACGCGGTCGACGCGTACCAGGCGTTCTCGGAATCAGGGACTACGCCGCGCGTGTACGAAAGCGGCGAGAACCCTGGCACCGGATGGCTTCTGGTCGCGAGCCCAGGTACTCGCGAATACCATCTTCAACCTTCTTTGTGCCATGAGAGGAGACTAGGCGGATCGGCGTCGAGTCTCTGGCTACCTGAGAGTGCAACCCCCGCGCATTCGTCGCCAGGCGGAACGACGTGATGGATCTGCTCCGACAACTCTGGTCAGGCGGTAACTGCGTCGATTACGTCGATCTGCTCCATGTACAGCGGAGACGATCGGGTATCGGCGAACGCCCTGAGGTGTGCAGCCTTCCGGAGTGGTTCTACGCGTTCCGCTCGCGCGTATCCAGCGGCGCACCACTCGAGAGCGCTGAGCGCCCAGAGCTCGCCGGACGACCGTGCTCCGTTAGCGAGCAAGCTCCCCAAAGTTCTCCAACCTTGGAACCATTCCCAGCAGTCCGCCCAGGTCGCCTCGATAGTCAGTGAGGCGTTCGCCGGGGCGCCCGGCGACACTTCGACCGTTCGATTCCGAACGATGACGGTGCATTGGCTTCTCCCCATAGGTCCGTCCGTGGTGTTTATGGTCGCTGTGAAGTGGAGGTCGTGCAACTCGACGTGTGGACCAGACAGCCTACCGAGCGGTAGCCCAGCGAGGGAGTACATGCGCTCGGGTTCGTCGGGAAAGGTCACGGTGGACAGCGTTCCGATTCGGCGGTCACCCGAGCGCACAAGGTTGTCGCCGAGATCGAAGACCAACGGTCGCCGAACTAGAAGTGAGCCCGATTCGGCGCGTCCGGGACGCCATTGAAGCAACCGGCCACCGGCAATCACCTGATGATGCCAACGGCGATCCTCGGCCTCGGGCCCGACATCGAACTCGATCGTCAGCGCGTGCGTACCAGATGAAACCGGCCGGGACGACTCAAGAAGGAGATCTACCGCTTCGAACCAGGGCCGAGATAGGTATTCAAGTGCGTTAGTCATCGCACGAGGTCTAGACACTGGGATGCCACTTCGCTGCGGACGGCTGCAAGATCGTCGAAGTTGTCGATGATCCCGTTGAGGTAGGCGCCGATCGAGATCGGAGGGTCGAGATCAGCCAGGCCGAAGCTGGTGGAGAATCCGCCCGGATGGCCGAAGGCCCTAGGAGTTGCCGTCGTGCAGACTCCTGCCCTCGCGAGGTCGACGACCAATCCACCAGCGGAGTACTGAGCGTCGTGACCCTGAGAAGGATCATGAAACCCGGGACGGGCCGCAAGCAACGACCGAGAGGTTTCGGGCCTTGGCAGCCCCGGCGTCAGCTCACTGCGTTCCAGACTGGTGATCCAGCGCCAGTAGAGATCAGCGAGCCCCCGGGCGGTGATCCACGCGCCGAACGCCAGTCGTGTGCGTTGCAGATGAGGCGCGAGAAGCTCGCTGAGCAACGGGTAGCGCGTAGATCGATCCCCACCTACCGGCACCTGCAGTTCCGCGCCGGCTCGGGCTCGGAGAAGCAGCGCCGGATCCATGCAGATATCTGCCGAGAGTGACAGCGGCTCGAGTACCTGACGAGCTACCCAGTCGGTGGCATCGACTCCGGTGTGGCGCTGAATGATTGCTTCGATTGCCAACCCGCTCATGACCTCGGAGTACGAAGGTTCTCCCGTACTCGTCACGCTGGCGACAGCCGCAACGAGGTCTGGCCAATCCAACGCGCGCCACTCGAACGCCGTTGGTCCAGTCAGCCCTACTTGGTGAGACAGGACATCCTCGACGGAGCAATCCAGGAGGACCGTGACGCCGTCGAGAAGCTCAACGAGCCCGATTGGCTCACTCAGAACGAGATCGAACCGGTCCACAAGGATCCCCGAAGCGATCGCAAGGAGCGGGCGCGTCAAGCAGTAGCCAGGGTGAAGGTCTTGCTGTCGAAGGGCTGCGCCGGTCTGACCGGTGCCGCTGACGACGTCCCAAGTTCCTTCCGAGCAGCGAAGCGACAGCTGACCGCCGGTACCGGACGGCATCTGACCTAGAGCGTTCGAGAGTATCGACAGCAGTTCCGCGTGCACTCCTCGTCTCTTGCGCAAGGGTCCTACTCCGTCGTTGTAGAAGGGCAAGGTTGCCGGTCGTCGGTGCTACACAGCCTATTGCCTCCTCTCAGTGTCCATGCCAAAATGCGCGCCGTGAACAGAGGAAATGGCGGCAAGACCGCTCTTCATAGGCGTGTTCGGATTCTAGCGGTCGCCACGGCGGTAGTGGTACCAATAGCGCTGTCAGGGTGCGGCTCCGACTCATCACAGGTGACCGCAGGTTCCAGTGGTGGCACGCAGCGAGGCGCGGAGCCTGGATACCTGGTTCCAACAGACTGGTACACCGTGGCAGGCAAAGGGCCTTACGAGGTCAAGGCAAGCGTGAAGGACGGAACCTTCACCGCCACGGCTACCGGCCCCACCAACGAGATCTCCTACTCGGCTGGCCTATTCACGCCTGATTCGGGGGAGGTTCCTGCTCGATGCGGAACGGGTGGCGAGGACTCCAATCCTGATGTCCCATTTAGCGAGACCTTTCCTGAGGCGAAGGCTGACGGAGACGTGGCGACCCTTAAGCATCAACTCGGAAAGGGCGCCGAGCTGTCGGTTTCGCAAACCAACCCAGCACTCAAGGAGGTGCATCCGGATGCCTTCAGCACCCTTGCCGCCGGCACAGTTGCCCAGACTGCCTTCGTCGCCGAGGATGATCTGAGTGGGCTCCTGTCTGCACCCGACAAGACGGTAGAGCTCGAGCGTTGGCAAGCACAGACAGAGTCTGGACTTGCGCTCTCTGCGTCACTTTCAGGCTCGGTGAACGATGGCTTCGCTGTCAAGATCATCGCCAGCGAAGGTGGCAAGGAGATCGGCCGGGACGCGACTCCGCTCCTGGGCGTACCGTGCAATCGCCGGTCCGTCATGGAGTACGACCTCGCTGACCGAACGGTCTACCTGATGCTCGTTTCAGATGGTGCCACCGCCACCGTCGACGGCAAGGGTCCAGCGCAGGTCTTGGCCGACGACCCTGCGCTCCTGGGCTCGTGGGTCGCAGTCGAGGTACCCCGTGGCGACAAGACCGTCGAGGTCACCGTCGAAAGCTCGAAGGATCGCGAGCAGTTGACGAAGGACACATACGCGTTCAGCCCTCCGTCTGAGACAGGAGCAGGAAATTGAAGCACGCAAAGAGCGTCGCCGCACTCTCCGCGCTTTTGCTCGGAGCCACCCACACTGGCATCGCTGCAGCGGACACCCCGCAGTCGAACTACTACGCCTTCGACAAGATCCCTCCCCCTGAGGCGCTGTGCGGAGAGTTCGACGATGATGGCTTGGTTCCGATCGGTTTCGGATGGGACATGGGCACGGTTCACGGCACAAACGACTGGCGGAGCTCTGCGGCCGGAACCAGTACCGTGTCTGTCTCATTCCGCACGTGCGAGTGGAAGGGCACAGAGCACGACTACGCCTTTCAGTGTCACGGTGCATACAACAAATGGGATCTGCAGCTGGTCCGCGGAGACGCGGGCTGGAGGGATCACTATCCCTTCAACACCCAAGAGTGTGATGACACGATCTACGGGTTTGAGTGGGACGAGTACTACGACTGGTCAACGTGGCGCATTCATTACCACCTTCACTACATCGGCGTCGGCGCCCCGAGCGCGACCAATTGCCCGGACCAGCGAGATGATTCGCGGTGCAAGAACGACTACAAGGTGTATCAATTCAAGGCCAGCCTGAAATAGCGCAGCGAAGCCATTGAGCAAGTGCTCGACGACGTCCTCCGCCTGATCCGCGGCGAGTCTCCAGGAGTCGCTGGGCAGACGCTTGCCCTCATGCTTGGGACGATCGGCGACGATCGCGCCCGTGCCGGTCCTCATCGAGCTGCTCAGCGAGTTTGCGGTAGCCGAGTCGGCTGGCTCGCTTCGGTAACCAATGTCCACACGAACGCTACGCCTGATCTGGGGAACACCCAGCCGTCAAGGTGGCTCTTCGGATCTCACGGGGAAGTCGTGGGGCTGACCGGGGTGACGGTGGCGAGTAGGTCCCAGTTGGGGTGGCCGGCGTAGAGCAGGGTGCGGATCCGGTAGTTCCGGAACGACTTGAAGCCGAAGGCGATGCGCTTGACGACCTTGATCAGGTTGTTCGCAGCCTCGGTCGGGCCGTTGGAGACATGCGCTTGGTGCCAGGCGGCGATCTGGGTGCGCCACTTGGTGATGGTGCGGCCGAGCTGGCGGATCTCGGGCGGACAGGACTCATCTTGGAGGTCGGTGCCGAGCTGGGTGACGAACTCGAGTGCGAGATCGGGGTCGATGTGGTCATAGATCGACCGGACGGCTTTGGCGTGCCAGGCCGCGCGGACCTCGCCTCGGCGGTCGCCGGCTTCGAGCAGGCCCTTGAGCTTCGTGGTGCCCTTGTCGTCGAGGCGCTCGGAAGCCTTGGTGAGCAACCGCCGGGATCGGTAGACCGGGTCGTCTTTGTGGCCGCGGTGGCCGAGGGTCTCGTGCTGGACGCGCCGGCGGACCTCATCGAGGCGGGTGTTCGCCAGCTTCACGAGGTGGAACGGATCCGCGACCTGGACGGCGTCGGGGAGCATCGTCGTGAACGCCAGGCGCCACGGACCCGACAGATCCTGCACCGCCCAGTGGGACTGCCGCGCGTTGAGGTGACAGGTTGGGTCAGGCGGCGGTTGCCGTCTGTGGGGTGTTGATCATCTCGTAGTCGATCGGGGTGAGGCGACCGAGGGCGGGCTGGCGACGGCGTTGGTGGTACGTGCGTTCGATCCAGGTGACGATCTCGATGCGGAGCTCGTCTCGGGTGGCCCAGCGGGGGTGCCGGTCGAGGACGTTCTTCTGCAGCAGGGCGAAGAACGATTCCATCGCCGCGTTGTCGCCGGCGGAGCCGACCTGGCCCATGGATCCGACGAGGCCGTGGCGGGCCAGGGCCCGGTGCACCTTCCGAGACCGAAATTGCGATCCTCGGTCCGAGTGGACGATGCAGCCGGCGACGTCACCGCCTCGGCGGGCGACGGCCATGTCGATCGCGGCGACGACGAGGCGGGCCTTCATGCAGCTGTCGATGGCCCACCCGACGATCCGGTTCGAGTACAGGTCCTTGATCGCGCAGCAGTAGAGCTTTCCCTCGTCGGTCCAGTGCTCGGTGAGGTCCGTGACCCAGATCTGGTTCGGCGTCTTGGCGGTGAAGACCCGGCGGACGAGGTCGTCGTGGGCGGGTGTGCCGGCCTTGGCCCCCTTGCCGGTCTTCTTCTTGCCGAACCGGGACCACCAGCCGTTCTCGGCGCAGCGGGCCCACACCGTGCGGTCACAGACCTCGTGGCCGGCGTCGCGGACCTCATCGGCGAGGAACCGGTACCCGAGCTCGGGATCGTCACGATGGGCGTCGAAGATCGTGTTCGCCAGCCACGCCTCGGCCAACTGGCCTTCGGTGACCGGGACCGACAGCCACCGGTAGTACTGCTGGCGGCAGAGCTTGAGGACCCGGCACGTCACCGTGACGGGAACCCCGTCAGCGGCCAACTCGCGGACGAGCGGGAACATCATTTTCCCGGCAGGTTCGCCTGGGACAGATACGCCGCAGCGCGGCGCAGCACCTCGTTCTCCTGCTCGAGCAGCCGCAGCCGCTTCTTCAATTCGCGGTTCTCGGCGAGCTCGGCGCTGGTCGGGCCCGGCTTGATGCCGTCGTCACGATCAGCTCGGGCCAGCCAGTTCGTCAGACAGGACTCGGTGATCCCGAAGTCCTTCGCGACGTCCTTGATCCGCACGCCGGTCTCACGGCCCCTGGCGACCCGGACCACGTCATCACGGAACTCCTTCGGATAGGGCTTGGGCATGGCGGACATCCTTTCAGCGGTGCCTCCCGGCACCACAGCTCAGATGTCACCCCCACGCGCGGCAGTCCCAGTCGATGGCGTCGAGCCAGGCCTGGTCCCGGCCGGTGAGCTACTCGCACGCCCCCGTCGACGAGCGGCCCTCGAGCACGTCGAGGAGCTGACCGCGTCGGACATCGACTACCGACGTGGACCAGTGCTGGGTTCGCCAGCGGCCGAGCCGGGCGAACAAGGTCTCATCGAGACCGAGTGCCTCGACCTCGACGATCCGGCCCGGATCGTCGACCAGGGGCGTGCCGTAGGCGATGACGGTGTCGTTGATCGTGTGCCAGTCGCAACCCAGCTCGACGGCGAGCTCGTTGACGCTGCGCTTGAGGCGCCCGACCTGCTCGGTCACCCACCGGCCCGCCCGGTCCGTCATCACCAACCGAGGCGCCGCGATGTGCGGAGCGCTCTCGGTGAACGACCCGACCGGACAGCCTGGCGAAGGGCAGGAACAGCGGCGCTTGTGCCACACCAGCCGAGCCGGCCGCCCGAACGCCGCCAGATCCACGAGCTCAACGGGCCGCTGGTCCTTCGACCACACCCCACCACCACACCCAGAACACGACGGCCGGCCGCCGCGAGTCTCGACATGCACCCGGACCGGGCCACCCAGTTCATCCTCAGCACCGAGGACGGTCACGTCGCCCAGGCCGACGAGAAGCTCACAGACGCGCGTAGGGTCACAATCACAGGGGCCTTCCGGATCCGACTGGCGTAGAGAACCGTCAGATTCGCAGGGCCCCTGTACCGCGCCCGGGATCCCTCAGCCGCCGATCACTTCCCCCTCAAATCCGAAGCGCCACCAAACCCGGGGTGGCTCAGGACCGCCACCCACGGCATGCAACCTCAAAGGTCCGCCTGAGTGGTCCGGCGGACCTGCGTCGTTCTCGTGTGGCACTCCTCGCTTGGGTTCTGTCGACGTGATCGGGGTCGTTGTGTCGACGGCCCCTTGGTCTGGCCGGTGAGATTTGAACTCACGACCCCCGCGTCCCAAACGCGGTGCG
>CAZUYW010000060.1:0-2736 GCA_964624775.1 uncultured Iamiaceae bacterium
ACGGCGAGGAGGCCGGCGGCGGCGAACTCCCAGGCCCGCGAGGGCAGGCCGTAGAACGCCTGGCTGGACCCTGCGCCGACGAGGTGCTCGGACACCGCGAGGGACGCCACGAAGACCACGCCGAACGCCGCCCCGAGCACGACCCGCGGCGCCGGCCGGACCCGCCGGGCGAGGGCGACGGCCCCCGCCGCCAGCAGGGGCCACACCAGGTAGAACTGCTCCTCCACCCCGAGCGACCACGTGTGCAGGAACAGGCTGCGCTGCACGCCCGTCCCGAAGTAGTCCGACGCCTCCCGGGCGAAGAACAGGTTCGACACGTACAGCGCGGCCGCCCGGGCCTGGTCGCACATCGCCGCCCAATCGACCGTGGGCCGCACCGCAGCCCCGACGCCGAGTGCCACGAGCAGCATCAGCGCGAGGGCGGGGACGAGGCGGCGGATGCGCCGGGCCCAGAACGCCACCAGCCCGATGCGCCCGTCGGTCCCCGCCTCGGCGAGCAGGTTGCGGGTGATCAAGAAGCCGGAGATCACGAAGAAGGCGTCGACGCCGACGAAGCCGCCGCCGAAGCCCGGCACGCGCACGTGGTAGGCGACGATCGCCAGGACGGCGAGGGCGCGCAGGCCGTCGACGTCGGGGCGGTAGGCGCGCGCGGTGGCGGCCGGGTCGCTCACGGCGGTGGGCTCAGATCGGCCGGGCGGGCTGGCCGCGCAACGAGCCCGGGGGCGGGTAGTCCGGCGGGTGCTCGACGCCCTCGGGCCACACGGGCAGCACGAGCGCCGAGGGGTGGTCGCCGCCCCAGCCGATGCCGTGCACGGCACCTGCCTCGACCGGGTTGTCGAAGCACCAGAAGGGGTGGTCGCGCCCCGGGGTGGACAGCGTCAGGCGCAGGCGGGATCCCGCCCGGAAGACGTGGGCGAACGGGTAGATGGGCAGGCGGAACCGCACCCACTCCCCCGGCACGAGCGGCACGCGGTGCTCGGGCACGAACGTGTAGTCGACCCGGAGGTCGTCGCTGTGGGCGGGGTCCTCCTCGCGGTGGACGGGGCGGTGCCAGCCGCACTGGACGCGCTGCTCGAACCCGTCGGCCCGCAGCTCGGTGAGGGTCGCTTGCACGGCGGTGTCCTCGGTGCCGGGCAGCAGCCACAGGTCCACGTGGCCCGACCCGGCGATGGTGATGGCCTCGGGGAGCGGCTCGCTCTCCATGCGGACCCGGTGCTCCTCGGCGAAGTGGGTCCAGGCGATGGGCACCTCGGGCTGGGTGAACCGGTTGAGGTCCGAGAGCAGCTCGGCGGCGTAGCCGTCGGCCCCCGCGTCGAGGTCGTCCTCGTAGGTGTCGTGCCCGGCCTCGACGGGCGCGTCGTCGAGCAGGCGACCGTCGGGGCCGAGCCACCAGCGGCGGGCCACGACACCGGGCGGCGGGAAGGAGTCGGTCGACGCCTCGTAGCGGAAGGCGGCGGCGCCGAGGACTTCGTGGCCGGCCCCGCTCTCGAAGATCATCCGGACCCGGGGCTCGGCGCAGTACGCGGCGAGGGCGGCCTCGACGTCGTCGCCGAAGTCGTCGAAGCGGTCGGGCTCGAGCTCGGCCGCGTACCCGAAGAACTCGACGAACTGGAGCGGCGCGAACTGGCGCACCAGGTCGGGCAGCTTCGGGATCCGGTGCGCGACGTGGAACATCAAGAACTCGTACCAGCGCAGCACGACCATGGGGCTGTAGCCGTCGGGGTGGTGCCCGTTGAAGACCGTGACGCGGGCGTCGGGTGAGCCGTCGAACCGGCCGATCATCGACGCGAAGCGGCTGCCGGTCTGCTCGTCCTGCCAGGCGCCGGTGAGGTACACGGGCACCTCGATCTGGTGGATGCGGTTGCCGATGCGCCGGTCCTCGAGCGAGGGCCGGAAGTCGGTGAGGGCCCGCCCGAAGCCCTCGAAGTCGAAGTTCTGGCTACGGATGGCCTGGTTGGCCCGGGCGATCTCGTCACCGGCCTCGATGCGGGCCTGGTCCCAGCCCATGCCGCCCTTCTGGGCGCCGAGGTCGCGGGCCGCCATCCAGGCGCGGGTGAAGCCGGCGTTGTAGACGCCGCCGGGCCACTGCTGGCGCCACAGGTCATCGATCACCGAGAGCGGGGCGATGGCAGCGAGGTGGGGCGGCCGGGTGGCGGCCACGTAGAGCTGGGTGATGCCGGGGTAGCTGAGCCCGACCATGCCGGGGCGGCCGTGCAGCACCCAGGGCTGGCGGGCGACGGTCTCGACGATGTCGTAGCCGTCGGCGGACTGGGCCGGGCTGAACACGTCGAACACGCCGCCCGAGCACCCGGTGCCACGGATGTTGACGCCGACGGTGGCGAACCCGAGGAGGTTGGCGAGCACCTGGCTCGGCTGGCTGCCGTCGGGGTTGGACGGGTCGTAGCCGGAGTACTCGATCACCGTCGGCCACGGGGACGGGCCGTAGAGGTTCTCGTCGGGGAAGCGGACGTAGACCGACAAGGTGACGCCGTCGCGCACCTCGACGTAGCCGTAGCCCTGGCCGATCTCCTGGTCGTACAGGGACGGATCGGGATGGTCGTCGACGGCGAGGACCCGCACGGGGCCGAAGGTCTCGGGTGGGCCGCCGGTCTCGACGGTGACCGTGTACTCGCCGGGCAGCAGGGTCGACCCGTCGGCGAGGGCGTCGACGCGGTCGGCCATGGTGGCGAGCACGCGGTGCTCGGGCGGCACGAACGCGATGTGGGCGTTGCCGAC
>CAZUYW010000060.1:2836-10104 GCA_964624775.1 uncultured Iamiaceae bacterium
GGCGGCGAGGTAGGTGCGCAGCATGGTGCCGCTCGTGGCGTCGAGGCCGGGGTCGGCGAGCAGCTCGGCGATCGGGACGGCGACGCCCCGCACGTCGGCGCCAACCCGCCCGGCGAAGCCCTGCTCCTCGGCGAACGCGGGCCGGCGCCCGAGGACGTCGACGAAGGACTGGGTCGCGGCCCGGGCCGCGGAGGGGTGCGGGCCGATCGAGGTGAGCGTCCACGACGCGATGGTGCGGGCCACGAGCTCGACGGCGGGGATGCCGGCCTCCAGGCTCGGCCAGCCGTCGGAGAGCACGGTGGCCACGTAGGCGCCGCCGCCGGGCCGCTCGACCACGCCCGAGGTGTTGACCCGCCACCCGCAGCACGACGCCGGGAAGAACCCGTTCTTCAGCGGCACCGCCCACGCCGACGGCACGCCGGCGGTGATCCCCCACCGCTGGGACGGCGTGACGTCGAGCATGAACGCCCGGGCTCGCGCCCGGCTCGACGCGGTGAACGGACCGCCCTCGCCGAGGAGCATGCGGCGCAGGACGAGGTTGCGATCCACCGCCGAGGTCGACGTGAGCCCCCACGGGCTGGTCTCGGTGGTGGCGCCCAGGCCGAGGCGCCGGTCGAACGCGGTCATGGCCGCGGTGCCGCCGAGCGAGGACCACAGCGCGTTGGCCGAGGGATCGTCGGAGGTGCGGATCATCGGCCCGATCAGCGCCACCTCGCGCGCCGTGAGGGCGCGGCCGGCGTCCTGGGCCCGCAGGATCGTGGCGCCCATGATCGCCGCCTTGAGCACGCTCGCCGTGGTAAGGCGCAGCTCGCCCCGGTAGGTGTAGGTGCACCCCGTCCGGGTGTCGTACACGGCGGCGGTGATGCGGTGGCCCGGGTACCGGGCGCGCACCGCGGCGTCGAAGCCCGCGGTGAAGGGCGACTCGGTGCACGCCGTCGCCCGCCCCGACGCCATCGCCGGCACCGGCTCGGCGCCGACCGGGATCGCGGCCGGGGGCGCCACCACCGCGAGCGACGCCAGCGCCACGGCGGCGAGGGCGAGGCGCCCACGGGTCAGCCGAGGCCGAGGCGTTCCCACTGCTCCCGCGGCGCGTCGACGTCAGCCAGGGCCACCCGCAGCAGCTCCTCGAGCTCCCGCTCGATCGCCTCGCCGACCCGGTTCTCGCCCTCGTCGGGGTCGACGTCGAGGTCGTACAGGTGGTGGTCGCCGACGATGCGGGGCGACCCGGCCCAGAACGGGAGCAGGTCGCCGGGGCGGAACGGCTGGCGGATGACCGGCACGGTCGACCCCGGCATGCGGTCGAGCACGGCGCGGTCGTCGGGCGGGGGCAGCGCGGCGCCGGGCAGCCCGTGGATCGGCATGGTGGACCAGCGGTTCGACCACATCGAGAGCGGGAAGCCGTCGCCCTCGGGAGCCCGGGCGTACTTGTGCCGGCCGTCGGTGACCTGCACCCAGTTCCCGAACACCCCGCCGATCGCCCATGCGCGCACGCTGGTGGCCTCGCCGGTGAGCAGGGGTGCCAGCGACACGCCGTGGGTGCGGTGCGCGACCTCGACGCCGAACGCGTCGCACAGGGTCGCGTGGAGGTCGACGTTGGTGGTGAGGGCGTCGACCGTGCTGCCGGCCGGCACCGTCGCGCCGGGCCAGTGGATCAGCAGCGGCGTGTGGCCGAGCGGCTCGAACTGGGGTACCGACGGCTTGCCCCAGATGTCCCGGCCGCGCCGCTCCTCGCCGAGGTAGTGGCCGTGGTCGGTGCACACGATGACCGCGGTGTCGTCCCAGGCGTCGCGCTCGTCGAGGGCGTCGAGGATGCGACCCAGCCAGTGGTCGGTCATGGCGAGCTTGGCGCCGTAGTGGGCGCGGATCTCGCGCCCCTCGGCCTCGCTCAGGATCCCCGTGGCGATGGCACCGTCGGCATAGGGCGGCCAGATCAGCGCGTCGCCGTCGATGGGCCCGTCCTGGTAGCGGCTGCGCCAGGGCTCGGGGGTGTCGAAGGGCTCGTGGGGGTCGAACTCGTCGACGAGCAGGAACCAGCGGTCGTGGTGCGGGGTGGCGGTGCGGATCCAGTCGGCGGCGCACGACAACGTGCGGGGCCCCGGGAAGTCCTCCTCGGCCCGGAAGAACGTGCGGGACCGGTCGTAGCCGCGCTGCAGGCCGGTGAGCCCGTAGGTGCGCTCCCAGAACCAGCCGCCGGGCACCGCGGGCGTGGCGGGCGCGCCGATCCAGGACGGATCGGCGTAGGTGCGCCAGGGATCGCCCTCGTGGCCGCGGAGGTACTCCCAGCCGAAGAAGTCGGCGTGGTAGTTCTCCCCGCCCGTCTCGAACAGGTGCGGGTGGTCGGTGACGAGCATCGACGTGACGCCCGCGTGCTCGAGGTACCGGGTGAGCGGCGCCTCCCACAGCTCGATGGACCCCCACGGCTTCCAGAGGAAGTCGAGCGCGCCGCACAGCAGGTCGTGGCGGGCCGGCATGCACGGCAGCGACCCGGTCACGTGGTTCGTGAAGCGCACCGCCCGCTCGGCCGCGAACCGGTCGAGGTTGGGCGTGTCGAACTCGACGCCGCCGTAGCACCCGAGGTGGTGGCGGTTGAGCGAGTCGAGCAGGACGACGACGACGTTGCGGGGCGCGACGGGCACCGTCGCAGTCAACCAGCCCCAGCCCCGATGCGCTCGCGCCGCGCCATGACCTCCCCTCCGATCCATCGGGTGCCGGCAGCTCGTTGACCGATGCGCTCCTGATCGGTAGCGTCCTCGGGTGACGGGGGCCGCTATCGCCTGGACCCCCCGTGTCACCGACCTCCCGCCCATCGTTCACCTCCGAGACCACCCGGCACCTCCGCAGCCCGGTGCTCCGACGGTGGGTGGCCGCGCTGGGTGCGCTCATCGTCGTGCTGGGCGCCGCGACGTGCTGGGCCGCACACCGCGACCACACGTCCGGCGCGTCGAGGGCCCGCGCCCGCCATGCGCAAGCAATCGCGGCCTGCCGCGCCGCTGACCCCCATCGGGCCCCCGACTGTGCCGCCGTGATCGGCACCACCGCCACCCCCGCACCCCGACCCGACGCCACGAGCCTCACGAGCGGACCGTCGACGCTCGTCGGCGTGTTCGCCCTGATCACCTGGGCCATGGCCCTGGCGGCCGCCCCGATCGCGGTCAGGGTCGCGCACCGCGGCGCACCGAACCCGGGGGCCGTCGCGGCAGCCACCACCGTGGCCACGATCCCGCTCATCCTGCTGGCCACGGGCATGGGCCTGGCCGCGATCGCAGCCGGTGGCGGTGGAGGGCCGAGTCGTCAGGCGCTGGTCGGCCTCGCCGGCGCCGTCGGGGTCGCGCTGACCTCGACCGCAGCCCTCGCCACGGCCGCGGCCCTGGTCGGCGACCACACCCGGTCCACTCGTGCCGCGATCGTGATCCTGGTGCTCACGCCCGTCGCCATCGCGCTCGCCGCCGCGATCGCGGCCACGGGACCGAACCTGCTCGCCGTCTCGGTGACCGCGCTGGCCGTGGCGATCGGCCTGCGGGCCGCCGCGCCTCCCAAGCGGTCGGCCGCCCGGCCCGGCGGCGTCAGGCGGTCTTGGTGAGGGTGTTGCGGTCCGTGTGGGAGAAGGGCTCCTAGCCGACCAGGCGCTGGCGCCATCCAGCGGGGTCGGCGCGTCGCGTCGCGACCCCGAACGCGTGGACATCGGGGTCTGGCGAAGCCTCCCGAGCACGAGCGACCTCGGCCGCGATCCCGGGATCGAGCGGGAGGTAGGAGACAGCCGACGACCAATCGAAGGCGCCCGTCGAGGGATCGGGGCCGTCGAGGCCGACGACGAACTGCCCGCCCTCCGCCGAGGTCCAGATCCTCGATGGCTCGGCCTCGAGACGCCCGTCAGCCTGAGCGAGGATCGTGATCTCGGCGGCCAGAGACTTGTCCCCACGACGCTGGGCGAGCACCCGGACCCTCCAGGACGCGAGGTCACGCACCTCGCCCGGACCGTCGCGCTCAGTGCGGACCTGCACATCGGTGACCTGGACCAGCACCACGAACGGGGACGATGCGGCCATCGCCTCCGGAGTTCGCGGCACAGCTCGTTCGGGTGGGCGATCGAGCAACGGAAGGACCCGTGCGGCCACACCCCCCGACCCGGCAGGTCTCGAGACGGGTCGCCCTGCCTCGTCCGATCGGGACCCGCAGGATGCGAGCACGAGGCACGCTGCTGCGATGAGCATCGATGGATGTCGGACGATCCGCATGCGGTCCGAGGATCACGGGGTCCGCGCGCCATGTCGACCCGATTGGTCGGACCTGACCGAAATCGCCACCGGCAGGTGACCGGCAGTCGGCCCGCAGGGCCCGGCGGCGTCAGGCGGTCTTGGTGAGGGTGTTGCGGTCCGTGTGGGCGAAGGGCTCGGGGAACTCCTTCATGGCGAGCATGGTGGTCTGCTCGTAGGTCATCGAGCCGTCGTCGCCCTGGGTGATTGTGACCTCGTAGCTGAGCGTCTTGGCGGCGCGGAGCAGGTAGCTGTTCTGCACGATGCCGTACTGCTCGTGGCCGAGCTCGGAGCGCATGGTGAACGAGGTGGCGTCGGCGCTCGAGGTGCCGCCGGCGATGAGGGTCACGCCCCGGGGGATCATGAAGCTCTTCATGACCTGGTTGGTGGCCGCGTCCCACAGCCAGTACCCGATCTCGGTGTGGAAGGGATCGCCCTCGTCACGCCACATGGCGGAGCGGTAGTCGAGGCCGAACAGGGCCTGGTCGCCGTTGTCGACGGGGCCGAAGGCCGAGAAGGTGGTGACCTCGCGGTAGGGCGAGTCCCACACCTCGCCGCGCTCGTGCGAGAAGGCGACGTCGAGGCCCGTGCCCCCCTCCCAGGTGCCGACCAGCCAGCCGAGCGGTCCGAGATCTGCGACGTCCACCATGGTGTTCCCTCCTGAGGCGCCGCCCGTGTGGCGACGGGCCGAGCTTAGGGCCGGTCGCGCGGGGCGCGGTCCGGGCCGGCGTCGGGCGCGAGGAACCGGCGGATGCGACCGGCGTCGAGCTCCACCACGCGGTCGGCGGGCGCCACGAGGCTGGTGTCGTGGGTGGCCATCACCACCGCCCGGTCGGCGTCGGTGACCTCCCGGTGCAACAGGTCGAGGATGGCCCGTCCCGCCTCGATGTCGAGGCCCCCGGTCGGGTCGTCGGCGAGCACCACGGGATTCCCCGACGCGAGGGCTCGGGCCAGGGCGACGCGGCGCTGGTCGCCGGGTGCCAGCCGGGCCGGGAACCAACCGGCCCGGTCACCCAGGCCCACCGCGTCGAGCGCCCCGCGCGCCTCGTCGTCGGCGTCGGGGCGGCCGGCGACGCCGGCTCCCAGCCGGACGTTCTCGAGCAGGGTCAGGGATGGGAACAGGCTCGCCTCCTGGAAGACCTGCGCGACCTGGTGCCGCCGGTAGTCGTCGAGGCGGAGCGGGGGCGCCATCGCCAGGTCCTCGCCGTCCACGAGGACCGAGCCGGAGGTGGGGAGCTCGATGGCGCCCAGGATGTTGAGCAGGGTCGACTTGCCGGACCCGTGCGGGCCGACGACCGCGACGAACGACGCGTCGTCCACCGCCAGGTCCACCTCCCGCAGCGCGTGCACGGTGCCCCCGGTGGTCTCGTACGCACGGCTCACGCCGCGGAGTTCGATCACGGCTCGATCGTCACCCGAACCGGCCCGCCCCGATAGGGCACGAGGACCCCTCCGAGGACCCTGCTGCGCCATGCCGTGCGACCTGCCCATTCGGGGTCATTCGGCCCTTCACCGCGTGACCGCCGCGGCTCATGTTGTGCACAGGCAACGAGAGGAGCGCCATGAACGCGACGGTGAGCGACCTGATGGTGTCGCCGGTCGTGACGGTCACCAAGCACGAGCGGATCGGGCACGCCCGACGGCTGATGCACGACCGCCACGTGTCGGCCCTGCCCGTGGTGGGGCCCGAGGGCGAACCGATCGGGATCGTGACCGCCTCGGACCTCGTCGGCGAGCACCGCGACGGATCGCCCGTGAGCAGCGTGATGACCGACGCGGTGTACACGGTGCCGCCGACCGCCGGACCCCACGTGGCCGCCCGGGTCATGCGCAACCACCACCTCCACCACATCGTGGTCGTGGATCACCACATGGTCATCGGCATGTTGTCGACGTTCGACCTGCTGCGGGTGGTGGAGGACCACCGCTTCGTGGCCAAGGCGGCGCCGACCCCCGCGCGACGACCGTCGTCCCGGGTCTGAGGCCGATCGACGGCGGCACGCCCCACCGGGGTCCAGCCCACCCCCAGGGGGTGGGTGCGTGGCAGAATCCCGCGGTGCCCGAACCAACCGTGAACGTCTCCGTCTCCGACGACGGACGCATCGTCGGCGTGACCGGCGATGTGGGGCTGCTGCTCGGCTACGCGCACGAGGAGCTGCTGGGCGGGCAGATCATCGACTTCTTGCACCCCCGGAACCAGGAGGTGAGCGCGTCGCTGGTCCAGACGATGGCCGGCAAGCCCCACCTCGAGCTGTGGGAGGAGCTGCGGGTCCGCCACCGCGACGGTGACTACCGATGGGTCCGGGCGTCGATCAGCGGCAGCCCCGACCCCGCCCACCCCCTCACGATCGAGGTGCGACCGCTCAGCGCGGAGGCCCAGACCCGCCTCGATCTGCGCCACCGCGAGACCGATCACCTCGCGGAGAGCGAACGACGGTTCCGCCTCCTCGCCGAGACGGCCCCGATCGGCGTGTTCGAGGAAGACGGCACGGGCAGCTGCGTGTACGTCAACCGGCGGTGGTGCGAGATCACCGGGCTGACCGCCGAGGAGGCATTGGGGCGCGGCTGGACGCAGATCGTCGACCCGGCCGAGTGGCCCGAGCTCCAGGCCCAGGCCGATGCCGCGAAGGACGGCAACGCCCGCACCCAGCGCAACCTGCGGATCCGGCGGGCCGATGGGGCCTCCAGGTGGGTCCAGGTTGCGTTCTCGCCGGTGATCGAGGGCCCCGACGGCGCCACCGCGGTGGTCGGGACGATGGACGACGTCACCGACGCGATGGCCGCCGCCGAGCGCACCGATCGCATCACCCACGCCATCGAGGCCACCAACGACCTGGTCGGCCTGTACGGCTTCGACGACGGGTCGATCTACCTGAACGAGGCGGCCCGACGCTTCTACGGACTCACCGAATCGGCGCTCGACGACCTCCGCCTCGATCTCGACAGCACCGCCTCGTTCCTGCCCAAGCAGGTCCGGGTGCAGTGGCAGGACGAGATCCTGCCCCAGCTGCAGCG
>CAZUYW010000060.1:10204-13657 GCA_964624775.1 uncultured Iamiaceae bacterium
ATGGCCCTCGAGCGCGCCGAGCTCCACGAGACCCAGGTCGCCGTGCTGTTCTTGGACCTCGACCGGTTCAAGGTCGTGAACGACAGCCTCGGCCACGGCCTCGGCGATCGCGTGCTGAGCGCCTTCGGCGAACGACTCGCCGCATCCATCCGACCCGGCGACACCGTGGCCCGCTTCGGGGGCGACGAGTTCGTGGTGGTGGCCGAAGACATCGTCGACGTCAACGAGGCGCGGGTCCTCGCCGACCGCCTGGTGGCCACCGTCGCGGAGCCGGTCGAAGTGGGTGACGAGCACCTCGTGCTGTCCGCGAGCGTGGGGATCACCGTCAGCCGGGGCGGCGTCGATCCGGCCACGCTCATCCGCGACGCCGACGCCGCCATGTACCGGGCCAAGAGCCGGGGCGGCGCCCACCACGAGGTGTTCGACGCCAAGACCCGCAGCGAGGTGGTCGACCGGCTCGACCTCGAGTCGGCGCTGCGCCGCGCCATCGCCAACGACGAGCTCACGGTCCACTTCCAGCCCAAGGTCGACCTGACTTCCGGACGGATCTGCGGCGCGGAGGCGCTGGTGCGCTGGGACCACCCCACCCGGGGCCTGCTCCTGCCCGACCAGTTCCTGCGGATCGCCGAGGAGTCCCGGCTCATGTTCGACGTCGGGGCGTTCGTCTTCGATCGGTCCTTCGCCGCGTTCCGCGCGATCGACGATGCCCGCCCGGCGTCCGACGGGCCGTTCTGCTTCGGCGTGAACGTGTCCCAGCCCGAGCTCGAGGACCCTCGCCTCGTCGAGCTGGTGGTCGAGACGGCGGCCCGCCACGACCTCGACCCGGGCTGCATCGACCTCGAGCTGACCGAGCACACCCTCATGGAGGACGTCGGCTCCACCGCCGACGCGCTCGCCCGCCTGAAGGACCACGGCTTCCTCATCGCGGTCGACGACTTCGGCACCGGGTACTCGTCGCTCGCCTACCTCCGGCACTTCCCGGTCGACCTCTTGAAGATCGACAGGACCTTCGTCGACGGCCTCGGCCGGCGCGACATCGACTCGGCCATCGTGTCCGCCGTGTCGACGCTGGCCCGGACCCTGGGCATGCGCGTGGTCGCCGAGGGGGTCGAGACGGCCGACCAGCTCGCCGAGCTGCGCCGCCTCGACGTGTCGATGGCGCAGGGGTACTTCATGGCTCGGCCGCTGCCGCTCGAGGGGTTCCTCGAGCTGCTCGCCGCCGACCCCACCTGGTGAGGCCGGCGGCGCCGATCAGCCGCTGATGTGGGTCGTGTAGCCCGGGCTGGCCCGGAGCTCGTCGACCATGCCGGCGTTGGTGAGCGTGTGGCCCTCCAGCTGCCCGACGAGCGTGGTGAACTCGGGGACGGTCGGCCCGCGTCCCCGCAGCAGCACGAACGCCACCGACACGTCGACCTCGGCGGCCTGCTTGCCCTTGTACTCGTTGGACTCCGAGAACCCGGTCATCACCTGGCCGCGCGTCTTCTTGCCCTGGTCGAGCTGGGCGGTCCAGTAGTCGACGCCTGACGCCTCGCCGGGTCGGCCGAGCACGTTGGTGTACACGAGGTTGACGAAGTTCCGGTTGGTGAGCGAGCCGTAGCGGTTCGTGAACTCGCTGGAACCGGCGAAGGTGTCCGAGATCGTGTTCAGGGACTTGCCGCCCCGCCGCTGGCCGATCCAGTACGTGAGGCCGCCCTTGTCCGGGATGCGCAGGAAGTAGGCCCGGTACAGGCGGGTGACGGGGTCGACGTTGGTGACGTTGTCCGAGCTGACCCGGAGGGCGGCCGCCAGGTCGCCCGGCGTCTTCGAGGCGCCGGACAGCTGCGAGGACCAGCTCGACAGCTCACCGCTGGTGGGCGCCCGCCCGATGAGGTCGTTGTAGAAGCGCTGGATCAGCGCGTTCCAGCTGGCGAAGGGCGCATAGCCCGGGCGGGCCGCGCACGTCGGCAGGTTGGCGAGCGCGGCGCGGGCGTCGAGCCGGCCGCCACCGATCGCGTCGACGCCGAAGGACCCGATGGCGATGCCCGAGAAGCGCTGGGCCTCGAGGATCTGCGCGGGCGTGGCGCAGGGCCGGTGGTCCTTCTGGAGCGCGGCGACCGCGGCCGCGTGCGGCGCGGCCTGGGAGGTGCCGTAGAAGCGCCACACCGAGGACACGAGCGACCCGAAGAACGAGTTCGACCCGCCGTCGGTGGCCGTCACGTCGATGGTGTCGACCTTGCACGGCGACACCGCCGTGGCGGCCGTCGTGCCGACGACCGGACCCCAGCAGGAGGTGGCCGGGCCGCGGGAGCTGTAGTACTCGGGCGCCGTGTTCGAGTTGTACGGGATGGCGGCGATGGACCCGGCGCCGATCAGCATGTTGTGGCCGTAGGACGTCGGCCCCACCACGTCGCCGCCGGTGCTGGAGTTGTACTGCACCGCGCTGATACCGGTGTTGCTCATCGAGATGATCTTGAACCGGGGCGTGGCCGTGGTCTGGTACCGGCCGACGACGAGCGAGTACGTCTTGGTGACGCCCGACGAGTTGGCGTAGCTGAGGAGCTCGTAGGCCTTCTTGGTGCCCGTCGGGTTCGAGGCGGTGGAGCCGGCCACCACGGTGCCGGTGGCGTTGTCGACGAGGAAGAGGTCGAGGTCGGAGGTGATGCCGTACTCCGGCTCGTTCCAGCCGAGCTTCAGGAGGACCGAGCGGCCGGTGGCGAGGGTGATGTCGTCGCCCGAGTCGGTGCCCGAGCCGGTGTTGAAGTCGTGGCAGTCCGTCTCGCCGTAGCTGGTGGTGATGTTCGAGGGGCATGCCATCGGCCGGTACGCCGGCGCCTCGTAGGAGGACACGTCCTTGCCGCCGATGATCAGGTTCGAGTTGGCGGCCGACGAGAAGTAGGTGGTGCCCGCCGCGGTGACGTCGCGCGCCGCCTTGGCGATGAGGCCGTCCTGGTAGATCGGCTCGTTGAAGTAGCTGATGTCGTCGACGATCACGTCGGCGCCGTTCACCTGCAGGGTGCGGATCTGGTTGGCGAAGTCGACGTCGCTGGTGAACGCGGTCGCGAAGGCGATGTCCGCACCCGGAGCGAGGTCGTGGACGGCCTGGGCCATGGCCCGGCCCTCATCCGCGCCGCCGCTCGGCGCGTCGGCCTGCACGGTCACCGCGGTGGTGTGCCCGCATGGATTGGTCGGGCCGGGCAGCTCGCCGTTCGTCACGTCGGTCGCGGCCCCACCCTTGTTGTTGTAGGAGTCCGACAGCACGCCGACCCGCACGCCGGACCCGTCGACCGAGTTGGTGCTGCGGGCGCTGGCCGCGAACAACTGGGTGTCGGCCTCGTCCTGGATCGGGTTGCACACCGCGTTGGTGGTGACGCCGCCCTGGGCGAGCGCGTCGCGCAGGCCCGTCGGGTTGCCACCGACGATGGGCGTCAGCACCTCCTCCACGTACTCGACCCCCGGCACCGCGGACACCGCGGC
>CAZUYW010000061.1:0-1515 GCA_964624775.1 uncultured Iamiaceae bacterium
AGCGCCAGGTCCGCCGATCCGATGGCGGTGGCGTCGTCCCACACCGCCGGGCCGGAGGTGCCGGCCCGGTAGTTCGCGACCCGCGGGGCGGGGTCCCAGGTGATCCAGCCGTCGATGTCGTCGGCCGGGGCCTTGGCGGCGTCGAGCTCGAGCGTCGGCGGATCGGGCGCGATCGTGCCGGCCGCCGCGAGCGCGTCGCACACATCGGCGAGGTCGGGGGTGCAGGCGACGGTGGGCTTGGCCTTGCGGGGCTTCACCACGCTGTTGTCCTCGCCGCGGATCGTGCCCTTGGCCACCACGGCGATCACCACGAGCGCCACCGCGCCGACGATGGCGAGCACCCGCTGCTTCATGGGGCGAACGCTACTGCTGGCCGTGCCGCGGGCCAGCGCCGGGCTCGGCGATGTCGGCCGCGGTCAGGGTCGTGAGCTGCTCGTCGGTCGGGTCGGTGAGGGTCACGACCCGACCGGCCTGGCGGGCGACCGCGTCCTCGAACAGGTTCCGGGCCAGGCGGCCGTTGCCGAAGCCCTTGTCCCGGGGCACCGAGGCGAACCAGGCGCGGACCTTCGCCTCGGCGTCCGCGTCGGGGTGGTACCCGGCGTCCTCGCCGAGCCCGCGGAAGATCAGCCACAGCTCGTCGTCGGTGTAGTCGGGGAAGGGGATCGTCTTCGGGAACCGCGACGCGAGGCCCGGGTTGGCCGCGATGAAGTCGGCCATCTCGTCGGGGTAGCCGGCGGCGATCACCACGAGCTCGTCGCGCTTGTCCTCGATGACCTTGACCAGCGTGTCGATCGCCTCCTTCCCGAAGTCGTTCTCGCCGCCCCGCGCCAGGGCGTAGGCCTCGTCGATGAGCAGGATCCCGCCGAGCGCCTTGGTGGCGACCTCCATCACCTTGAGCGCGGTCTGGCCCACGAAGCCCGACACGAGCCCGGCCCGGTCGGTCTCGATGAGCTGGCCCTTGGCGACGACGCCGAGCGAGCGGTAGATCTCGGCCAGCAGCCGGGCGACGGTGGTCTTGCCCGTGCCGGGGTTGCCCGTGAAGACGAGGTGCCGGCTCTGGGGCTGGGTCGGCAGGTTGCGCTCGGCGCGCAGCTGCTGGACCCGCAGGAGGTTGGTGACCAGGCGGACCTCGGTCTTGACGCTCTCGAGGCCGATCAGCTGGTCGAGCTCGGCGAGCAGCTCCTCGATGGGCCGCGCGGGCGGCAGCTCGGGCTCGGTCCCCGCCTCGGCCGACGGCGCGCCCTGGGCCTGCGTGGCGGCGGCGCCGGGCCCGCCCTCTGCCGGCTGGTCCGGGGTGAGGGGCGATGCCGGGAGGTCGCCCATGGCGATGAGCAGGCGGGTGCGCAGCACATCGATCGCACCGAGCTCGGCCCGTGAGGGCGTGGCGTCGAGCGCGGCGACGGTGAAGGCCACGTGCAGCGCTCGGTCGTAGTAGGCCCGGCTGTGGCGGGTGCCGAACTTGTGGTCGGCCGTCGTCAGCACCTCGACCATCGAGGACGTGGTGTCGAGCCAGGC
>CAZUYW010000061.1:1615-3513 GCA_964624775.1 uncultured Iamiaceae bacterium
GCCCGGCCGATGCCGGGCACGTCGGCGGCGGTGGCGGGGCGCACCGTGGGCGGGGTGGGCTGGCTGGGCACCGGACCACCCTAGATGGCAGGCCTTGGGGGTCGGGGAGGGTGCCCCGGTATCCTCCCGGCGTGTCCACCCTCACGATCCCCGAGCTCGGGCGGCGGGCCAAGGCCGCCTCCCGGGTCCTGGCCACCGCCTCCACCTCCCAGAAGGACGCC
Source organism: uncultured Iamiaceae bacterium (assembly GCA_964624775.1). Taxonomy (GTDB): domain Bacteria; phylum Actinomycetota; class Acidimicrobiia; order Acidimicrobiales; family Iamiaceae; genus Aquihabitans. The sequence goes on from CAZUYW010000061.1 coordinate 1,837, forward strand.
GCCCTGCACGCCGGGGCCGATGCCCTGGTGGCTGCCACCGAGGACCTGCTCGCCGCCAACGCCCGCGACGTCGCCCGCGCCGAGGCCGACGGCGTGTCGGCCACCGTCGTCGACCGGCTCCGCCTCGACGCGGGGCGGGTGGCCGCCATGGCGAACGGCCTCCGCCAGGTCGCGGGCCTGCCCGATCCGGTGGGTGAGGTGCTCGACGGGTGGGTGCGTCCCAACGGCCTGGCCATCTCGCGGGTGCGGGTGCCCCTGGGCGTGGTGGCGATCATCTACGAGAACCGTCCGAACGTGACCTCCGATGCGGCGGGGCTGTGCCTCAAGTCCGGCAACGCCGCCTTCCTGCGGGGCTCGTCGGGTGCGATCAGCTCCAACACGGCCATCGCCGCGGTGCTGCGCTCGGCCTACGAGTCCGTCGGGCTCCCCGCCGACGCGCTGGTCCTGGTGGAGGACACCTCGCGGGAGGCGGCGGTCGAGTTCATGCAGCAGCGGGCGTTCGTCGACTGCCTGATCCCGCGCGGCGGGCCCTCGCTCATCCGCTCGATCCTCGACAACGCCACCGTCCCCTACGTGATCGACGGCGACGGCAACTGCCACGTCTACGTCGACGCCTCCGCCGACCTCGAGATGGCCGGGCGCATCATCGTCAACGCCAAGACCCAGCGGCCCTCGGTGTGCAACGCGGCCGAGACGCTGCTCGTGCACCGCGACGTCGCCCCGTCGTTCCTGCCCGCGGTGGAGGCCGCGCTCAGCGGCGTGGAGCTCGTGGGCGACGACCAGGCGTGCGCGCTGCTCACCGCTGCCGCGCCCGCCACCGAGGGGGACTGGGCCCAGGAGTTCCTCGACCTCAAGCTGGCGGTGCGCGTCGTCGAGGGCATCGACGAGGCCATCGCCCACATCGCCCGCTACGGCAGCGGGCACAGCGAGGCCATCGTGACCTCGTCGTTCGCGGCCGCCGAGCGCTTCACCCGCGAGGTCGACGCTGCGGCCGTGCTCGTGAACGCCTCGACCCGCTTCGTCGACGGCGAGGAGTTCGGGTTCGGCGCCGAGATCGGCATCTCCACCCAGAAGCTCCACGCCCGCGGCCCGATGGGCCTGCGGGAGCTCACCACCGCCAAGTACATCGTGCGCGGCGAGGGCCAGGTCCGAGGCTGATCGCCCGCCCCGCCGGGCCCCGTATCTGATTGACCCCCCGGTCAAGTGCGGCGGTAGCCTGCCCGCCATGACCGACTACCGCTTCGAGTCCGTTCCCGAGGTGCGCGAGGGCCTGCGCACGGTCGACTACCTCGCCGACGAGGGCATCGCCGGGATCGTGTACCTCGCCGACCGGCTCCAGAAGCCGGTCCTGGTCGAGGGCCCCGCCGGCACGGGCAAGACCCAGCTCGCCAAGTCCGTCGCCGAGATGATCGGCGCCCGCCTCATCCGCCTCCAGTGCTACGAGGGCCTCGACGAGGCCAAGGCGCTCTACGAGTGGAACTACAAGAAGCAGCTCCTGCGCATCCAGGCCCAGCGGGGCGACGATGCCTGGGAGGAGGTCGAGGACGACCTCTTCTCCGACGAGTTCCTCCTCCAGCGCCCGCTGCTCGAGGCCATCCGGGCCGACGAGCCGGTGGTCCTCCTGATCGACGAGGTGGACCGCGTCGAGGTCGAGACCGAGGCCCTGCTCCTCGAGAT
>CAZUYW010000061.1:3523-13644 GCA_964624775.1 uncultured Iamiaceae bacterium
CAGGTCTCGATCCCCGAGCTCGGCACGATCACCGCCAAGCAGATCCCGCTCGTGTTCCTGACCTCCAACAACACCCGTGAGCTCTCCGAGGCGCTCAAGCGCCGCTGCCTCTTCCTCCACGTCGACTACCCCGACATGGAGCGCGAGAAGGAGATCGTCCTGACCAAGGTTCCGGACATCACCGAGAACCTCGCCGACCAGGTCGCCCGCATCGTCCGGTCGCTGCGCCAGCTCGAGCTGAAGAAGTCGCCGTCGGTGTCGGAGACCCTCGACTGGGCCAAGACCCTCATGCTGCTCGGGGTGGAGCAGGTCGACGCCGAGACCGCCTCGGACACCGCGAACATCCTGCTCAAGTACCAGAGCGACATCGCCAAGGCGGTGCGCGAGTTCGCCGCCGACAAGCAGGGCCTCAAGCAGTTCGCCCCCGGACCCAAGTAGGGCCGTCGTGAGCGAGCCGGTCGCCGTCGGCGAGCCCATCCTCGAACTGCTCAACGGCTTCATCATCGAGCTGCGCGAGGCCGGGCTGCCCGTCAGCCTCACCGAGAACCTCGACGCGATGGAGGCCATCCGCCACATCCCCCTCGAGGATCGCGAGGCGTTCAAGTACGCGCTCGCCGCCACCCTCGTGAAGAACAACGCGCACTGGCGCTCGTTCGAGACCGTGTTCGAGGTCTACTTCTCGCTGCGCGGCTCCAAGTACGGCATCGACGACGACACCCTCGACGACCAGCTCGCCGAGCTCCTCGACCAGGAGAACGACGGCGCCGGGGACCAGGGTCAGGGCCAGTCGGGCCAGGGCGGCGGCGACGCCCTCACGCCCGAGGAGCTCCAGCAGCTCCTGTACCAGGCGATGATGAAGGGCGACGAGGCCCTGATGCGCGCCATCGCCCGCCAGGCGGTGAAGCGCTTCGCCGGCATGGAGCCGGGTCGGCCCGTCGGCGGCACCTACTACCTGTACCGCACGCTGCGGAACCTCGACCTCGACGGCCTGCTCGAGAAGCTCATGGACCAGCGCCGCGAGCAGGCCCAGCAGGCCGACGAAGCGCTGTCCGCCCTCGAGGAGCGCCTCGAGCGCGACGAGTACGAGCACCGCATCGAGGCGCTCAAGAAGGAGATCGAAGCCGAGATCCGCCGTCGCCTCGTGGCCGATCGCGGCGTCGAGGCCATGGCCAAGACGCTGCGCAAGCCCTTGCCCGAGGACGTCGACTTCATGCACGCCTCCCGCGAGGAGATGGTCGGGCTCCGCAAGGCGCTCATCCCGCTCACGCGCCGGCTCGCCGTCCGGCTGGCCCGCAAGCGCCGCCACAACCGCCGGGGCCCGCTCGACTTCCGCCGCACCGTGCGCGCCTCGCTGTCCTACGGCGGCGTGCCCGCCGAGCCCAAGTTCCGCCACCCGCGGCCGCACAAGCCCGAGATCTTCGTCATCGCCGACATCTCCGGATCGGTCGCCGCCTTCGCCCGCTTCACGCTGATGCTCGTGTACGCGATCAGCGGCCAGTTCTCCAAGGTCCGGTCGTTCGTGTTCATCGACGGCATCGACGAGGTGACCTCGTTCTTCGAGGGCGTCGAGGACGTCACCGAGGCGGTGCACCGGGTCAACACCGAGGCCGACGTCGTGTGGGTCGACGGCCACTCGGACTACGGGCACGCCTTCGAGGTCTTCTGGAACAAGTGGGGCAAGGAGATCGGCCCCAAGACCACCGTGATGATCCTCGGCGACGCGCGGAACAACTACCACGCCTCACAGAGCTGGGTCATCAAGGAGATGCAGCACCGGGCCCGCCACGTCTACTGGCTGAACCCCGAGCCCCGGTCCTACTGGGACACCGGCGACTCGATCGTGGGCGACTACGGCATGTACTGCGACGGCACGTTCGAGTGCCGCAACCTGCGCCAGCTCGAGAAGTTCGTCGAGAACCTGGCCTGATCGGCCGAACCCCGACGATCTGGACAGCTAGTCTCGGGGCGTCCGCGGCGGATCATGGAGGCCCGATGTCCAAGCTCACCCCCCGGAGCACGGCGCGCCGTGCGCTGCTCGTCCTCGCTGTCGCGCTCGCCTGGTCGGTGCTCGGCGCCAACGCGGCTTCCGCCGACGAGCGCCCCACCCTGCCCACGCCCCAGGAGAAGGCCACGACGGGGCCCGAGGCGCAGCCGAACATCGTCGGCGGGGTCGACGCCACGCCGGGGGAGTGGCCCTGGCAGGTCGGGCTGCTGCACCGCAACGTGTCGGACAACTTCGACGCCCAGTTCTGCGGCGGCGCGGTCATCAGCCAGTCGTGGGTCCTGACCGCGGCCCACTGCGTGGACTACCGCTCCGACGGTGATGGCCTGCTCGCCGCCTCCGATCTCGACATCCTCGTCGGCACCCAGTCGCTCGTGTCCGGCGGCACCCGCATCCACGCGGCGGAGATCCGGGTGATCGACGGGTTCGACGGCAAGACCTACAACCGCGACGTCGCCCTCGTCCGCCTCGACAAGCCGACCACGGTGACGCCCGTCGCCCTGGTCAGCGGTTCGAGCAGCGAGCTCCCGTCGGGCACCTCGGCCACCGCCACCGGCTGGGGCTCGGTGTCCTACCAGGGCTCGTACCCCACCTACCTGCGGCAGGTCGTCGTCAAGACGAAGTCCGACGCCCAGTGCGCCGCCGCCTACGGGTCCGGGTTCGTGGCCAGCACCATGACCTGCGCGAGCGACGCCGGCAAGGACACCTGCCAGGGTGACAGCGGTGGTCCGCTCGTGGTGAAGCTCGCCGGCACCTGGACCCAGATGGGCATCACGAGCTGGGGCGAGGAGTGCGCCCTGGCCGACTTCCCCGGCGTCTACACCGACGTCCGCATGTTCACGAACTGGATCAAGTGGCAGATCCGGTACGGCGCCCAGCCCGACGCGACCGCGTTCGTGAAGCGCCAGTACCTCGACCTGTTCGACCGCCAGCCCACCGCCAACGAGCTGTACCTCGGCGTCAGCGCCCTCAACGGGGGCACCACGCCGGCCGGCTTCACCGAGCAGCTCCTCGCCGGCTCGGCCTACCAGAACCGCATGGGCGCGGTGACCCGCCTGTACCGGGCCTACTTCCTGCGCGACCCCGACACCTCGGGCCTCGCCTACTGGTGGAAGAAGGTCAACAACGGCTGGTCGCCGACCTCGATCTCCAACTACTTCGCCCAGTCGAGCGAGTTCACCAACCGCTACGGCAGCCTGGACAACGGCGACTTCGTGACCCTCGTGTACCAGAACGTGCTGAACCGCGAGCCCGACGCGAGCGGCTACGCCTACTGGACGGGCGTGCTCGACGCCGGCACCAAGACCCGCGGCCAGGTCATGCTCGGCTACTCGGAGTCGAACGAGTACAAGAACGCCACCAAGGCCAAGGTCAACGTGATCACCCGGTACTTCCCGCTGCTGCGTCGGGTCCCGACCAACGGCGAGCTGACCACCTGGATGCCCCAGGCCACCGGCACCCTCACCACGTCGCTCCTCAACTCCTACAGCTACGCCAACCGCTTCTGACCCGACCCAGCGGCATTTGCGAGCCCCGACCCCACCCACCGGGGTCGATCCTCGCAAATCCGGGCCGCCGCCGACAGCCTCCTCGATTGGTGAGGTTTGACCCCACGATGTGGGGTCAAACCTCGCAAAAGCTTGCCGACCGACGGTGGGGCGGGAGCTAGTCGAGGAGGGCGTCGAAGGCGGCGAAGAGGGCGGGGCGCTCGTTCTCGGCGCGCAGGCGCAGGGCGAGGCGGCGACTGGTGGCCAGCAGGTCTCGGGCGGCGCGGCCCGGCCAGGGACGCGGGAGCAGGTCCGGGGGCAGGAGCGGGTCCGACAGGAACACCTGCTGGAACGCGACCACCATCTGCAGGGCGCCGGGCAGGAAGTCGCTGTCGGCGATGCGGTCGTGGTGCTTGCGCAGCGCCTCGAGGGCGGGCACGACATAGGAGTGGTCGCTGACGAAGCGGTTGTAGGCGGCGGCCAGCTCGTCGACGGGCCACAGCAGGCGGGCCAGGGCGCGGGGGTCGCGCTCGCCGCCGATCTCGAGGTCGTCGGCGCTGGCCTGGGTGAGGTGCTCGACCACGTCGAGGTCCTCGGCGATGGCGCGCACCTCGTCGGTCCAGGGGTGGGGTGAGACGTACAGCCCGTTGTTGACCGGTGCGCCGCCGGCGTCGACGAGGCGGTCGCGCAGCCGGTCCCGCGACGAGCGGCGGTGCTCGGGCACGGCGAACGCGGCGAGGTGCCAGCGCCCGTCCCAGCCCTGGCCGCGGGAGTCCTGGCGGTAGGCGAGCTCGTGGCGCCGCAGCGAGCCGAGGCGCAGCTCGTCGCCGGCGGGGGTGGTGCGGAAGATGGCGCTGCGGCCCGATCCCTCGCGGTCGAGGAGGCGCTCGCCCACGAGGCGCCGCAGGCAGGAGCGGACCTGCTCGTCGGACTGGCCGCACGCCGCGGCCACGTCGTAGAGCTCGTCGGCCGCGATGGTGCCGTCGGGTCGGGCCATCCCGAACACCAGGACTCTGGTCGGTACCTCGACGGCCGTGACGCGCACGACCGTCATCGTTTCCGACCGGGGTGGCGCCGGTCAAGCGGGCCGGCCCGTGCCTGGCTACCGTCGGCGCCATGTACCCCGGACTGCACGCCGAGACCGCCCCCGACCGCCCCGCCGTCATCATGGCCGGGAGCGGCGACGCGCTCACCTACGCCGAGCTCGACGAGCGGGCCAACCGGCTCTCGCACCTGTTCACCTCCCTCGGGCTTGTGCCCGGGGATCACGTCGCCTTCTGCGTGGAGAACCAGGTGCGCTTCATGGAGCTCACATGGGGGGCCACCTACGCCGGGTTGATCTACACGTGCACCTCCACCCGCCTCACCCCCGAGGAGCTCGCCTACATCGTCGACGACTGCGGCGCCCGCGTGGTCATCGGCAGCGCGGCCACCGCCGACCAGTGCGCGGCGATCGTGGCCGACACCCCCGGCGTGGAGGCCCGCTTCCTGATCGGCGCCGAGGACGCCGATCACCGGCGCTACGAGGATGCGCTCGCCGAGCAGCCCGTCGACCCGCTGCCGGATCGCGTGGGCGGCACCGACATGCTCTACAGCTCGGGCACGACCGGGAAGCCCAAGGGCGTGGCCACCGCCGCGGCCGGACAGCCCCTCGACACCGCCACCGGGGTCACCACCCTCGGCCTGCTGCTGCTCGGGTACGGGCCCGAGATGCGCTACCTGAGCCCGGCGCCGATGTACCACGCGGCCCCGCTGCGCTGGTCCATGTCCGCCCACCAGGCGGGCGGCACCGTCGTGATCATGGAGCGCTTCGAGCCGGAGCGGGCGCTGGCCGTCATCCAGGAGCACCGCATCACCCACAGCCAATGGGTGCCCACCATGTTCCTGCGGATGCTGAAGCTGCCCCAGGAGGTGCGGGACCGCTACGACGTGTCCTCGATGGAGATGATCATCCACGCCGCGGCCCCGTGCCCGGTGCCGGCCAAGGCGGCGATGATGGAGTGGTTCGGCCCGGTGGTGCACGAGTACTACGCCGGCACCGAGGGCAACGGGTTCGTCTACTGCGGGCCCGAGGACTGGCTCGCCCATCCCGGCACCGTCGGTCGCCCCCTGCTGTGCCAGCTGCACATCTGCGACGACGAGGGTGTCGAGGTGCCCGCTGGGGAGCCCGGCACGATCTGGTTCGAGTCCGAGTCGCGCTTCGAGTACCACAACGATCCGGAGAAGACCGCGGCCTCGCGCCACCCGAACGGGTGGAGCACGCTCGGCGACGTCGGCTACGTCGATGACGAGGGCTTCTTGTACCTCACCGACCGCAAGGCGTACATGATCATCACCGGCGGCGTGAACGTGTATCCCCAGGAGGCCGAGAACGTGCTGGCCATGCATCCGTCGGTCGCCGACGTGGCCGTGTTCGGGGTGCCCGACGATGACTTCGGCGAGGCGGTGAAGGCGGTGGTGGAGCCGGCCGACGGCGTGGTGGCCGGTCCCGAGCTCGAGCACGAGCTGATCGCGTTCTGCCGCGAGCACCTGGCCGACCTCAAGTGCCCGCGCACCGTCGACTTCCGCGACGAGCTGCCCCGGCATCCCACCGGGAAGCTCTACAAGCGGCTCCTCAAGGACGAGTACTGGGCGGCGGCGGGTCGCTCGATCTGAAGGGGCTCAGCCGAGGTTGGCGACGTCGGCGTTGGCCGCGAGCACGAGCATGGCGCCGCGCAGGTCGCCGGCCATGGCCGTGCTCATCTTGTTCATCGTGTAGGCGACGGTCATCTCGTTGTCGAGGTCGATCACCGCGATCGACCCGCCGAGGCCGCCCCAGAAGCAGGCCTTCTCGCTGGTCGACAGCGGGATGGTCTCGTTCATGAGCCCGAAGCCGATGCCGAGCTTCATCTTCATGCCGAGCACGAGGTCGACGTTCTCGGACTGGACCTCGAAGATGCGGTCGATGGTGGCGGGGGAGAGGAGCCGCACGCCGTCGAGCTCGCCACCGTTGGCGAGCACCGCGTGGGCGCGGGCCACGGCGCGGGCGTTGCCGGTGCCGCCGGCCGCCGGGATCTCGGCGGCCCGCCAGGCCCGGGTGTTCTGCTCGGTGAGGTCGAGCATGCAGCTGAGCGTGGCCCGCACGGCGACGCTGTCGGGGGCGGCACCGCCACCGGCCTCGCTGAGCAGTGCGTCGAGGCTCGGTGGCACCATCTCGCCGACGCGGCCCTCCTCGGACTCGGGCAGCCCGATGTGGAAGTCGATCCCGAGCGGCTCGGCGATCTCCTCCCGGTAGAAGGTCCCGAGGGAGCGGCCGGTGACCCGTTCGACGATGGCGCCCTCGATGTGGCCCTGGGTGATCAGGTGGTACCCGGACTGGGAGCCCGGCTCCCACCAGGGGGCCTGTGCCGCGAGGATCGCGCAGGCCGCCTCGCGGTCGAGGAGGGTGTCGACGCCGATCGCGGGGTCCCAGCCGGGCACGCCAGCGGTGTGGCCGAGGATGTGGCGCACCAGCACGCCCTCCTTGCCGTTGGCGCCGAACTCGGGCCAGTAGGCGGCCACCGGCGCGTCGAGGTCGATCTGGCCGCGGTCGGCCAGCACGAGCATCACCATGGCGGCCATGGTCTTGGTGGTCGACCACACGTTGACGATCGTGTCCTCGGCCCACGGCGTGCCGGCCGTGTCGGCATCGCCCGCCCACAGGTCGACGACGGGTCGCCCGTGGTGGGTGACGCAGACGCTGGCGCCGAGCTCGTTGCCCTGGGCGAAGCTGCCCTCGAACGTGGCGCGGACGGAGCTGAACGCGTCGTCGCAGAAGCCGTGGATCTCGGTCACCGCAGTACCCTCCTCTCGTCGTGCGCCATCTGGCGCACGCCCCGGCGGGCACCGTAGCCCGCTCCCCGAGGCGGGCCGGTCCCGAGGCCTGCCGTCACCCTCCCGAGGTCGCCATGAGCCCCCGCTCCTTCCTGCTCGACGACACCCTGAACGCCTACGTCCTGGCCCACGCGCCGGCGCTCGACCCGGTCGCGGCCCGCCTCACCGAGCGCACCGAGGCCCTCGGCCCGGCGGCGGGCATGCAGATCGGTCCGGACCAGGCGGCGTTGCTCACCATGCTCACCCGGTTCGGTGGCGTGAGCCGGGCGGTCGAGGTGGGCACGTTCACCGGCACCTCCGCGCTCGCCGTCGCCCGCGGCCTTCCGGCGGACGGGCACCTGCTCGCGTGCGACGTGTCCGAGGAGTGGACGGCGATCGCCCGGGATGCCTGGGAGGACGCAGGCGTGGCCGACCGCATCGAGCTGCGGATCGGACCGGCGGTGGAGACCCTCCGCGCCCTGCCCGAGGACCCGGTGATCGACCTGGCTTTCATCGACGCGGACAAGACCGGCTACCTCGCCTACTTCGAGGAGCTGGTGCCCCGCCTGCGCCCGGGCGGGTGGATCGTGGCCGACAACACGCTCTGGAGCGGCCTGATCGTCGACCCCTCGGTCACCGACGCGGACACCGAGGCCCTGCGGGCCTACAACGACACCGTCGCCGCCGACCCCCGGGTCACCACCGTCCTGCTGGCCCTCGCCGACGGGCTCACCGTCAGCCAGAAGCTCCCCTGAGCCACCCGACCCGGCGAGACCGGCGGGCATGCGGCCTCACGAGAGGTGGAGGCCGCACTCCTTCTTGGTGGAGTTGCGCCAGCGCCCGGCTCGGGGGTCCTCGCCGTCGGCGACCGGGGTCGTGCACGGCATGCAGCCGATCGAGGGGTAGCCCATCTTGGTGAGCGGGTTGACGATGATGTCGTGAGCCTCGATGTAGGCGTCGACGTCGTCGTCGGTCCAAGTCGCGAGCGGGTTGAGCTTCACCAGGCCCCGCAGGTCACGGGTGACGATGGGCGCCGAGGCCCGGGTGTCGGACTCGGTGCGCCGAAGGCCGCTCATCCAGGCGTCCTTGGCGGCGAGCGCCCGGTCGAGCTGGCCGACCTTCACGGCCGAGCAGCAGTTCTCCGGGTCGGCCTCCCACAGCTCCTCCTGCTGGCGGGCGACGGTCATCATCCGCAGGTTGAGCCCGTAGTGGCGCCGCACCTCCTCGACCGTGGCGAGGGTCTCGGGGAAGTGGTAGCCGGTGTCGATGAAGATGACCTCGATGGCGGGGTCGGCCTTCACGGCGAGGTCGATCAGCACGGCATCGGTCATCGACGCCGTCATGGCCAGGTGGTGGCCGAACGTGTCGGCGGCCCACTGCACGATCTTGGATGCCGGCCAGGACTCCATCTCGGCGCTGAGCTCGGCGAGCTCCTCGTCGGTCCAGTCGACGCGGTGCGTGCCGGGCAGCGGCACGCTGGCGCCGGCCCGGGCGAGCTGGCGGATCGGGGTCTCGGTGTCGGTGGCCACCTCGGCGGCGCTCACGTGGCGCACTCCGAGTCGCCCACCTCGGCCACGTAGGGACCGGTCTCGCCATAGTCGACGTAGAAGTCGGGCGCGTCGTCGGGCATCGGGAACTCGTCGAGCTCCTTCAGGTCGGCAGCGAGGGTGGCGACGCCGCCGATGCGGTCCATCCAGCCCCGGAACGACTCGCCGGCCTCGCGCTCGCCGGCGAAGCGGCGCACGACCCGTGCTGCGGCCTCCGGGGCGTTCTTGGCGGGGAGGCGCAGAGCCCGCTCGCCGAAGTGCACCTGGGTCTGGCCGACGTAGCCGCCGAGCAGCATGGTGTAGCCCGGCGCGGACTGGCCGTGGGCCCGGCGCTCGGCGCCCGAGAAGCCGATGTCGGCGATGTGGTGCTGGCCGCACGAGTTCGTGCAGCCCGAGATGTTGGTGCGGATCCCGCCGATCTCGGCGAGGCCCTCCTCGTCGAGCTTGGCCGAGATGGCGTCGGCGAGGCCGCGGGACTGGGTGACCGCGAGGTTGCAGGTGTCGGCGCCCGGGCAGGACACGACGTCGCGGGAGAGCTCGGCGCCGGGCTTGGCCATGCCGATGGCCTCGAGGCGGGCGAACAGCTTGGGCAGCTGCTCCTCGGTGAGGTTGCGGAACACGAGGTTCTGGCGGTTCGTGAACCGCACCTCGGCGTCGAACTCGCGCTGGATCGAGGCGAGGGCCCGGAACTGGTCCGAGGTGATGTCGCCGAGCTTGGCCCAGGCGTAGGCCGACACGGTGCCCTTGGCGGTGCCGCGCACGACGTTGGCGTCGTCCCACGCCGTGTACGGATCCGTCGAGCGGATCGTCACGGGCGTGCCCTGACCCATCGGGGTGACCTCGATGTCGCTGTGGACGCCCGCGGGCTCGTCGCCGTGCTGCTGCACGTACTCGGGGATGCCGCCCGGCCACGACGAGGACGCCAGCAGGAACTTGCGCTCCTTCAGGATGCGCCGCTGCGCCTCCTCCCACCCGAGGGTCTGGATGACCCACTTCATGCGGGCGCGGAGCTTGTTGTCGCGGTTGCCGGTGGCGTTGAACACCCGCAGCACGGACTCGATCGTGGGGAGGAGCTCCTCCTTGGGGGTGAAGTCCTCCAGGGCCATGGCCGGGAACGGGTTGGCGCCGAGGCCGCCGCCGACGAACACGCGGAAGCCGGCCTCGGTGGTGCCGTCGGGGTTGGTGCGCACGGCACCGACGACGCCGACGTCGTTGAACATGGCCTGGCCGCAGTCGGTCTCGCAGCCCGAGAAG
>CAZUYW010000062.1:0-13632 GCA_964624775.1 uncultured Iamiaceae bacterium
CAGCAGGCCGCTGCCGCCGAGGCGCCGGCCCCCGCCGCCGAGGAGGCCCCGGCGCCCGCCGCCGACGAGGCCACCACCCCCGACACCCCCGAGGAGACCCCCACCGATGCCTGAGTTCACCGCCAAGGACGTGCAGGCCCTGCGCCAGGCGACCGGTGCCGGGATGATGGACGCCAAGAAGGCGCTCCAGGAGAACGGTGGTGACGCCGAGGCGGCCACGAAGTGGCTGCGGGAGAAGGGCCTGGCCAAGTCGGCCGCCCGCGAGGACCGCGACAACAGCCAGGGCACCGTGGCCGTCGCCACCGCCGACGGCGCCGCGGCGGTCGCCGTGCTCAAGTGCGAGACCGACTTCGTCGCCAAGTCCGACGCCTTCGTGGCGCTCGTCGACGAGATCGCCCAGCTGGCCGCGGCCGGTGGCCCCGAGGCTGTGTCGGCCAAGACCGAGGCCATCGACGACATGAAGGTCCTCCTGAAGGAGAACATCGAGCTGGGCGACGTCGTCCAGGTCGTGCCCGCCGAGGGCAACGTCATCGACACCTACATCCACCGCCAGGACGGCCGTGGCGTGCTCGGCGTCATCGTCGAGGTCGCCGGTGGCAGCGCCGAGCTCGCCCACGACGTCGCCGTCCACATCGCCTTCGCCAAGCCCGGCTACCTCAACCGCGACGAGGTCCCCGCCGACGAGGTCGCCAAGGAGCGCGAGACGCTCGAGGGCATCACCCGCGCCGAGGGCAAGCCCGAGGCCGCGATCGAGAAGATCGTCGAGGGCCGCCTCAACGGGTGGTTCAAGGAGCGGGTGCTCCTCGAGCAGCCCTACGTGAAGGACGACAAGTCCACCGTCGCCCAGCACCTGGGCGACGCGACGCTGGTCCGGTTCGCCCTGGTGGCGATCGGGGCCTGATCGTGGCGAACGAACCCACCGCCCCGGCGTCGCGCTGGCCCCGGGTCGTGCTCAAGCTCTCGGGCGAGGCCTTCGCCGGGTCGGAGGGGTTCGGCATCGACGGCGCCGTGGTGCGCCAGCTCGCCAACGAGATCGTCGACGCCCGCACCATGGGCGTCGACATCGCCGTCGTCATCGGCGGCGGCAACATCTGGCGGGGCATGACCGGCGCCGGCGCCGGCATGGACCGCGCCCAGGCCGACTACATGGGCATGCTCGCCACCGTCATCAACTCGCTGGCCCTCCAGGACACGCTCGAGCAGCTGAACCAGCCGACCCGCGTCATGACCGCGGTGCACATGGAGCAGATCGCCGAGCCCTACATCCGCCGCCGGGCCATGCGCCACCTCGAGAAGGGCCGCGTGGTGATCCTCGCCGGCGGCCTCGGCGCCCCGTTCTTCACCACCGACACCCCGGCCGCCCTGCGCGCCGCCGAGCTGTCGGCCGGCGCCGTCATCAAGGGCACCCACTCGGGCGTCGACGGCGTCTACACCGCGGACCCCAAGCTCGATCCCGAGGCCACCAAGCTCGACACGGTCACCTACATGGACGTGCTCAACCGCGGCCTCAACGTGATGGACCACACGTCCATCACCTTCTGCATGGACAACGACCTCCCGATCGTCGTGTACGACGCGCTTGCCGTGGGCAATCTCCGGCGTGTCCTCACCGGCGAGCAGGGAGTCGGTACCCTGGTGCAGTGACCCAGCCGCTGAAGGTGACCCGATGAGCGACGAGATGGTGGCGATGGTCCTCGACGATGCGCGCGAGCGCATGGCCAAGATCGTCCACCACACGCGGGCCGAGTTCGGGGGCATCCGCACCGGACGGGCCGCGCCGGCCCTCGTCGAGAAGATCCGCGTCGAGTACTACGGCTCCGAGGTGCCCCTGCAGCAGCTCGCCGGGTTCTCGGTGCCCGAGGCCCGGATGCTGGTGATCTCGCCCTACGACAAGGACGCCATGGGCGCCATCGAGAAGGCGATCCGCAGCTCGGACCTGGGCCTCAACCCCAGCAACGACGGCAACAACATCCGCCTGTCGTTCCCGCCGCTCACCGCCGAGCGCCGCAAGGAGTTCGTCAAGGTCGTGAAGGCCATGGCCGAGGAGGGCCGGATCTCGGTGCGCAACGCGCGCCGGTCGGGCCGCCACGAGCTCGAGGCGTTCGAGAAGGATGGCGACCTCAGCGAGGACGAGCTCGCCCGCGCCGAGAAGGAACTCGACAAGCTCACCCACGCGGCGGAGGCCGAGATCGACGTCGCGCTGGGCCAGAAGGAACGCGAACTGCTCGAAGACTGACCGGGTGGGGTGACCGAGGGGTCCCCTTGCCGACGACATCAGAACCGGGGTGGCGGACCGTCGCCCGACCGTGAGGGTGGCCCCCACGGTGGTTCGCACTGGAGGTGCCATGGACGACCAGCACGGATCCCGGCCCGAGGATCGTTTGCCCACCGACGACGCCGAGGGCGTCCGGATCATCGGCCCCGACGAGGCCGCCGAGGCGATGGAGCGCGACGACATCGTCGCCCGTCGCAGCGACGACCAGCTCCGCTACGGCGACCGCCCGCCGTCGCCGCCCGCCGGCCCCCGGCCCGCCCTGCGGTTCCCGCTCGACGCCAGCGCCGACCCCACCCGCATCGAGCGGCCCCCGGTGCAGCCCGCGCCCGATCCCGTCACCGGTCCGGTGGCGCTGCCGCACTGGTCCGAGCCGCCCACCGGCGAGGTCCCCGCGGTCCTGATCGGCGACGAGGGCCCGCTGATCGACGACGACGGCAGCGATCTCGACGCCTGGTCGTCCTTCGCCACCTCCACGCCCCGCTGGCGCGACGCCGATGACGACTGGAGCGACGACGGCTTCGTCGAGCGCCTCGCCGAGGACGGTGACGAGGTCCGCATCGGTGCACTCGGCCACGACGCCGACGCCCCGCTGCACGAGGAGTACTTCGGGTTCGACGACCTGCAGGCGCGCGTCGAGGAGCGCACCGCGGACGTCGTCGACGCCCCGCCGGCCGAACCGGTCGCCACGCCGCGCTTCGAGGTCGGCGGCGACGACTGGAGCGCCTCGAGCGGTGGTCCCCACGGTGAGGACCCCGCTGGGGCAGGCTGGAACGACGAGACGGACTGGTACGACGAGGGGGACGGCCACGTGGAGCAGGGCTCGGTGCACGACGAACCGGCGTACGCCGACGAGTGGGCCCCGGCCCCCCTCGGCCACGGCCCCTCGGGTGACCGCGACATCACCACCGCCGCGCTCGTCGGCGGCGGCCTCGCGGGCCTCGCCGTCGTGTTGATGTTCCTCGGCCCGGCCTACATGGTCGCCATGGTCACCGCCGCCCTCGCCTTCGCCGCCGTCGAGTACTTCGCGGTGCTGCGCAAGGTTGGCTGGGAGGCCGCCACCCTGGTGGGCATCGTGGCCTGCACCCTGTTCCCGGTCGCCGTGTACTGGCGTGGCCCGATGGCCTATCCGCTGATCGGGTTCCTCGTGGTGGTCACGGTGCTGTGCTGGTACCTCGTCGGCGCCGGTGGGCCCGATCCCCGGGTGCTCGAGGGCTCGGGTGCCACCCTGCTGGGCGTGGCTTGGATCGGCGGCCTCGGGTCGTCGGCCGCCGCGATCCTCGGCCTGCACGACGGCACCCCGCTGCTCGTCACTGCCATCCTCGCCACCGTCGCCTACGACGTCGCCGGCCTCTTCGTGGGTCGGTCGATGGGCCACCGACCCCTCACCACGGCCAGCCCCAACAAGACGATCGAGGGCCTGGTCGGCGGCATGGGCGCGGCATTCGTGATGACGCTGATCGTGGTCGGCATCGTCGGCAAGGGACCGTGGACCGGCTTCGGCCCCGCCCTGCTGCTCGGCGTCGGCGCCGCGTGCGCCGCCCCGCTCGGCGATCTGTGCCAGTCGCTGCTCAAGCGCGACCTCGGCGTCAAGGACATGGGCACGATCCTGCCGGGCCACGGCGGCGTGCTCGACCGGTTCGACTCGATGCTGTTCGTGCTCCCCACGGTCTTCTGGCTCGCGGTGGCCGTCGGGCACCTCGTCTGAGCCCCGCGGTGCCCACCACCGTCGCCCTCGCCGGGTCCACCGGCTCCATCGGCACCCAGGCCCTCGAGGTCGTGGCGGCCGAACCGGATCGGTTCGAGGTGGTCGCCATCGGTGCGAGCGGCGCCCGGGCCGACGAGCTGGTCGCCCAGGCCGAGGCGGTCCGTCCTCGCATCGTGGCCGTGGCCGACGAGGCGGCGGCACCGGCGATCGCGGCTCGCCTGCCCGGCATCGAGGTCCGGGCTGGCACCGCCGGTCTCGCGAGCCTCGGCGCCGAGGCCGACGTGTGCGTGAACGGGGTCGTCGGCTTCGCTGGGCTCGAGGTCACCCTCGCCACGTTGGAGGCCGGGCGCCGGCTCGCCCTGGCCAACAAGGAGTCGCTCATCGCCGGGGGACCGGTCGTGCAGCGCGCCCGGCGCACCCCCGGGGCCGAGCTGGTCCCGGTCGACAGCGAGCACGGTGCCATCCACCAGTGCCTGCGGTCGCGCGACGAGGCCGGCCCGGCCCGCGTGCACCGCCTGGTGCTCACCGCCAGCGGCGGGCCCTTCCGCGGCCGCCGGGCCGAGGACCTCGCGTCGGTCACGGTCGACGATGCGCTGGCCCACCCCACCTGGTCGATGGGCCCGAAGATCACCGTCGACTCGTCGACGCTGATGAACAAGGGCCTCGAGGTGATCGAGGCCCACGAGCTGTTCGGGGTGCCCGCCGGTGCCGATGGGGTGGGGATCGGCTTCGACGAGATCGACGTCGTGGTGCACCCCCAGTCGATCGTGCACTCCATGGTCACCTTCACCGACGGCTCCACCATCGCCCAGCTCTCCAACCCCACGATGTGCCTGCCCATCGGGTACGCCCTGGCCTGGCCCGATCGGCTGGCCACGCCGTTCGGCGCCATCGATTGGGCCGCGCTGTCACGCCTCGACTTCGAGCCGCCCGACCACGAGGCCTTCCCGTGCCTCGGCCTCGCCTACGCCGCGGGGCGCGCCGGAGGGTCGGCGCCCGCGTGGCTCAACGCCGCCAACGAGGAGGCGGTCGCCGCCTTCCTGGAGGGCCGGATCGCCTGGGCCGACATCGCCGCGGTCGCCGCCTCGGTGCTCGACCGCCACGACGGCGCCGAGCTGGCGAGCGTCGCCGACGTGGTGGAGGCCGACCGCCGGGCCCGGGCGGAAGCCCGTAGCGTGATGGGGATCCCCACCCCCGAGGACCTCCCCCGATGACCGAGACGCTCACGACGCCCGCCCCCGACGGTGCCGGCCCCGATCGCCACGACGACCCGCCGCCGATCCCCCCGGCGCCCGCCGGCGTCCCGCACGCCGGGTTGCGTCTCGCCGGGCTCGCCGCCGTGCTCGTGCTCGTGGGGATCACCTGGCCGTGGATGCTGGTCACGATCCTGGCGATCGCGCTTCTGATCACGCTCCACGAGCTCGGCCACTTCGTGATGGCCAAGCGGGCCGGCATGAAGGTCACCGAGGCGTTCCTCGGCTTCGGGCCGCGCCTGTGGTCGGTCCACCGGGGCGAGACCGAGTACGGCATCAAGCTGATCCCCGCGGGCGCCTATGTGAAGGTGATCGGGATGAGCAACCTCGACGAGGTGCCGCCCGAGGACGAGGCCCGCACCTACCGCCAGAAGTCGTTCTGGCAGCGCATCGGCGTCGCGGTGGCCGGGTCCACGATGCACTTCATCTTGGCCCTGGTGCTCATCTTCATCGCCTTGGTCGGCATCGGTCAGCCGATGGGCACCGTCGACCCGCAGGCCATCGCCCGCAACTGGGAGGTCGGCAAGGTCGTGCCCGGGAGCGCGGCCGACGAGGCGGGCCTGCGCGAGGGGGACCGCCTGCTCACCATCGACGGTGAGTCGGTGCAGCCCTTCGACGACCTCAAGCCGCAGGTGACCGCCCTGAAGGGCGAGAGCGTGGCGCTCACCTACGAGCGCGACGGCCGCACCCGCACCACCGAGCTCACCCCGCACAGCTTCCGCCAGTGGTACGTCGGCGAGGTCGCTCCCGGGTCCGGGCCCGCCAAGGCGGGGCTCCAGCCCGACGACCTGATCCTGTCGATCGACGGCGCGACGCCCGCCGGCAAGGACTACTTCACCGAGGTCGTCGCCCCGCTCGACGGCAAGACGGTCGAGGTGGCCTACCTCCGGGGCGACGAGCGCCGCACCGCCCAGGTCGAGGTCCGCGGCCTCGACCTCCTGAGCGTCGACGGCTGCTGCCTCGGCGTGGGCGACCAGTCCCCGGCGGTCGAGCGCCTCAACCCGATCGAGGGCCTGATCGCCACCCCGCAGGAGTTCTGGACGATCGCCCGCCTGTCGCTCGGGGGTCTGGGCTCGTTCTTCTCGCCGAGCGGCATCAAGGGCTTCGCCGGCCAGGTCAGCGACGCCCGCGAGGACCGCGACGCGGCCGAGCACCCGCTCGAGGAGGCCAAGACCACGACGTCCCCCGGCGGTGGCAGCACCTGGACCAAGGCCACACCGAACCAGGTGGCCTCGGCCGGCCGCGGCGAGAACCGCATGCTGTCGATCGTGGGCCTGGTGCAGGTCGGGTCCTCGGCGGGCGCCGCCGACCCCGCCCAGCTCATCTTGATCTTCGCCCTCGTGAACATCGGCATCGGCCTCATCAACCTCACCCCGCTGCTGCCCTTCGACGGCGGGCACGTCGCGATCGCCGTCTACGAGCGCATCCAGGAGAAGCGGCTCGGCCAGCGGCGGTACTTCACCGACGTCGCCCGGTTGCTGCCGCTCACCTACGGCGTGGTAGCGGTGTTGGCCATGTTGTTCATCTCGACCATCTACCTCGATCTCGCCAACCCGCTGGTGGGGCGGTGAACGGGCCCGACGGCGGCGACCACCCGCTCGGCCTCGCACCCCGGCGGGCCACCCGGCGCATCGTGCTCGCCCACCCGGCCAACCCGGTCGCGGTCGGTGGCGGGGCGCCGGTCTCGGTCCAGTCGATGACCACCACCAAGACGGCCGACGTCGACGGCACCCTCCAGCAGATCTACGCCCTCGCCGGGGCCGGCGCCGACATCGTGCGCTGCACCTGCAACGACGCCGACGCCGCGGCCGGGCTGGCCCACATCGTGCCCCGCTCGCCGGTGCCGATCGTGGCCGACGTGCACAACAACCACCGCATGGCGCTCGCCGCGCTCGAGGCCGGCGTGCACTGCCTCCGCCTGAACCCGGGCAACATCCGCCGCCCCGAGCACATCAAGCTCATCGCCCAGGAGGCCAAGGACCGCGGCGTGCCGATCCGCATCGGCGTCAACGGTGGCTCGCTCGACGAGCGGCTGTACCAGAAGTACGGCGGGCAGGTCACCCCCGAGGCGATGGTCGAGTCGGCCCAGATGGAGCTCGCCTACTTCGACGAGGTCGGGTTCGACCAGGTGAAGATCTCGGTCAAGGCGTCGAGCGTGCCGCTGATGATCGAGGCCTACCGCCAGCTCAGCGAGGTCACCGACCACCCGCTGCACCTCGGCGTGACCGAGGCCGGGCCGCCGCCTGCGGGCCTGGTGAAGGCCACCGCGGGCATCGCCGCCCTGCTGGCCGAGGGCATCGGCGACACGATCCGCTACTCGCTCACCGCGGACCCCGTCGAGGAAGCCCGCGCCGGCCGCCAGCTGCTCGAGGCGCTGGGCCTGCGCGAGCGCAAGGGCCTGGACCTCATCGCCTGCCCGTCCTGCGGGCGCGCCGAGGTCGACGTGATCAAGGTCGCCACCGACGCCCAGGAGGCGCTCGACGACCTCGCCATCCCGATCCAGGTGGCCGTCATGGGCTGCGTGGTGAACGGGCCCGGCGAGGCGCGCGACGCCGACCTCGGCATCGCGGCCGGGCGCCAGCGCGGGCACCTGTTCGTGAAGGGCAAGGTCGTCAAGGTCGTGCCCGAGGCCGACATGGTCGCCTCCCTCGTCGAATGGGCGAAGGTCATCGCGGAGGAGGGCATCGAGGGGGCGCTCAGCCACGCCGACTCGTCCGCCGCGGCCGAGGCCGAGGCCGACCGCGCCGCGCTGCTCGACGAGCAGGGGAGCGATGCGAACCACAGCGAGGCCACCGTCGAGCTGATCAAGCGCACCATCGCCGACGCCTGAGGCGCCCGGCGGTCAGCGACGCCGCACGGTCACCAGTTCCAGGGCAGCAGCGACGCCAGCTCGGGCTGGGGATCGGCGATGAAGAACCACCAGATCGACGTGGCCACCGCGCCGATCGTGATCACCCAGCCCGCGGCCTGGACCCACGGCGACTGCTCCTTGAGCTGGTCGACGCGGGCCTTCTCCTTGGCGTACTCGAGCATCCGCTCGGCCCACTTCACCTCGGTGGCCAAGATGCCGAGGCCGGCGATGACGCCGATGATCCCCGGGCCGGGGAGGAGCAGCATGAGGATCCCGCCGAGCAGCACGATCGAGCCCAGGGCGATGATCGCGAGGCGCACCACGATGTGGCGCTTGGCCTCCTCCTCGGTCTCCTCGCGGACACCGGTGTCGTACTCAGCCTCGATCGCGGCGTCGCGCAGGCGCTCCCGCCGCTCGGCCCAGGTCGGCTCGTCGTCGGGATCGGCGGCGGACATCGGCCCAGTATGGCGGACGCCGCAGCCGGTCCGTCCCGCGCTCGAGACGGACCGGCCGAGGATCAGCCCTTGTAGTTGAGGACCTGGCGCAGCTCGTGGCGCACGGCCACGAGGTCGGCCTGGTCGGCCATCACCCGGGCGATGTCCTTGTAGGCGTCGGGGTGCTCGTCGACGAGCGCCCCGGCCCGCTCGGCCAGCCAGGTGCGGTCGCCCATGGCCTCCGCCAGCGACTCGGGGGTCAGCCGCTTGCGGGCCTGGGTCCGCGACAGGCGGCGCCCGGCCCCGTGCGAGCACGACTCGTAGGAGTCGGGGTTGCCGAGGCCCTCGACGATGAACGTGGCCGTGCCCATCGAGCCCGGGATCACCCCGAGCTCGCCCACGCCGGCGCGGATCGCGCCCTTGCGGGTGACCCACACCTCGCGGCCGCCGTGGACCTCACGGGCCGAGTAGTTGTGGTGGCAGTTCACCGTCTCGCGCGCCCGACCCCGGCCCACGTGCGCGAACAGGGAGCGGAGCAGGGCGTCGAGCATCAGCACCCGGTTCTGGGCCGCGTAGTCCTGGGCCCAGAGCAGGTCCTCGATGTAGTGCTCGAACTCGGGCGACCCCTCCAGCAGGTACGCGAGGTCCGGGTCCTCGAGGCCGATCTCGAGGCGCTTGGCCACCTTGCGGGCCCGGGCGATGTGCCCCTGGGCCAGCTGGTTGCCGATGCCGCGCGACCCCGAGTGCAGGACCACCCAGACGGTGTCGTCACCGTCGAGGCAGACCTCCACGAAGTGGTTGCCCGAACCGAGCGTGCCGAGCTGGTCGTGCGCCTTGCGGGCCATGCGATCGTCGAGCTCGGTCCGCGGCTGGTGGTCGCGGAGCCAGGCGGCGGCCGCCTTCGAGCGGCGCTCAGCGCGCGCGTCGGCGTGGCGACCGGTGTGGCCCCGCCCCATGCCCGCCGGGATGGCGCGCACGAGGTCCCGCAGGAGCGGGTCGAGGTCCTCGGGGAGATCGTCGGCCACGAGGTCGGTGCGCACCGCGGCCATGCCGCAGCCGATGTCGACGCCGACGCACGCCGGGATGATCGCCCCCTCGGTGGGGACGACCGAGCCGACGGTGGCGCCGAGGCCGAGGTGGGCGTCGGGCATGAGGGCGACGTGCCCGGCCAGGATCGGCAGGCGCGACGTGCGCTCGGCCTGCTGGCGGGTGGACGCCTCGAGGTCCGAGGCCCACGACCAGAGGCGGTCGGTGATCTTCTGCGGTGCCATGACGGACCTCCCTGGTCCTGTGGTGCGGGCGCCGTTGCCCGAACCGGCGGGACACCGTAGGGACCGGCCGAGCGGCCGACCCAGCGATTTCCCCGGCCGTCGGGCCGGCGATACCGATCCGGGGTGGGGGAGGTGGGGCCAGTACGCTCGCCGGACTATGGCGAAGGCACCCGTACTGACCCCCCAGGCCGACGACTTCCCCCGCTGGTACCAGGACGTCCTGGCCAAGGCGGAGCTGGCCGACAACGGCCCGGTGCGCGGCACCATGGTCATCCGCCCCTACGGCTACGGCCTGTGGGAGCGGATGGTCGCCGAGGTCGACGCCCGCATCAAGGACGCCGGGGCCGAGAACGCCTACTTCCCCCTGTTCATCCCCGAGAGCTACCTCACCCGCGAGGCCGAGCACGTCGAGGGCTTCAGCCCCGAGCTGGCCGTGGTGACCCACGCCGGCGGCAAGGAGCTCGAGGAGCCCGTGGTGGTGCGGCCCACGAGCGAGACCGTCATCGGCGAGTTCATGGCCAAGTGGGTCCAGAGCCACCGCGACCTGCCCCTGCTGCTCAACCAGTGGGCCAACGTCGTGCGCTGGGAGCTGCGCACCCGGATCTTCCTGCGCACGAGCGAGTTCCTCTGGCAGGAGGGCCACACCGCCCACGCCACCCAGGCCGACGCGAGCGCCTACGCGCTGCAGATCCTCCACGACGTGTACCGCGACTTCATGGTCGACGTGCTGGCCATGCCCGTCCTCATCGGGCGCAAGACTCGCCAGGAGCGCTTCGCCGGGGCGATCAACACGCTCGCCTGCGAGGCGATGATGGGCGACGGCAAGGCCCTCCAGATGGGCACGAGCCACGAGCTCGGCCAGAACTTCGCCAAGGTGTTCGACATCTCCTACCAGGACACCGAGGGCGTGCAGCAGACCTGCTGGACCACGTCCTGGGGCGTCTCGACCCGGATGATGGGCGGCCTGATCATGTGCCACGGCGACGACGCGGGCCTGCGGGTCCCGCCCCGCCTCGCCTCGACCCAGGTCGTCGTGCTGGTGATCCGCGACGAGGACGGCGCGGGCGCGGCCGCCGAGGCCCTGGTCGGCGACCTCAAGCTCGCCGGCGTGCGGGCCCGCCTCGACGCCCGGACCGACACGTCGTTCGGGCGGCGGGCCACCGACTGGGAGCTCAAGGGCGTGCCCCTCCGCATCGAGGTCGGCCCCCGTGACCTCGCCAACGGCGAGGTCACCGTGGCCCGGCGCGACACCGGCGAGAAGCACCAGGCCGCCGTCGACGGGGTGGCCGCCTCGGTGCCCGCGCTGCTGGAGGACATCCAGGCCGGGCTGCTCGCCCAGGCCCGCGCCCGCCACGCCGCCCGCTCGGTCGACGTCGACACGGTCGAGGAGGCCCTCGAGGCCGCCCAGACCGGGTTCGTCCGGATCCCCTGGGCGACCCTCGGCGAGGCCGGCGAGGCTCGCCTGGCCGAGGACGCCGTGACCGTGCGCTGCCTGCAGACCGCGGACGGCGAGGTGCCCGCCTCCGAGGACGAGCCCGGCGTGCTCGCGGTGGTGGCCCGGGCCTACTGAGCCCGGGCCTGCTGAGCGCGAGCCGCGGGCTCACGTCCGGCGGATGGTGACCCGCCCCTCGGCCTCTGACCAGCGGTCGATCACGAGCTCCTCGCCGTCGACGTAGACGAGCGCCACCGTCTCGACGTCGACCGTGAACAGGTCGCCGCCCTCGGGCGGGTCGAAGCCCCGCTCGGCGGCGAGCGCGGCCATGACCGCGGCCTGCACGGCCGGATCGGTGACCGGGACGGCGCGGCCCATGACCTTGGCGTCGGCGTCGCCCGGGTCGGTGGCGCCGTCCTTGATCCGGCGGGACTCCCACGGGACGCCGTGCAGCGACAGGCGGGGGTCTCGCAGGAGGTCGGCGGCCTTGCGGGCGCCGTCCATCGACCCGAAGTAGAGCTCGCCGTCGGTGAACCACGGGTCGATGCCCGACAGGCGCGGGCTGCCATCGGCCTTCAGCGTGCCGAGGACGCAGTTCGTGGTGGCCGTGATGATGGTGCGCGCCCGGTCGGCCAGATCCGGGGCGGCAGCGGTGAACGCGGTCCAGGTGGTCATGCCTGCATCATGCCCGGAGGGGGTGACAACGAACCGACCGGGGTCACCCGGACGTCACCGGCTATGCTGTTCGGGTTCACCCTTCGGGGTGGCAGGCGTGGGCCAGGGCCCACGCCTCTTGTTTGTGTAGGCACGAGACGGCGTCAGGAGGTGCGAGATGGACACGACCGATCGGGTGCGCGCCCTCGCCGCGCCCCTGGCCGAGGATCTCGGCCTCGAGCTCTACGACCTCGAGTTCGCCGGCGGCGTCCTGCGGGTCACCGTCGACCGCGCCGGCGGCGTCGACATCGACCAGATCGGCCGCCTGAGCCGCTCGCTGTCCCGGGCGCTCGACGACGCCGACCCGGTGCCGGGGGAGTACACCCTCGAGGTGTCGAGCCCGGGCCTCGAACGGCCCCTGCGCACCGCCGCGCACTACGCCCGCTCCGTCGGCGAGACCGTGGCCGTGAAGACCCGGCCCGGCGTGGAGGGCGACCGTCGCGTCACCGGCACGCTCGTGGCCGCCGACGACGCCACCATCACCATCCGCCCCGACGACGCCGTCGACCCCGGCGCGACCCGCACGCTGGCCATCGCCGACGTCGAGCGGGCGCGCACCGTGTTCTCGTGGGGCCCCGCGCCCCGCCCGGGCGGCCCGAAGGGCCGCACCACCCCGTCCACCAAGAAGAAGGCAGCCAGGTCATGAACGACGACATGATGGAAGCGCTCCAGACCCTCGCGACCGAGAAGGGGATCTCCCCGGAGACCCTCATGGGCGCGCTGGCCGACGCCCTGGAGTCCGCCTACAAGCGGCTGCCCGGTGCCTACGAGTACTCCTGGGCGACCATCGACCCCACCACGGGCGAGATGCGCGTCACCGCCCAGGAGCTCAACGAGGACGGCGAGCCCTACGGCCCCGAGCTCGACGTCACCCCCGACCAGGGCACCCTCGGCCGCATCGCCGCCCAGACCTTCAAGCAGGTCATGATGCAGCGCCTGCGCGAGGTCGACCGCGAGATGAAGTACGAGGAGTACGCCGGCCGCGAGGGCGACATCGTCACCGGCATCATCCAGCAGACCGACGCCCGGTACACGCTGCTCGACCTCGGTCGCGTCGAGGCCCTGCTGCCCCAGGCCGAGCAGGTGCCCTACGAGCGCCCGGAGCCCAACAGCCGCCTGAAGGCCTACATCGTCGAGGTCCGCAAGACCGCCAAGGGCCCCCAGATCGTGGTCAGCCGCACCCACCCCGGCCTGATCAAGCGCCTCTTCGAGCTCGAGGTCCCCGAGATCGCCGACGGCATCGTCGAGCTCAAGGCCTGCGCCCGCGAGCCCGGCCACCGCACCAAGATCGCCGTCTGGTCCAACGACCCCAACGTCGACCCCGTCGGCGCCTGCGTCGGTGCCCGCGGCGCCCGCGTGCGCATGGTCGTCAACGAGCTGCGCGGCGAGAAGATCGACATCGTGCCCTTCTCGGAGGACCTGCCCGACTTCGTCGCCAAGGCCCTCCAGCCCGCCAAGGTCAAGGAGGTGCGGATCCACGAGGACACCGGCACCGCCGAGGTCATCGTGCCCGACTACCAGCTGTCGCTCGCCATCGGCAAGGAGGGCCAGAACGCCCGCCTCGCCGCCCGCCTCACCGGCTGGCGCGTCGACATCAAGAGCGAGACCCAGCTGGCCGAGGAGGAGGCGTACGCCACCGACGAGTGGGCCCAGGGCGAGTGGGTCGTCGACCCCGAGACCGGTGAGCAGGTCTGGGT
>CAZUYW010000063.1:0-13631 GCA_964624775.1 uncultured Iamiaceae bacterium
CCTTGACGGTGGCCAACCCGGCGACGAGCGGCGCGACCTCGCCGAGCGTGCGCCCCGAGCACGAGGTCATGGCCACGGCGCGCCGCGTGGCCGGCCCGACCTCGCTCACGCGACGACGCGCCCGTACCGGGCCCGCTGCAGCCCCGGCGTGGACCGCGTGCCGGGCGCGGTGTCGTAGCCCATGAGCACCACGAGTCGGGAGCGCTCGCCCGCGATCGGGCTCACCCGGTGCAGCGAGCCGCGGCCGGCGAAGATCAGCAGCGTGCCCGGCGTCATCGGCAGGGTGACCACACCCGGGTGGGTGCCGTCGATGGCGGCGGTGACCTCGGGGTAGCGCTCGTCGCCGTCGGCACGCAGGCGGGGCACGACGTCGAACGTGCCGCCAACGTCGGACGCCTGGAGGGCGAGCGACACCACGAAGTCGGTCTGGTCGTAGTGCCACTGGAGCTCGTCGCCGTCGACCATCACGGCCAGGTTCAGCGCGCCGAGCGGATCGGCGTAGCGGTACACGGGACGGTCGAGCACCGCGCCCACGAAGGCCAGCAGCGGGTCCCACTCGTAGAGGGCGCGGATGGCGGAGTCGGCCGGGAACTGGTCGTAGGCCACGGTGCCGACGGCGTACCGGCAGCGCCGGGCCCGGGGGTGGTCGGCGGGCCACGACGGGTCCGGCTCCTCCAGGTACGCGGTGCCCGCGCCCGAACTGGCGTAGGCGTCGCCCTCGAGGCCGTGCCCGTCGGCGAGGCAGGCCTCCAGGCCGGCGGCCGAGAGGAACCGCGGCAGCTCGCACGCACCGGTCTCGGCGAGCATGCGGCGCGCGTCGGCCACGAGGGCCCCTGCCTCGGGCGCGTCGAGATCGAGGATCGGGTAGCGGTCGAGGTCGACGAGGTCGCTGGTCACGGGTCCTCCCCCGGGTCGGCGGCGCGCCACGGTACCGCCCCACGTTCCGCCGGGTCCCGCCCGCCTGCGAGACTCCAGAGATGGGAGAGCAGGCCGTGCAGCAGTCGATCGTCACCCTCGACATGGAGGGGGTGCTCGTGCCCGAGATCTGGATCGCGGTGGCCGAGCGCACCGGCATCGAGGCGCTGCGCCGCACCACCCGCGACGAGCCCGACTACGACGTGCTCATGCGCTACCGGCTCGACCTGCTCGAGGAGCACGGGCTGACGCTCTCGGCGATCCAGGACGTCATCGCCGGCCTCGAGCCGCTTCCCGGGGCCAAGGCGTTCCTCGACGAGCTGCGCACCCGCACCCAGGTCGTGATCCTGTCGGACACGTTCGAGCAGTTTGCCGAGCCGCTCATGGCCCAGCTCGCCTGGCCCACGATCCTGTGCCACCGCCTCGTCGTCGACGGCGACCGCATCACCGACTACCGGCTCCGCATGCCGGACCCCAAGCGTGCCGCCGTCCGCGCCTACCAGAGCCTCAACTACAAGGTCATCGCGGCCGGCGACTCCTACAACGACACCACGATGCTGCTCGCGGCCGAGGCCGGGTTCCTCTTCCACTCGCCGCCGAACGTGGTGGCCGAGTTCCCCCAGCTGCCCGCGCTCGACACGTTCGACGATCTGCTCGACGCCATCACCGCCGAGCTCACCTGACCCGAGCGCCGTGCCCGACCGCACCGTCCAGCTCCGCCACGGCGACTGGTCCGCGCTGGTCGGCGTGCGGGGCGCAGCGCTGCTGCGCCTCGAGGTCGGCGGGCGGCCCGTCATCCAGCCCGCGCTCGATGCCGGGCCCGACGGTGCCCACGGCGCGGTGCTCGTGCCGTGGCCGAACCGGCTCGGCGATGGTCGGTACGCGTTCGACGGCACCACCTACGAGCTCGCGTGCACCGAGCCGGCGCGGGGCAACGCCATCCACGGCCTCGCCCGCGACCGGACCTGGACGGTGGAGGGGGCCGACGACGCCACCTGCCGGCTCGGGCTCGCCCTCGGCGACGACCCGGGCTACCCGTTCGCCGTCGCGGTCACCGTCGCCCACCGCCTCGACGACGACGGCCTCACCGTCACCACGACGGCCACCAACCTGGGCGACCGGCCCGCGCCGTGGGGCTCGGGCCACCACCCCTACCTGTCGCCCGGCGCCGGGCCCATCGACGACGCCGTCGTCGCGCTCGGCGCCGCCACCCGCATCGTCACCGACGACCGCCAGCTGCCGATCGGGCGCGAGCCGGTGGCGGGCACCTCGTTCGACCTGCGCGACCCGGTGCGCCTCGGGCCGCGGCGCATCGACCACGGCTACACCGACCTCGCCCGCGACGCCGACGGCCGCGCGTGGGCCCACCTCACCGGCACCGACGGCGTGACCGTGGCCCTCTGGGCCGACGTGGCCCACCCGGTGCTGCAGGTGTACACGGCCGATCACCTCGGCCCCGGCCAACGCCGCGGCGGCCTCGCCGTCGAGCCCATGACCTGCCCCGCCGACGCTTTCCGCACCGGCGACCACCTGCTCGTCCTCGCCCCCGGCGCCACGGTCGACGCCACCTGGGGCCTCACCGTCACCCGCCCCTGACCGCCCGCCCCACGTTTTGGCGAGCCTTGACCCCGCATCGTGGGGTCGATCCACGCCAAAACGATGGAAGGAGCGGACCCTGAGGTCCGCTCCTTCCGGCCGACAAGGGGGTGCTGGCCGCTACCCCTTCTCGGTGACCACCTCGACGTCGAGCATCGAGGTCGGCCAGGTGCCCTTGGCGTCCACCGCGTGCACCCGGGTGGCAAGGGCACCGACCAGTCGCACCGGCACTGGGGTTGCCGGCACGACCGTGATCTGGGCTCGGTCGCCGTGGCGCGTGATCCGCACCTCGGCGCCCGAGCCGTCGAGGCCTTCGGCCTCGAGCAACCGCACCACCTCGTCCCGGAGGGGTTCGGCGCGGCGTTCGTGGGAGGCGACGATGGCCCGCTCGCAGGCGGCCACCAGATCGTCGCCGGGGGCGCACTCCTCGACCCACTCGTGGAAGGGGTCGGCCTCGGGCTCGCCGACGACCACCACGGGCACCCCCTGGCGGAGGGCGCAGGTGACGCCGGATTCGTCGACCGTGGGTGCCGGACCGGCACCGTCTCGGACGGCCACCACCACGTCGATGCCGGTGCGCCCGTCGAGGGGGCAGCCGGCGCCGTCGAGCCCGCTGCACGGGAACGACGGCGTGTCGTGGGGGTGGCACGTCTCGACATCGTGACCAGCGGCTGCCAGCAGCTCGGCGGTGGAACCGCCGGTGCCGGGAACAGCCTCGATGAGGAGCGTGCGCATAGGAGGACCCTCGCATCCACCGCCCAGACCGGCCAGGGTCCTCGGACCATCGGCCGTGGGACCTTCGACCCTGATCCCGGGAGCCCTGGACGGCACCGGTCACCACCGGTATTGTCACAGCACTTGCCACTTTTGTGCGGCGCCGCCGCCCGATCCAGGGGGACCCATGGCCGATCACCACCGACGGGGCGCCGCGCTCGCCCGGGTCGCTGCCGCCGCGCTGGTCGCAGCCACCGTCCTCGCCGCCTGTGGCTCCGACGCCGGTTCCGACGGCGCGGCCTCGAGCACCACCGCCAAGGCCGCCACGACGACCACCGCCCCCACCAGCTCGACGACGCCGTCCCAGAAGGAGGGGACGCCCACCAAGAGCGGCCTCTACGGCGTCCGCTACTGCGAGGTCCTCCTGCTCCACAAGGACGACGCCACCGGGAAGTTCTCCGCCGAGGTCTGGAACACCCTCGGCGAGAACGACTGCCCCCAGGCCGAGTGGGACAAGCTCGACGCCGCCGCCATCGCCAAGGAGCGCAAGGCGCTCGCCGCGGTCCTGAACGGTCCCCGGTACTGGACGCTCGACTCGATCACCTCGAACATCCGCAAGGACGCGCCCGAGACCACCTTCGGCACGCTCGGCATGTTCCAGGCCGCGGTGATCGACATCGGCACCGAGTCCCCCGCCCAGATCCCCTACAAGGAGCGCTCGATCGTGCGGGAGAACGTGTTCGGCTTCCAGAAGGGCCGCGTGGTCCACGAGCTCGTGACCCCCGACGGCACGACCTACATCATGCAGGCGTACTCCCAGATCAAGGATCCGAACCTGCAGCTCACCGACCTCGACGGGCTGGGCGATCGGCTCGCGCTCCCGAAGGGCTGGACGTACCGCACCCGCACCCTCGACGCACCGCTCGACGTGGTCAGCCAGGACGGGGTGGCCACGGTGATCCAGGACGAGCTCCAGAACACCTACCAGAAGCTCCCCAAGGCCTGATCGTGGACCTCGAGGTCCGGCGGGACGAGCTCGCCACCACCCGCATCGTCGACCACGAGGTCGGCGAGCCCGCCGACGGCCGGGTCCTGCTGCGCATCGACCGGTTCGGCCTGTCCACGAACAACGTCACCTTCGGCGTCACCGGGGACCTGCTCGGCTACTGGAAGCTGTTCCCGGCGAGCGACCCGGCATGGGGGCGCGTGCCGGTGTTCGGCTACGCGGATGTCGTCGCCTCGCACCACCCGGCGGTGGCCGAGGGCACCCGCGTCTTCGGCTACCTCCCGATGAGCGGGCACCTCGAGGTCGAGCCGGCGCGGGTCGACGAGCGCGGCTTCCTCGACGGGGCACCCCACCGCCGCGACGTGATGGCCACCGTCTGGAACCACTACCAGCACGTGCCCGCCGACGACCCCGCGGCGACGGCGCGCGAGCCCCACCGCTGCCTCCTGCGCCCGCTGTTCGTGACCGCGTTCCTGATCGACGACTTCGTGGCCGACCACGACGACTTCGGTGCCGACACGCTCGTCATCTCGTCCGCGTCGGCCAAGACCGCCGTCGCCGCCGCGCACCGGGCCGCCGAGCGCGGCTCCCAGCGCGTGGTGGGCTTCACCTCGGAGCGCCACGCCGCCTTCGTGGCCGGCCTCGGCGTGTACGACGACGTCCTCACCTACGACCAGGCGGGCGAGGCCCCGGGCGACCGCGCCGTGTTCGTGGACATCGCCGGCCACGTCGGCGCCCGTGACGCGGTGCACGCCCGCTTCGGCGACGCCCTCGCCCACTCCATGACCGTCGGGCTGGCCACGATCCCGGACCAGGCCCGCCTGCTCGCCCCGCCGCCCGAGACCGGGCCCGCCCCCGAGGTCTTCTACGCCCAGCTCCAGGTGGCCAAGCGGGCCAAGGAGTGGGGCCAGGCCGCGTTCGACGCGCAGATGGACGCCGCGTGGGACCGCTACCTGACCTTCGCGGACACCTGGCTCGAGCTCCACCGGGGCCGGGGCGCCGACGCCGTCGAGGCCGCGTGGCAGGAGCTGCTCGCCGGCGGCACCGACCCGGCGGCCGGCCACGACCTCGGCATGTGGCCCGACGAGGGCGCGGGGTGAGCGCGCCGCCGCCCGGCTACTGGCCCAGCCCCTGGCCGGGCGAGGACGCCGGGCCGGCGCGGCGCGGCGCACCCCACCAGGTCGACGGCGGGCCCGTGGTCGACGGCCTCCACCTGCGCGACGGCGGCCGGCTGGTGTCGGTCGACCGCCAGCTCTTCGCCTCGTTCATGACCGTCCTGCGCGATCCGGGCGAGGTCTACCTCCAGCTCAACGGAGTCGGGCCCGGGGACCAGTCCTCGTGGCTCGAGCGCATCGACCCCGTCTCCCTCGAGCCGCTCGACCGCTCGCCCGACCTCCCCGGCGGCCCGTTCTGGGTGGGCGGCACCGCGGCCCACGCCAACGGCTCGCTCTACCTCGTGTTCGGGCGGTGGGCCCACCGCCTCGGCGCCGACTGCTCGCTCATCGCATCGCGCGAGCTGCCCCGCGAGCTCCCATACAACTCGTTCGTGATCCTCCCCGACGGCCACCTCGTGACCAAGGACTTCGGCGGCGAGCGGGTCCTCGCCGAGCTGGGCCCGCCGAGCTGCGAGCTGCTGGTGCTCGAGCCCGAGCGGCTCGAGATCGTGGCCCGCCACACCGTGCCCGAGCGCTCGATCGCCCGGCTCTCGGCCGACGGCGACACGGTCGTGGTCGTGGGCGACACGTCGCTCTACCGGCTCCGGTGGGACGCCGCGGGACCCGCGCTGGCGCCCTGCGCCGACCCGGTCCGCTACCGCACGATCGAGGGCCAGTCGTACGCGTGGGACGCGGTGCTCGACGGCGGCGCCGCCTGGGTGCTCGACAACGGCAGCGGCACCACCGCGTTCGCCGGGACCCTCGAAGGGCTGGGGGACGCCACCGCGCCCCTCCACCTGCTCCGCATCCCCGACGACGGCGGTGCCGTGCAGGCCGTCGCGGTCGACGGCCGCGCCGGCGGCATCATCGTGAACCCGCCCGCGATCGACATCGCCCGCGGCATCGCCGTCGGCTTCGACAGCGGCCACCGCACCCTCGCCGCGTTCGACCTCGACGGCGACACCATCGCCGCGACGCCGCGCTGGCGCCGCGACCAGAGCCACGCCCCGCACATCATCCGGTTCCCCGCCACCGGCGAGCTCGTCACGTTCGACACCCGCAAGGGCGACGACGGCGTGGTGCGCGAGCGCTGCATCGTGCTCGACATCGAGACGGGCGAGGAGCTCGGCTCGGTGGGCACCGCGTCGGCCCTCCAGACCATGGCCTTCCCCAGCCCCGGCTGGGACCGCGACCTCTACGTCCCCGGTTTCACCGCACTGAGCCACGTGATGGTGGAACGATGAACCCCTTGGAGCCACGACCATGAGCCTCACCATCACCCTGCTGGGGACGGGCAACCCGATCCCCGACGCCAACCGCGCCGGCCCGTCGACGCTCGTGCGCGGCGACGGCACCACGCTGCTCGTCGACTGCGGTCGCGGCGTCGTGATGCGCCTGGCCGGCGCCGGCGTGATGCCGCCCATGCTCGACGGCGTGCTGATCACCCACCTGCACAGCGACCACCTCACCGACCTCAACGACGTGATCACCAGCCACTGGGTGCTCACCCTGGCGCCGACCACGCTGCGGGTCTTCGGCCCGCCCGGCACGCAGGCCGTGGTCGACCGCATCCTCGACTACCTGGCCCCAGACATCAGCTACCGGATCGCCCACCACGAGGACCTCACGTGGGCGCCCCAGGTGGAGGTCACCGAGCTCGAGCCCGGTGCCACCTTCGAGGTCGGCGCCGCCACGGTCACCGTCGGCCGCACGAACCACTTCCCCGTCGAGCCCGCCATCGGCTTCCGCGTCGACCAGGCCGGCACCGGCGTGGTGATCGGCGGCGACTCGATCCCCTGCGAGGGCCTCGACGAGCTGTGCGCCGGCGCCGACGCCTACGTGCAGACCGTCGTGCGCGACGACCTGGTCAAGCAGATCCCGCTGCAGCGCCTGCAGGACATCCTCGACTACCACTCGTCGGTCACCCAGGCCGCCCAGACCGCCGCGCGCGCCGGTGTCGGCACGCTCGTCCTCACCCACTACGTCCCGGCCCCGCCGCCCGGCGGGCTCGACGAGTGGGTCGCCCAGGCCGCCGAGCACTTCGACGGCACCATCATCGTCGGCGACGACCTCACGTCGGTCACCGTCCCGGAGGGAGCAGCATGAAGATCTACGAAGAGGTCGAGGGCCACATCGGCAAGTACCACGCCGAGTCCACGCCGTGGTGGCCGACGCCGCCCCACCCCGGCGAGGACGCGCCGAACGTCGTGGTGATCCTCATCGACGACCTGGGCTTCTCCCACTTCGGCTGCTACGGCTCGGACCTCAGCACGCCGAACATCGACCGCCTCGCCGAGGGCGGGCTGCGGTACACGAACTTCCACGTGACCCCGCTGTGCTCGCCGACGCGGGCCGCGCTGCTCACCGGCCGCAACCACCACGAGGTCGGGATGCGGTCGATCTCGAACTTCTCGAGCGGCTACCCGCACATGCGCGGCCACATCTCGGACCACGCCGCCACCGTCGCCGAGGTCCTCCGCGACGAGGGGTACACCACCTTCGCGGTGGGCAAGTGGCACCTGACCGCCATGGAGAACGCGTCCGCGGCTGGCCCCTACGACCAGTGGCCGTGCCAGCGGGGCTTCGACCGCTACTACGGGTTCCTCGAGGGCGAGACCGACCAGTTCCACCCCGAGCTCGTCTACGACAACCACGCCATCGAGCCGCCCGGCGGCCCCGAGGACGGCTACCACCTCTCCGAGGACCTGGTCGGCAAGGCAATCGAGTTCATCCACGACACGGTGTCGATCCGTCCCGACCGGCCGTTCTTCACCTACCTGGCGTTCGGCGCCATGCACGCGCCGCACCAGGCGCCGCCCGAGTACCTCGAGAAGTACCGCGGCGCCTTCGACGACGGCTGGGACGCCGCCCGTGACCGCTGGTACGCCAAGCAGCTCGAGACGGGCATCATCCCCGAGGGGACGACGCTGGCCCCCCGCAACCCGGGGGTCGAGGCCTGGGACGACCTGCCCGACAACCACCGTCGCCTCGCCGCCCGCATGCAGGAGGCGTTCGCCGCGTTCCTCGACCACACCGACGTGCAGATCGGCCGCTTCCTCGACGCCCTCGAGGCGCTCGACCAGCTCGACAACACGATCCTGGTGCTCCTCGCCGACAACGGCGCCAGCCAGGAGGGCGGCCCGTTCGGCGTCATGCACGAGATGAAGTTCTTCAACTTCCTCATCGAGACGCCCGACGAGGCCATCGAGCGCATCGACGACATCGGCGGCCCCCACAGCCACACGAACTACCCGTGGGGCTGGGCCCAGGCCGGCAACACGCCGTTCCGCTGGTACAAGCAGAACACCCACGAGGGCGGCGTGCACGTGCCGATGATCGTGCACTGGCCGAAGGGCATCGCCGACGCCGGCGGCCTGCGCCACCAGTTCCACCACGTCAACGATGTGGTCCCCACCATCTACGAGGCCCTCGGCATCACGGCGCCCGACGTCTACCGCGGCCGCGAGCAGATGCCCATCACCGGGATCCCGATGAACTACACGTTCGACGCGCCCGACGAGCCCAGCCGCAAGACGGTCCAGTACTTCGAGATGATGGGCCACCGCGGCATCTACTGCGACGGCTGGAAGGCGGTCACCCGCCACGACTTCGGCTCCTCGTTCGACGACGACCGCTGGGAGCTGTTCGACCTCACCACCGACCTGTCGGAGTGCCACGACCTGGCCGCCGAGCAGCCCGAGAAGCTCCAGGAGCTGATCGAGCTGTGGTGGCGCGAGGCCGAGGAGCACGGCGTCCTGCCGCTCGACGACCGCACCATCGAGCTGTTCGGCGCCCGGTTCCGCGACCGGTCCGTCCACCCCGAGAGCCGCCACTACACCTACTACCCGCCGATGACGCCGCTGCCCGCCCAGGTGGCGCCCGGCATCGGCGGCCGCAGCTGGGACATGGACGCCACGATCGACCGGCCCGCCGGCGCCAACGGCGTGCTCTACGCCAGCGGCACCGAGAACTCCGGGCTCAGCCTGTTCGTCCAGGACGACCACCTGGTGTTCGACTACAACTGCTTCGGCGATCACCACATCGTGCGCTCCGAGGTGCCGGTGCCCGTCGGGCCCACCCTCGTCGGCGTGCGGTTCCGTCGGGTGGGCGACGGCGGCCGGGCAACCCTGGTGATCGACGGCGCCGAGGCCGGGACCGTCGACGTGCCCTTCGCCATGCGGGTGATGTCGAGCGTGGGCCCGAGCGTCGGATACGACCACGGCTCGCCCGTGTCGGAGGCCTACGACCACGCCTTCCCGTTCGAGGGCACGTTCACCCGGCTCGACGTCCAGCTCGTCGCCCCGGCCCAGGAGGCCGCCGAGGCCGACGTGGCCGA
Source organism: uncultured Iamiaceae bacterium (assembly GCA_964624775.1). GTDB lineage: Bacteria > Actinomycetota > Acidimicrobiia > Acidimicrobiales > Iamiaceae > Aquihabitans. The sequence goes on from CAZUYW010000063.1 coordinate 9,722, forward strand.
GGCGGAGTCCCGCGCCGGGATGGCCCAGCAGTGACCGGCGGCGGGGTCGCCCCCACCTCGGTCGACTTCCACTTCGACGTCATGTGCCCGTACGCGTACCAGACCTCGTTGTGGATGCGCGAGGTGCGCGACCACGCCGGCATCGAGGTCGGGTGGCGGTTCTTCAGCCTCGAGGAGGTCAACCGGGTCGAGGGCAAGAAGCACCCGTGGGAGCGGCCGTGGTCCTACGGCTGGTCGATGATGCGCATCGGCGCCCGGCTCCGCCGCGACGATCCCGCCCTGCTCGACGCCTGGTACGAGCGGGCCGGCCGCGCCCTGCACGTCGAGGGGCGCAAGCCCCACCGACCCGAGGTCGCCGAGGCGCTCCTCGTCGAGCTCGGCCTCGACCCGGGCCTGGTGCGCGAGGCCATCGACGACCCGACCACCTCCGAGGAGGTCAAGGCCGAGCACGACCGCGTGCTCGAGCTCGGCGGCTGGGGCGTGCCCACGCTCGTGTTCGGCGACCAGGCGCTCTTCGGCCCGGTGCTGATCGACCCGCCCACCGGCGAGGCGGCCGTGCGCCTCTGGCACGCCGTCACCGCGTGGCTCGAGTTCCCGCACCTCTACGAGCTGCAGCGCCCCAAGCGCCCCGAGGACGTCGGCGCCATCGCCGAGGCGTTCCGGCCCTACCTCGAGGCACGAGACTGGGTGACCATCCAGAACGACACGCCGTGACCACCGCCTGACCGGAGCACCGATGCCCACCATCGTCGACCACGACGCCACCGTCACCCTCCTCGCCGCCACCTGGGACGCCCTCGGTGCGCTCTGCGAGCCCCTCGACGAGGCCGCCTGGAAGGCCGCGACCTGCCTGCCCGGCTGGTCCGTGCAGGACCAGCTCGCCCACCTGCTCGGCACCGAGGAGATGCTCCTCGGCGTGCCGGCCCCCGAGGTCGAGGTGCCCGACGCGGAGTACCTCCGCAACGACATCGCCCGCATGAACGAGGTCTGGGTCGCCTCCCGCCGCGGCCAGACCGGCGCCGAGGTGCTCGCCCGGTTCCGCGAGGTCGCCGCCGAGCGGCTCGCCCTGCTCGCCGCCATGTCCCAGGCCGACTTCGACGCGCCCTCGTGGACCCCTGCCGGTCCTGACGAGACCTACGGGCGGTTCATGCGCATCCGCGCCTACGACTCGTTCCTCCACGAGCACGACATCCGCGAGGCGGTCGGCGCGCCCGAGCGGGAGGACCCCGCCGCCGTCGCCTCCGCCCTCGACGAGGTCGCCACGGCCCTCGGCTTCATCGTCGGTCGGCGGGCCGGCCTCCCCGAGGGCACCACGGTGCGCCTCGACCTCACGGGGGCGGTGCCTCGCACCTACCTCGTCGCCGTCACCGATCGCGCCCGCACCGTCGACCACCTCGACGGCGAGGCGACCGTCCACGTCACCATGCCTGGCATGCTGTTCCTGCGGCTGACCGGCGGCCGGCGCGACGCCGGGTCCCACCTGGGGTCCGACATCGTGCTCGCCGGCGATGGGTCGCTCGGCGAGGCGCTCGTGACCCACCTCGCCTTCACCATCTGACCCCCACCGACCCGGACGCCATGGACTTCGAGGTGCTGCGCGCAGAACCGGCCACGACGCGGGTGGTCGAACGGCCGCGCCCGAGCCTGCGCACCGGCCAGGCCCGCCTCCACGTCGAGGGCTTCGGCCTGTCCGCCAACAACCTCACCTACGCAGACAACGGCGACACCCTGTCGTACTGGCGCGCCTTCCCCACCGATCCCGACTGGGGCCGGATCCCGGCGTGGGGGGTGGCGGCGATCGACGAGTCCGCCCATCCCGAGCTCGAGGCGGGCACCCGCGTGTTCGGCCTCGTGCCCATGTCGGACGAGTTCGTGGTGACGGCGGGGCGGGTCAGCGAGCGGGGGTTCAGCGACCAGGCGCCCCACCGATCCATGCTCGCCGGCACCTACAACCGCTACACCACCGTCCGACCCCAGCCGGCCGACGGGGAGCAGGGCGGCGATGCCGAGGGCCTCCGCTGCGTCCTCCAACCCCTGTTCAGCACCGCGTTCCTCCTCGCCGACCACCTCGCCGAGGAGCGCCACCTCGGCGCCGAGGCCGTCGTGCTGACGAGCGCGTCGAGCCGCACGGCGACGGCCACCGCCTTCTCGCTCCGCCAGCACGGCGACGTCGAGATCATCGGCCTGACCGCCCCCGACCACGTCGCCGCGGTGGACGGGTTCGGCCTCCACGACCAGGTGCTCGGCTACGACCAGCTCGACCAGCTCGCGCGCCGACCCACCGTCGTGCTCGACGTGGCGGGCGGCGCGAGCCTGCACGTCGCCCTCCGCCAGGTGATCGGCGAGTCGGTCGTCGGAGCGTTCACCATCGGCAACACGCACCGCGGCGACCGCAGCGCCATCCCCACCGACCTCCCGGGCGCCCCCGCCCAGTTCTTCTTCGCCCCGAGCCACGCCGCGGCGCGGACCAAGGCCTGGGGCCGACCCGAGCTGGAGGCGCGCCTCGAGGCGGCCTGGCAGGAGATGGCCGCCTGGGCCGCCGACCACCTCACGATCCGCCGGGCACCCGGCCTCGACGCACTGGAGGACGCGTACCGACGCCTCCACGCCGGCACCACCGATCCCACCCTCGGCGAGGTGCACTCGCTCGGCCCGGCGGATCGACCCGACCAGGAGCCGCGATGACCACCGACCAGACCGACCGGGACGCGGTCACCGGAACCGACGCCACCCAGACCGACGGACGCACGGCCCGCCGCGACCGCAACCGCGAGGCCGTGCTCGATGCGGCCCTCGCCCTGTTCACCGCCGGCGAGCTGGAGCCGACCGCGGCCGCGGTCGCTGAGCGCTCCGGCGTGTCCCTCCGGTCGGTGTACCGCTACTACGAGGACCAGGAGGCGCTGCTGCGCGCCGCGATCGCCCGCAGCCTCGAGCGCAACCTGCCCCACTTCGAGATCCCCGACCTCGGCGTCGGTCCGCTGGCCGCGCGCATCGAGCGCCTCGTCGACCGCCGGCTGGCCCTCCACGACCACGTCGGCGCCATGGCGCGCGCCGCCGTCGTGCGAGCCCGGTCGAACCAGCTCGTGGCCGATCAGCTCGCCCACCGCCTCGCCGTGCTGCGCGCCCAGCACGAGGCCATGTTCGCCCCCGAGCTCGATGCCCTCCCGCCCCAGGAGCGCGCCGACCTCGTCGCCGTCCTCGACCTGGTCGTGGGCTACGACGCCTTCGAGCAGCTGCGCTTCACCCAGGGCCGGTCGCGCGCCGAGACCCGGCGCATCTTGGTCGGCGCCCTGCGCGCCGTGCTCGGCGCCTGATCAGACCCAGCCGCCGGCGTAGCCGACGAACTGGCCGGTGGTGAACCCCGACGTGCCGTCGAGGAACGCCATGGAGAACGAGGCGAACTCCTCCATGGTGCCGAAGCGCCGCATCGGCACCTGGGCCTCGAAGAGGGCGCGGATCTCGGGATCGCTGGTGCCGGTGGCGGCGTGGAACTCGGGGAAGTCCATGAAGTTCGTGCCGAGCACGTTCACCTGCACGCCGGTCCGGGCGATCTCGTCGGCGACGTTGCGGGCAAGCATGGTGGCCCCGGCCCGGACCGCCGAGTAGAGCGGAGCGCCGGGCGTTGGGCGGGCGCCGGCGGCGCTCGTGATGACCACGATCTGGCCGCTCTGCGCCTCGACCATCGGCGGGCAGACCGCCTTCAGGAAGAAGTAGGGCGCCTCGATGCAGCCCGCCTCGAGGGCCCGCAGGTCCTCGATCGAGGACTTCAGGAAGCGCCCCGGGATGATCTGGCCGCTGAACATGACCGCGGCGTCGATGCGACCGAAGCGGGCCAGGGCGGCCTCGACGAGCGCTGGCGCCGACTCGGGCTTGGCCAGGTTGCGCACGCCGGTCACGACCTCGACGGCGG
>CAZUYW010000064.1:0-9481 GCA_964624775.1 uncultured Iamiaceae bacterium
CCGCTGACGAGCGCCGCGTCCCGGGGCTGACCCCGCCCGGCACCCGTCGCACCGCCTAGCCTGCCCGGCGGGTCGCGCCCACCCCGCGGACGCTGCGGCCCGGACCCGTTCCCCCTTCCTGGAGACCTTCGTGTCACACACCGCCACCGACGACATCGCCCCCGCCACCGGCAAGCTGGGCATCCTGCTGCCCGGCATGGGCGCCGTCGCCACCACGTTCATCGCCGGCGTCCTCGCCATCCGCAAGGGCCTGGCCAAGCCGATCGGCTCGCTGACCCAGATGGGCACCATCCGCATCGGCGACCGCTCCGCCGACAACGTGCCGCTCATCCGCGACTACGTGCCCCTCGCCGGCCTCGACGACCTCGTCTTCGGCGGCTGGGACGTGTTCGAGGACGACGCCTACGTCGCCGCCTCGCGCGCCGGCGTCCTCGACGGCCACCTCCTGGAGCAGCTCGGCGAGGAGCTGCGCGCCATCAAGCCCATGACCGCCGTGTTCGAGCAGGAGTACGTCAAGAACCTGCACGGCACCCACCTCAAGACCGGCACCTCCAAGTGGGACCTCGCCGAGCAGCTCAACGCCGACATCGACGCGTTCGTCGAGGCGAACGGCTGCGACCGCCTCGTCGCCGTGTGGTGCGGCTCGACCGAGGTGTACCGCGAGCCCAGCGCCGTCCACCAGACCCTCGAGGCGTTCGAGCAGGGCCTGCGCGACAGCGCCCCGGAGATCGCGCCCAGCCAGATCTACGCCTACGCCCTGCTCAAGCGCGGCATCCCCGTCGCCAACGGCGCCCCCAACCTCAACCTCGACACGCCGGCGCTCCTCGAGCTCGCCGCCGCCAACAACGTGCCGATCACCGGCAAGGACTTCAAGACGGGCCAGACCCTCATGAAGACGATCCTCGCCCCGGGCCTCAAGTCCCGCCTGCTCGGCGTCGAGGGCTGGTACTCCACCAACATCCTCGGCAACCGCGACGGCGAGGTCCTCGACGACCCCGAGTCGTTCAAGGCCAAGGAGGTCTCCAAGCTCGGCGTCCTCGACACCATCTTCGAGCCCGAGCGCAACCCCGACCTCTACGGCGACATCGCCCACGTCGTCCGCATCAACTACTACCCGCCCCGCGGCGACAACAAGGAGGGCTGGGACAACATCGACATCTTCGGGTGGCTCGGCTACAAGATGCAGATCAAGATCGACTTCCTCTGCCGGGACTCGATCCTCGCCGCCCCGCTGGTGCTCGACCTCGCCCTCTTCCTCGACCTCGCCAAGCGGGCCGGCATGTCCGGCGTGCAGGAGTGGCTCAGCTTCTACTGGAAGAGCCCGCAGACCGCGAACCCCGCGCTCTACCCCGAGCACGACATCTTCATCCAGCTCATGAAGCTGAAGAACACGCTCCGCCAGCTCCAGGGCGACGCCCCGATCACCCACCTCGACGCCGAGGCCTACGGCTGACCCGCCGGGCGGTGCCCCGGCCCCACCTCACCAGGTGATGCCGAGCACCGCCCGCATGGTGTCGTTGAACGTGGCGTCGTCGAGGTCTCGCCGAGCCGCCAGGATCATCTCGGCGTCGCTGCCCACCGGGACGCGCAGCGGCGTGTCGGGGTCGGCCAGGGCGCGGGCGATCGCCTCGCCCACGATCTCGGGCTGGGGCCGGCCGGCCTCGCCGAGCAGGCGGTCGTCGGTGCCCTCCCACTGGCGGCGCAGCTCCGCGTAGGGGTTCGGGTCGTCGTCGTGGCGCGGCTTGCGGGCCATGCCCGGCGCCACGTAGCCCGGCTCGATCACCACGACCCGGACGCCGAAGTGGGCGACCTCGAGGAGCAGGGAGCCCGAGATGGCCTCGAGGGCGTGCTTCGACGCGCAGTAGACGCCCTCGAGCGGCGACGACACCCGGCCCTGGACCGAGGTGACGTTCACGATCACGCCGGACCCGCGCTCGCGCATGGCCGGGAGGAACGCGTTGATCATGCGCATCGGGCCGAACACGTTCGCCTCGAACGTGGCCTTCGCCGCGTCGATCGGGTAGCCCTCGACCGGGCCCGAGCCGAGCACGCCCGCGTTGTTCACGAGCGCGTCGATCTCCCCGGCGGCGGCCGCGCACGCGGCCACCGAGGCATCGTCGGTGATGTCGAGCGGGAGGCGCAGGGCGACGTCCAGGTCGTCGAGCACCTTGGGGTCGCGCGCGGTGGCCACGACCTCGTGCCCGGCCGCGGCGAGCACGCCGGCGGTGGCCCGGCCGATGCCGCCGCCCGCGCCGGTGATGAGGACCCGCATCAGGCCTGCCCCCCGTTCGGGCTCGCCGCCGGGAACGGCTCGGTGGGCTCGGGTCGCTCCGGACGCTCGTCGGGGCCGCCCGGCGCGAGGTGGCGGCCGAGGAACGAGACGGTGCGGCCCCACGCGACGGTGGAGGCCTCCGGCGAGTAGTCGGCACGGAGGTCGCAGTTGAACCCGTGCCCGGCGTCGTAGCGGTGGAAGGTGGCGGTCGGCCACCGTTGCGCCAGCGCCTCGCCGTCGGCGACGGTGACGCGCTGGTCGAGATCGCCGAGGTGGACCAGCAGCGGGATCGCCGGCACGTCGTCGGCCAGGACCTTGGCCGCCTGGCTCGGGTAGTACGCCACCGCTGCGCCGAGGTGGTCCGCCTCCCGGCAGGCCAGGGCGGCGGCGAGCATGCCGCCGAAGCAGAACCCGGTGGCGCCGACCGTGCTCGCCCCGCCCAGCTCGTCGGCCGCGGCATCGCAGGTGGCGACGAGGTCGACCAGGGTCTGGTCGAGCGGCAGGTTCCACGCGATGCCGACGCCCGTGGTCATGCCCTCCTCGTCGTAGCCGAGCTCGACCCCGCGCTCGACCCGGTCGAAGAGCGCCGGCGCGAGGGCGAGGAACCCGGCGTCGGCGAAGCGGTCCGCCACCGAGCGGATGTGGACGTTGACCCCGAAGATCTCCTGGATCACGACCACGGCGCCGATCGGCGGCAGCTGGGGCTCGGCCCGGTAGGCGGCGAAGCGGTGCCCGTCGGGCGCGACGACCTCGACGGTGCTGCGGTGGATGTGGTCGCTCGGGGGCGCGGGCGGGCTGGTGGGTGCGTCGGCCATGGCGGGGGACGCTAGACAACGGTGGGCGTCGGCGGGGGCGCCGGTACCCTGGTCGGGCCATGGACGAGCCCACCCCCTCCGCGACGACCGCCATCGTGCCCCTGAAGGTCACCGAGGCCGCCCTCGGGCAGGTCCTGTCGATCCTGTCCGCCGAGCCCAACCCCGACGAGCTGGCCCTGCGCATCGCGGTCACCGGCGTCAACGGGGTCGAGTACGCCTACGACCTGTCACTGGAGGAGCGGAGCGTCGCCGAGCCCGACGACCTGCTGTACGCCCAGGGCGAGCTCATGGTCCTCATCCCCGTCGAGAGCGTCGACGCCTTGTGGGGCGCCACGCTCGACCTGCCCTCCACCCCGGGCCAGGGCGGGCTGGTGATCCGCAACCCGAACCGCCCGGACCCGCTCGCCTCGTTCGACATCGAGCTCGTCGGCACGGTCACCGAGCGGATCGAGCAGCTCCTCGCCCAGCAGATCAACCCGGCCCTCGCCGCCCACGGCGGGTTCGCCGCCCTCGTCGAGCTGATCGAGGCCGACCCCGAGGCCCCGGAGTCGGGCGCCACCGCCGTGGTCACCATGGGCGGCGGCTGCCAGGGTTGCGCGGTCAGTGCCATGACCCTGCGCGACGGCATCGAGAAGGCGATCCTCACCCACGTCCCCGAGGTCACCCGCGTCGTCGACGCCACCGACCACGCCGCCGGCGAGAACCCCTTCTACACCGACGCCTGACCCCGCCCTCCCCGGCGGCGCACCCCTCCGGCTTCTGGAGTCCTTCGGTCGCTCAGCGACCGTTCCGCTCCAGAATCAGGGACGGGTTGCCTCCAGTGCGGCGCGCACGACGGTGACCAGCGTCGAGTCCAGGGTCGTGTGGGTGAAGCGCAGGACGCGCCAGCCAGCGACGGTCAGGTCGTTGGCTCGCGCCCGGTCCGCGTCGAACGCGCGGCGATGGCGGTGGATGCTCCAGCCGTCCAGCTCGATCGCGATCCGCTGGACCGGATAGGCGAGATCGATCAGAGCCATCGTTCCGTCAGGCCGACGGAACGGGTGCTGCTGGACGGGTGCGGGTAGTCCGGCGCGGCTGAGCGCGCCCAGCGCGCGGACCTCGAGGTCGGAGTCGCCGGGGTCGTAGCCCGGCAACCGCTCGGCGAGGGCCTCCCGGGTCGGTGCGAGGTGGCGGCGCCCCGGCCCGGACAGGCGGGCGACGCAGCTGCGCAGGTCGCGCAGGTCGAGTCCGTGGACGCGCATCGCCTGATCGATCCAGGCCCCGACGACGCCGACCTCCTGGTGCGCGGCGAGGTCGACGATCGTGCGGCTGAGTGTCGTGGTGGGGATGCCGGCTCGGGTGGCGCGGTCGAGATCGGGGAGCAAGCAGGAGCGGTGGACGGTGACGCCGCTGATGCTCAGACGACGTTCGAGGGGGATCGTGATCTCGAGGCGTCCACTGCGGTCGACGAGTCCCCACAACCGTGCCGCCGTGCGATGGCTGGCGACCGTGCCCTCGCCAGCCCGGAGCACCGCGGCGTGCGCCCGTTGCTCCCAGCTTCCCGGTGCACCGCCCACCGCGAACACGCCCGGATGCACTCGGGCCCACTCGCCGCTGGCCACCCGGCGCGACATCGCGCGTGAGGAGAGTCCCGCGTCGCCTGCCTGGGCTGCAGTGATGAGGCCGTGCTGGGAGGCTGCGGCCCTCGCCAGTGCTCGATGGTCCATCGACTGCCTCGCTCGAGAGGGCGCGGGTGCGACCGGTGCTCGGGGGAGGCGCCCGCAGTGTTGCCCGAACGCCAGATGGTCAACCGCATTCGCCCCAAACGCCCGCCGCCCCCGCCCGCCCGCTTTGTGGAGCCGTTCGGTCGCTCAGCGACCGTTGCGCTCCAGAATCCCTGGGGCCGTTGGTTTGTGGAGCCGTTCGGTCGCTCAGCGACCGTTGCGCTCCAGAAACGCCGGGTGGGACCGGGGCGGGGGGTCAGGGGGTGAGGTGGGTGCGGACGGTGCGGGCGATGCCGGCGGCGTCGAGGCCGAAGCCGGCGAGGAGGTCGTCGGGGTTGCCCTGGGCGATGTAGGCGTCGGGGGTGCCGAGCACGCTGACGCGCGGGGTGCGGCCGGTGCCGGCGGTGGCCCGGGCGATCTCGGCCGCGACGGCGTCGCCGATCCCCCCGGCGGCCATGCCGTCCTCGGCGGTGACCACCAGGTCGAACCCGGCGGCGTCGGCGATCAGCTCGGGGTCGAGCGGCTTGACCACCCGCGGGTCCCAGACGGTGGCAGAGATGCCCTCGGCGGCGAGCAGCTCGGCCGCCTCGAGGCAGGACCACAGCAGCTTGCCCACGCCGATGAGGCAGACGTCGGTGCCGGTGCGGGCCCGCCGGGCCGAGAGGCCGTGGCCGACCTGGTCCTCGGTGACCGATGGTGCCGCGGTGCGGGACCAGCGCAGGGCGGCGGGGCCCTCGCACAGGTCGAGCGCGTCGTGGAGCATCACGCCCACCTCCTGGTAGGAGGAGGGGGCGAAGATCGTCATGCCCGGCACCTTGGACAGGAGCACCAGATCGAGGATGCCGTGGTGCGAGGGGCCGTCGGGCCCGGTGATGCCGGCCCGGTCCAGGCACAGGACCACGGGCAAGTGGTGGAGGCCGACGTCGAGGTTGGTCTGGTCGAACGCCCGGGTGAGGAACGTGGAGTAGACGGCCACCACCGGGCGGAGGCCGCCCATGGCCATGCCGGCGGCGGCGGTGACGGCGTGCTGCTCGGCGATGCCCACGTCGACGAAGCGGTCCGGGAACCGCTCCTCGAACGGGAGCAGGCCGGTGGAGCCGGGCATGGCGGCGGTGATGGCCACCAGCTCGGGACGGGCCTCGCCCTCCTTGACCATGGCTTCGGTGAACGCCCCGGTGTAGCTCGGCTTGGCTGGCTTGCCGCTCGGCTGGGGGCCGATCTCGGGGTTGAACGACCCGGACACGTCGTGGAGGTTCTTCTCCTCGTCCTGCTCGGCGGGCGGGTAGCCCTTGCCCTTGTCGGTGAGGACGTGGACGACGACGGGGCCGTCGAACTCGGCCGCGTTGCGCAGGGCGACCTCGAGGCCGGCCGTGTCGTGGCCGTCGAAGGGACCGCTGTAGCGGACGCCGAGCGTCTCGAAGAAGATCGGCGGCTCGAGCATCTCCCGGAGCCCGGCGCGGGCGCCGGCGAGGCCCCAGGCGAGGTGCTGGCCGACCATCGGCACCTGGCGGACCCGCTCCTCGGCGCGCCGCCGCTGCCGGACGTAGCGGGGATCGAGGCGCAGCCGGGACACGGTGGCGGTGAGGCGGCCGACGGTGGGGGCGTAGGAGCGCCCGTTGTCGTTGAGGATGATGATCGCCTTGCGGCCGGTGTGGCCGAGGTTGTTGAGCGCTTCGTAGGCCATGCCGCCCGTGAGGGCGCCGTCGCCGATCACCGCGACCACCTCCCGTCGGCGGTGGGCGCGGCCGTGGCGGCGCGCCTCCTCGACGGCGAGGTCCTCGGCCATGGCCAGGCCGTGGGCATACGAGAGGGCGGTCGACGCGTGGCTGTTCTCGATCCAGTCGTGCTCGGACTCGGCGCGGGACGGGTAGCCGGACAGGCCGTCGGCGAGGCGGAGGCGGTCCCAGCCCTCGTGGCGGCCGGTGAGGAGCTTGTGGACGTAGGCGAGGTGGCCGGTGTCCCACAGGATGCGGTCGTGCGGGGAGTCGAAGACGCGGTGCAGGGCGATGGTGAGCTCGACGACGCCGAGGTTGGAGCCGAGGTGCCCGCCGGCGCCGGAGTTGGCGACCGCCTCGACGATGAACCGGCGGATCTCGGCGGCCAGGGGGTCGAGGTCCTCGGGGGCGAGGGCGCGGAGGTCAGCCGGTGACTGGATGTTTTCGAGGAGCATCGGCGAGCGGCCTCCGGGCGGGCACGGTCAGGCTGTCGACCGGCGACAGCACCGGGGACAACGCTACCCCGGTGGGGCGCCGGCTCCAGATCGGGACGACCGCCGGGGCGGGTCCACGGGTGACCTCTACGATGACGCCGTGCACCAGCTGGGACCTGAACCGAGCGCGCCGCCACCCGGTCCCGGTCGGCGGTGACCCGCGTGTCGCCGGCCCCGCCCGGCGGGCGCGACGGCGCCATCGTCGGACGGTCCCTCGACCTGTTCGAGACCTTGGAGCTCCAGCGTGCGGGCTGCGAGCTGGCCGGCTCGCCCCTCTACGCGTCGGTGCTCGACGCCGTGGCCGCCGACGTCCGGGCGGGCGGCACGGCGGCCCGGATCCTCGGCCCGCACGCCGAGGCGCCGTTCGGTGATGCGATCGTGCTGCGCCTGCTCGCCGCGGTGCACGAGGTGGTGCTGCGCGGGGACGCGCCGGCGCTCGCCGCCCACTACCCGTCGACCGGCGGGGTGCCGGGCCGACGAGCGGGGATGGCGTTCCTCGACGCGGTCGCCGAGCACGAGGACGAGGTGGCGGCGGCGATGGTGCGCGGCGTGCAGACCAACGAGGTCGGTCGCAGCGCGGTGCTGCTCGGGGGGTTCCTGGAGCTGGCCCGGCTGGGCCTGCCGCTGCGGATCCTCGAGGTGGGGGCGAGCGCGGGGCTGAACCTGCGCGTGGATCGGTACCGCTTCACCAGCCGGGCGACGCCGGGGTTCGGGCCGGCGGACAGCGCCCTCGTGTTCGAGGACGCGTGGGCGGGTCGATCGCCGGACCTCGGGTTGCCCCTCGTGGTCGGGGAGCGGCGCGGCTGCGATCTGGCGCCGATCGATCCGGCCACGGAGGCGGGCCGGTTGCGGCTGCGGTCCTACGTCTGGCCGGATCAGCCCGTGCGGCGAGCCCGCCTCGACGCGGCGCTGGAGGTGGCGGCCACGATGCCGGTCCCCGTGGATCGGGCCGACGCCGTGAGCTGGGCGACGGCCGCGCTCGCCGAGCCGGTTCCCGGGATGTGCACCGTGCTGACGCACTCGATCGTGTTCCAGTACCTCTCGCCCGACGACCGGCGTCGGTTCCTGGACCTGGTCGATGCCGCCGGCGCTCGGGCCACCCCGGACGCGCCGCTGGCCTGGCTGCGGATGGAGCCCGGGGGCGAGCAGGCCGAGACGCGCCTCACGCTCTGGCCCGACGGGCCCCACGAGACCATCGCCCGCAGCCCGTACCACGGGCCGCCCGTCACCTGGCTCCCGTCGCGCCCCGTGGTGGGTCGGTGAGCGCCACGCACGAGGTGCCCGCGGCGGTGGAGGCGGAGCGGGGCGTCCGGCTCGGCCCCCTCGTCGGGGTGCTCGCCGCGGTCGCGGTCGTGTCCCGCCTGCCCGGTCTGGTGGGCTCGTTGGCGTTCAACGCGGATGAGGCGACCCTCGCCACCGGTGGGCGGTCGATGGCCCACGGCGGCCGGCTCTACGTCGACGTGATCGACCGCAAGCCCCCGCTTCCCTTCGCCCTCTACGCGGTGGTGCAGCGCCTGACGGGCACCGCCGACCTGCAGTGGGTGCGCCTGGTCGTGTTGGCGCTGGTGGTGGCGACCGGCGTCGTCGTCGCGCTCGAGGCCGGCCGGCGGTGGGGCCGGTCGGCGGCCTGGGTGGCGGGCGTGGTCCTCGTGGCGGGCTCGACGACGCTCGGTCCCAACGACGGTCCGCCCGCGAACTTCGAGGTGATCGCGCTGCTCGGCATCGCGGTCGCGGTCGTGGCGGCCGCTCGGGTGGCCGACGGCGTGCCGTGGCCGCGCCCGTGGTGGGCGGGGTCGGCCACGGCGGGCCTGGCGCTGGCGGTCGCGGTGCTGTGCAAGCAGCCGGCCGCGGTGACGGTCATCCCCGTCACCTGGTCGCTGTGGCGCGGCGGTCGCGTCCGCGCCGTCGCCGTGGCGGGCGTCGCCGGGGCCATGGGGTTCGTGGTCCTGGCCGCCCCGTTCGGTCTGGCGAAGGTGCTCGACTGGGCGGTGCTCGGCACCGGCGGGTACCTCGGCATGGACCCGGCCGACATCGGGGTCGCCGTGCTGCGCGTCCTGTACCTGGCCCTCCTGTGCGTCGGCTTCTGGGCGGGCGCCTGGCTGCTCGCCGTCGCTCCAGCAGCCGCGGTTGACGGGGGCCTGGCCCGCTCGCCCCGAGACGATGTCGACCTGTGGCTGCTCCTCGGTGCGTCGGCGCTCGGCGTGATCGCCGGGTTCCGGTTCTTCCCGCACTACCTGATCCAGCTGCTCCCGGCCGTCGCGCTCCTGGCGGGGCGCGGCGCGGCTCGCCGGCCGACGTGGGTGCGCCCGGCGCTGGCCCTGGGTGTGGTCGGCGCGCTGGCGGCTTCGGCGCTCGCCTGGCACACCCTCGCCCAAGGGCCGCCCCGCTACGAGACCGACCTCGCCGCCTACGTCCACCGGCACCTCGACGGGCCCGAGACCACGAGGGACCCGATCCTGGTGTGGGGCAACGTGCCCGAGCT
>CAZUYW010000064.1:9581-13351 GCA_964624775.1 uncultured Iamiaceae bacterium
ATCCGCCTGGAGCTGCGCAAGTCGTTCCGCTGGGGCTTCCCGTACTACGGCTCGATCGATGCGACGTCGTGGTGGATCCGGCTCACCGATGCCTACGTGACGGCCACGAGCGACCGTCTGCTGCTCGACGAGGTGCGGCCCAACCTGGTCCGAGCCGCCTGGTGGATGGCTGGGCCGGCGCGCATCGGTGCTCGGGACCTGGTGGCGTACCGGCGGGTGAACCCCGCCGGCCTCGAGCACCAGGGCTGGCGGGACTCCGATCTGGGCACGGTTCCGATCGTCCCGCCGGTGGCGGTGGTGGAGGCGCAGGGCTACCACGCGGCGGCGGCCGAGGCGCTCGCCCGCCTGGGCATCGATCCGCCCGAGGCAGCTGCGCCCGATCCCGGCGTGTTCCACGACGCGTTCTGGATGCCCGACGAGGGCACGTACGGCCTGGCCGTCGGCGGCGACGGGCGCCTCGTCGACATCGTCACCTCGAACGCCGGCCACCTGCTGGGCACGCCGATCATCGACGGCGAGCACGCCGCGTCGGTCGCCGATCGCCTCTTCGCCGGCGATCTCTGGACGCCGGGTGGGATCCGCACCCACAGCACCGCCGACGCCCACTTCGACGGCGACAGCTACCACCGCGGCTCGATCTGGCCCCACGACAACTGGGTGATCCACCAGGGTCTCCTCGCCATCGGGCGGGCGCACGATGCCGCCCGCGTGCGCACCGCGGTGCTCGACGCGCTGTGCGAGCTGGAGCTGATCCCTGAGCTGTACGCGGTCGACGGCGAGCGTCCCCGTGCCCTCGCCGTCGCCCAGCCGGTGCAGGCCTGGGCCAGCGGCGCGGTGCTCGCCTTCCTCGCCGCTGAGCGCTCCTGAGGCCCGGTCAGGCGGTGGCGACGGCGCGCGCCGAGGGCTCGGTCCCGCCGCGGTCCTCGGAAGCCGCGTCGGCCCGGTTTCGGTGGAAGCGCTCCCAGGCGCTGGCGATGGCCCAGCCGCCAGCGAGGGCGACCCCGCCGAAGAAGGCGTCGAGCCAGAAGTGGTTGGCCGTGACGAGGATGCAGAACAGCGTGGCGGCCGGGTAGAGGAACGCGAGCCACCGCGCCCGGCCCCGCCCGATGACGAGGACGACGGTGATGGCGCACCAGGTCGACCAGCCGAAGTGGAGGCTCGGCATGGCGGCGTACTGGTTCGACACGTTCTTCATGGCGCCTTCGCCGAACTTCCAGAGGCCGCCCCACCGGTCGATCGTGTCGATCATGCCGTAGCCCTGGCAGCCGGGTTGCTGGCCCGCGCAGCCGCCGTAGGCCGACGCGGAGTCGAGCAGGCGCGGCGGCATGAGCGTGTACCCGGCGAAGCCGATGAGGGCGAGCGCGGTGGTGCCGGCGAGCATCGTCCGGGCGAAGCGATAGATCTGGGGCGCGCGCACGAAGGCGAACACGAGGACGCCGACGGTGACCGCGAAGTGCGCGGTGCCGTAGAAGATGTTCCACCAGCGGATGAGGCCGTGGCCGGGGAGCGCGAGGTACCAGTGCTGCAGGCGGGGCTCGAACCACAGGCCGAGGGTCTCCTCGACGTGGATCACCCCCTTGGCGTGCGACAGCGCGATGGTGCGCGACTCCTTGCCGGCACCGAACAGGTTCCGCACGACGGAGTACACGAAGTAGAAGGTCCCGGCGATGATCAGCTCGCGCCACCAGGCCAGGCGCGGTGCGTCGTCGGGTGCCGGGACCGCCGGTTCCGTGCTGGTCACGCCGCGGCGACCTTCGACTTGTGGCCGATCGCGAACGACGGGGCCCCCGCGAGGGACACCACGAGGTTCAGCAGGTAGAGGAGCAGCCCGAGGGCGATCGCCTGCGAGCGCGGCACGCCGAGCGGGTGGAGGAACAGCACGAAGAGACCTTCGCGCACGCCCAGGCCGCTGATCGAGATCGGGAGCACCTGGGCGATGAGCACGGCGGGCACGAACGCGAGGAGCGCGGTGGGCCCCACGCCCGACGGGAGGCCGAGCGCCCGGGCCGCCATCAGGGCGGCCGCGATGATGATCAGCTGGTAGGCGAAGCCGGTGCCGAGGATGCGGGCGGTGGCGGCGGGTTGGTGGGCGAGGCGGTGCAGGCCGAGGCGGATGGCGCTGGTGAAGCGCCGCCAGCCCTCGTTGTGCTCGAGCCGTGCCTCCAGGCCGCGCCCGGCCCGCGCCGTGAGCACCAGCACCACCGTGAGCAGGGTGAGGGTGCCGGCCGCGGTTGCGAACGCGATGAACGAGGCCCGGCCGAGCTCGCGCAGGCCCGGGTTGACCAGCAACCCGGACAGGGTGATCACGGGGAGCACGACCCAGCCGGTGAGTCGCTCGAGCACCACCGAGGCGAAGGTGGTGGGCGCATCGCCGTTGTCCCGGGACAGCCGGCTGACGCGCAGGGCGTCGCCGCCGATCGTGCTGGGCAGCACGTTGCCCATGAACATCGAGGCGAAGTACAGCGACAGGAGGCGACGGAACGGCGCCCGCTGGGCGAGGGCCCGGAGCACGGCGCCCCAGCGCACGGCCGAGAGGACCACCCCGAGGAACGTGAGGGCCAGCGCACCGCCGAGCCAGGCGAAGGTGTGGGCCGTCGCGTCGGGGATGGCGTCGGACCAGTTGGAGCCGATCTTGGTCACGAGCACCCAGAGCAGCAGCGCGCTGATGACGAGGCGCGCCACCAGGATCAGTTGTGGACGACTGCTTCGCACGGCGCGGCCTCGGTGCAGGGTGTCCCGCGACCCTATCTCGCGACCTTTCGATGCCGATGGGCACGGGTACGATGCCCTCCTGCCCGCCAGGGCGTGAACTGGAGGCCGTTCCCATGTCCCACCTGCGCACGAACCGAGCCGTCGCCGCCCTCGCGGTGGGTGCCGCGCTCGTCCTGGGCACGGCTGCCTGCGGCGTCTCGGCGTCCACCGACAAGGTCGCCACGGGACCGACCTCGGCGGCCGAGGGTGCCCGGTTCCTGTCCGGCGCCGCCGCTCGCACCAGCAAGGTCACCAGCGAGCGGTTCTCGATGACCTCGACGATCACCGCGATGGGCATGGACGTGACCACCACCGCCGAGGGGGCGATCGATCTCGCCGCCAAGCGCGGCCACATCACCACCACCGTGTCGGGCGGGCCCGAGGCGGTCGATGGAGCGATGGAGGTCGTCGTCGACGGCACCACCGGGTACCTCTCGGGCGAGGCGTTCTCGATGTTCCTGCCCAAGGGCAAGACCTGGCTGAAGCTCGATGCGTCGTCCCTCGCAGGCAAGGGCGGCCTGGGCCGCGAGCTCCCCGGGGCCGGCTCGGCGACGACCGACCTCGACGGCGCGGGGTCGTTCCTGGACCTCCTCACCGAGACCGGCGACACGGTCACCACGGTCGGCACCGAGGACGTCCGTGGCACCTCCACCACCCACGTGCGCACGCGCATCCAGCTCGACAAGGTGCTGGCCAAGGCGCCGGAGGCCAAGCGGAAGCGCATCGAGAAGGTCATCACCCAGCTCGGTTCCAAGGCCGATGCCATCACGGAGCTCCCGATCGACGCATGGGTCGACCAGGACGGCTACGTCCGGCGGCTGAAGCTCGATCCCAAGCCCATCGAGGCCGGGGGCGAGACGGCCACCGGCTCCGTCACGATCGAGCTCTACGACTTCAACGAGCCGGTCTCGGTCGAGGCGCCACCGGCGGACCAGACGGTCGACTTCGCCGACGCCATGGGCGAGGGCTTCGGCAAGATCCTCGACGGCAAGACCGGCGGCAAGCTCGGCGGCAACTGA
>CAZUYW010000065.1:0-3799 GCA_964624775.1 uncultured Iamiaceae bacterium
CCCACTCGGCGAACGCATGCGACGAGCCGACGTCTACTTCAGCCCCAACCCGACGGTCCTACAGCAGACCGGGTAGGTCCTTCCGGACGATCTTCCCCATGGCGTTGCGGGGGAACGCCGCCACCACCACGATGCGCTCCGGCACCTTGTACCTGGCCAGGTTGGCCTCGAGGTGCCGTTGCAGCGCGTCCAGGTCCAGGTCGGCGCCGGCGACCGGTTCGACCAGGGCCATGACCCGCTCGCCGAGGCGCTCGTCGGGCACCCCCAGCACGGCGCTCGCCGCCACCCCCGGGAACTCGGCGAACACCCGCTCCACCTCGGCCGGGTACACGTTGGCGCCACCCCGGATGATGAGCAGGCTCAACCGATCCCGGACGTGCAGGAAGCCGCCGTCGTCGAGGAACCCCACATCGCCGGTGCGCAGCTCCCCGTCCACGAGCGCCTCGGCCGTGGCAGAGGGCCGATCCCAATAGCCGAGCATGGGCCGGTAGCGGTCGTCGGCAGCTGACAGGCAGATCTGGCCATCGTCGGCGATGCGAACCCGGAGATGGGGGAGCGGTTGCCCGGAGGCGCCGGGGCGATGGGAGGCACCGGAGCGCTCGTCGATGGCCACGACCGTGGGCGCCTCGGAGAGCCCGTAGGTGGCGAGGACGGGGAGCCCGAACTTGTCGGCGAAGGCCGTGCGGATGGCCTCGGGGCAGTCGGCGCCGCCGGTCCAGACCTCGTCCAGGCTGGCCAGATCGGCGGCGGGGATCTCGTCCATCGAGGCGAGGGAGTGCAGGAGGGCGGGCGGCCCGTTCCAGGTGGTGATGCGCTCGGTGCGGATCCACTCGGCGACCCCGAGGGGATCGATGCGGTCCATCACGATCGACGTCCCGCCGGCCTGGGAGACGAGCAGCGTGGTGAGCACCGCCATGTTGAGGATCGTGAACGGGAAGCAGTCGCCCTTGCGGAGCTCGGGCCCGTAGCCGCGGGTTGCGACCAGGACCGCCCCCGGCACGAGCAGGTTGTGCTGCGAGTGGACCGCACCCTTGGGGTGGCCGGTGGTGCCGCTGGTGTAGGCGATGCCGGCCGGGGCGAACGGGTCGACGTCGGGGCCGGTCCATGGGGAGGCGGCGTCGAGGGCGGCCCGCCAGGTGGCGAGGTCGACGACGCGGACGCCGACATCGCCGACGTCGTCATCGGTGAGGAGGTGGGTGGCACCGCAGTCGGCGAGGAGGTAGCGCTTCTCGGGCGGGGCGAGCGCCCGGTTCACGCCGACCCAGATGGCGCCGAGGCGCATGGCGCCGTGGAAGGCGATGACGACGTCAGCCTCGTTGGGGAGCGAGGCGCCGACGCGGTCGCCGGGGCCGACGCCGAGGTCGTGGAGGGCGCCGGCGGCACGGTCGGCGGCGGCGTCGAGGGCGGCGTAGGTGAGCCGGGCGGCCCGGGTGACGAGGGCCTCGCGGTCGGGATCGGCGGCGAGCGCAGCGTCGAAGACCCGGGCCACGGAGGTCGGCATCGTCCCCATCGGCCGAACCGTAGCGGCGCGACTAACATCAGCGTCAGCTTTTCGGGGGAAGGACGCCTGATGGACTGGGAGCTGGGGGAGCAGGCGACTGCTCTGCGGGCGCGGCTGCGGTCCCTGGTGCACGAGCACCTGCCCGAGGGCTTCCTCGGGGCCTTCAGCGACGACCCCGCCGACCTGGCCCGCACGCAGGCGTTCTGCCGGCTCCTCGCCGAGGAGGGCCTGCTCACCATCTCGTGGCCGACCGAGTACGGCGGGGCCGGCGGGTCGGTGTGGGACCAGACCGTCGTGCGCGAGGAGATGTGGGCGCACCACGAGCCGCGGGGCGCCCAGTACATGGGGCTCAACTGGGTGGGCCCGGCGCTCATGGCCTACGGGACCGACGAGCAGAAGGCCCGGCACCTGCCGCCGATCGCGGCGGGCGAGGTGATCTGGTGCCAGGGGTTCAGCGAGCCCGAGGCCGGGTCCGACCTGGCGAGCCTGCGGACCAGGGCGGTCGAGGGCGACGGCGGTGGGTGGCGCATCACCGGCCAGAAGATCTGGACGTCGTACGCCCAGATGGCGGACTGGTGCATCATCGCGGCGCGGGTGGGCGAGGGGGTGCGCCACGAGGGCATCACCATGTTCCTGCTGCCCATGGACGCGCCCGGGATCACCGTGGTGCCCATCCGGTCGATGCTCGGGCCCCACCACCTGAACGAGGTGTTCTTCGACGACGTGGCGGTCGGACCCGATGCGGTGCTGGGCACGATCGGCGGTGGCTGGTCGGTCATCAAGACGGCGCTGGCCCACGAGCGGGTCGGCATCGCCCGCTACGCCCGGTGCGAGCGGCTTCTGTCCGAGCTGGGCGACGCCGTGCCCGACGCCCTACGGCCCGCGTGGGCGCGGGCGCTGGTGCAGGTGCGGGTGGCCCGGCTGCTCGCCTACCGGACGGTGCACGCCCAGGCGGCAGGGGAGGTGCCCGACGTGGTGGCGTCCGCGGCGCGCATCGCGGTGACCCAGTGCGACCAGGCGGTGGCCGAGTTCCTGTTCGCCGTGCTCGAGGAGCGCAGCCTCGAGGGTGGCACGGACGCACCCGTGCATGGGGCGATCGACGACCACTGGCGCTACGCCCAGGCCGCCACCGTGTCGAGCGGCACCATCGAGGTGCAGCGCATGATCGTGGCCAAGGCCCTCCTCGGCGGAGGCCGGGTGTGAACCCGGTCCTGCCCGACGAGGCCCTCGAGCTCGCCGCCGCGGCCGCCAAGGCGTTCGACGGGGCCGAGGACGTGGCGGCGGTGCTCGACGCCCTCGGGATCGGCGACCTCGACCCGCGGGCTGACGAGGTGTCCGCCGCCGCGGCCGCGGCACTGTGCGAGGTGGCCGGCCGCGTCGCCCTGCCGTACCCGCTGGCGGGCGCGCTGGTGCGTGACGCCGAGGGTCGGCCGACCGCGGCGGTGCCCGACAGCGTGGCCCGGGTCGACCACGGGGACCGGTTCCCGCAGTGGCGGGTCGGGACGTTCGGGGGCGCGGCGCACCTGGCCGGCGGGGGGCGCCCGCTCGGGTCCAAGCTCGGGCCCCACGTGTGCGACCTCGAGCTGGGCAAGCCGATCGACCTGCCCGAGGCCGACCTGCTCCTGCAGCAGACGCTGGTGGCGTGGACCGTCCTGGGTGCACTCGACCGAGCCGTGGAGCTGGCCGTCGAGCACGTGAACGGGCGCATCCAGTTCGGCAAGCCGCTCGCCGCCTTCCAGGCCGTGCAGTTCCAGCTGGCCGACGCTGCGGTCGCGGTGGCGGGCCTGAGGGAACTGGCCGGGTTCACCCTGTGGCGGGGTGGGCGGGCCGACGTGCTCGCCCTGCGCCTGCACGCCTGCGAGGTGGCCCGGACGGTGCTGCGGACCGCCCAGCAGCTCCACGGCGCGGCGGGCGTGTGCGACGAGTACGACGTGAGCGTGCTCACCCGGTACGTGCAGCCGCTGATCCGCCTGCCGTTCGGCGCAGACCGCGCCGCGGCCGAGCTGGCGGCGTCGGCGATGGCCGACGGGTTCGACGGGCTGTTCCCCCACGGCGGCACCCGATGACGATCCACGAGGGGCCGCCGATCGATCCCGGGATCGGGCCGCTCACCCTGGGCGGGTTCCTGGACGACGTGTACGCCCGCTTCGGCCCCAACGAGGCCGTGGTGCTCGACGACGTGCGCTGGACCTACGCCGACCTGCACCGGGAGGCGCACGCCGTGGCCCGGGGGCTGATCGCCCGCGGGGTGCGGCCGGGGGAGACGGTCGCCATCCTCATGGGCAACCGGCCCGAGGC
>CAZUYW010000065.1:3899-13105 GCA_964624775.1 uncultured Iamiaceae bacterium
CGGTCGCCGTGCCTGCAGTTCTGGCACCTCGCCGACGTGTTCGCCCGCCACGAGGGCACCCGGCTGTTCTGCGCCCTCCCGATCTTCTGGACGGCGGGCCTCACGACCGCGGTCGGCTCGACCCTGGCGGCCGGCGGCTGCTGGGTGGCCCAGGAGGTGTTCGACCCGGCGACGGCGCTGGCCCTCATGGCGCGGGAGCGGGTCACCGAGCCCTACACGCTGCCCCACCAGACCCGGGCGCTGGCCGAGCGACCCGAGTGGGCCACCACGGACCTGTCCTCGCTCACGTGCGTGTACGGGAAGTCCGCCTACGCCCGGCACCCGTCGGTGCACGGCGACCCGGGCTGGATCATGCCGGTCGGGTACGGCCTGTCGGAGACGTCGTCGTTCGTGTGCGCCCACCCGAGCAGCACGCCCCGGGAGGTGGCCAAGGTCGGTGCCGGACACCTGCTGCCCGGGACGCGCCTCTCGGTGGTGGACGGCGAGCTCGCCGTGGCCGGGCCGACGCTGATGCTCGGCTACCTCGGGCAGGACCATCAGCCGTTCGACGAGGATGGGTTCTTCCGCACGGGCGACGCCGGGTCGGTCGACCCCGACGGGCTGGTGCACTTCGAGGGCCGGCTCACCGAGATGATCAAGACCGCGGGGGCGAACGTGTCGCCCGCCGAGGTCGAGGTGGCCCTCCGGGCCTGCGCCGAGGTGAAGCTGGCCCGGATCATCGGGATGCCCGACGCGGACCTCGACGAGGTCGTCGTGGCGTGCATCGTGCCCGCCGACGGCGCCGAGCCGACCGAAGCCGACATCCAGGCGTTCCTCCGGGAGCGCATCGCCGCCTACAAGGTCCCCAAGCGGGTCCTGTTCTTCGACGACCTGCCCATGACGACCAGCGACACCAAGGTCCGCGACGATGCGCTGCGCGCGCTCGTCGCCGATCGCCTCCAAGGAGCACGATGACCCTCGACACCAGCGACCTCGACCGCCACATGGGCGTGCCGATGGAGCCCGGCCTGCTGAAGGACCCGGTCGCCACCAACGACATCCGGCGGTGGGTGCAGGCCATGCACTACCCGAACCCGCTGCACTACGACGACCACTGGGCCGCGGCGAGCCGGTTCGGGACCCTGGTCGCCCCCCAGTCGTTCACGGTCGCGTGCGACACGAGCCACGGCTGCGCCCCCGCCCAGGTCGGCCGCATCCCGGACTCGCACCTCATCTTCGGCGGCGACGACTGGTGGTTCTTCGGGCCCCGCATCCGCCCCGGCGACCACCTGATCTGCCACCGGATGCCCTACGACTACAAGGTCACCGAGACCAAGTTCGCGGGCCCGACCTGCTTCCAACGGGGCGACACGCTCTACATCAACCAGCGGGGCGAGCGGGTGGCCCTGCAGCGGTCGACGGCCATCCGGTACCGGGTGCGCCAGGCCAAGGAGAAGCAGCTCTTCGCCGAGCCGCAGGAGCCCGAGTGGACCGACGAGCAGCTGGCCGACCTGGAGGAGCGCAAGCTCGCGTTCATCGATCAGATCCAGGCGCTCGGCCACGACCCCCGCGAGTTCGCCAGCGTGAGTGTCGGTGATGCCCTGGCCGAGCACGTCCTCGGGCCGCACAGCCTGGCCAGCTTCACCACCGAGTGGCGGGCGTACCCGATGACCATCTGGGGCGCCACGCGCAAGGGCCCGAGCGACCAGAGCGCCGAGGAGCTCGGCTACACCAAGGAGATGGCCGGCCTCGAGGGTGATCGGCGCACCGAGCGCACCAACCCCGAGCTCACCGACGGCGCCTACCACGGCCCCTCGCGGGGTCACCTCCAGCCCCGCTGGGCCGCCCACGTCGGCATGCCGCGGGGCTACGGGTACGGCGCGTCGATGGGGGCGTGGGTGCTCGACTACGTGGCCGGCTGGGCTGGCGAGTGGGGTCGCATCACCCACGCCAGCGCCCAGTACCGCAACCCGGCGTTCACGGGCGACGCGACCTTCATCGCCGGCACGGTCACGGGCACCGAGGTCGACCGCAAGGGTCGCCAGCTCGTGACGATCGCCGTGCGGCTGACCAACCAGGACGACGCTGTGCTGGCCAAGGCGACCGTCGTGGTCCAGCTCGGCACCGGCAACGACGGACAGGACGAAGGGGCCATCCGATGACCAGCCACCGCATCTTCTCGACCGCACCGCTGCGCGGGCCGGGGCTCGACCTCCTGCGGGAGCTCGGCGAGGTGACGATCGACCCGTGGATCGACCAGCACCCGCTGCGGCTCTACAACAGCGCCCAGCTCGCCGAGCGGGCCGCCGCCGAGGGGGCGACGGTCCTCATCTGCGAGGCCGACTCGTGCAAGGGCCCGGTGTTCGAGCTGGGCCTGGCCGCGATCGGCTCCACCCGCGGTGACCCCACCAACGTCGACCTGCCCGGCGCCACCGCGGCCGGCATCCCGGTGCTGCGGGCGCCGGGGCGCAACGCGGACGCGGTGGCGGAGCTCGCCGTCGGCCTGCTGTTCGCCGCGACGCGCCGCATCGTGGCCGCCGACCGCGACGTGCGCGAGGGCGAGGTCTACCGAGACGGCTCGATCCCGTACCAGCGCTTCCGGGCCTGGCAGCTCGACGGGCAGACCGTCGGCATCATCGGGCTCGGCGCGGTGGGCCGGGCGGCGGCGTGGCGCTTCGCCGGCCTCGGGATGCGGGTCATCTCCGCCGACCCGTTCGCCGATGACGCCACCCACGCGCTCGACGACCTGATCGCCGAGGCGGACGTGATCTCGATGCACGCCGCGGTCACCCCCGACACGGCCGGGCTCATCTCCGCCGAGCGGATCGCGGCCATGAAGCCCGGGGCCGTGTACCTCAACACGGCACGGGCCGCGCTGCACGACACCGAGGCGCTGACCGCCGCCCTGGCGAGCGGGCACCTCGGCGCCGCGGGCCTCGACCACTTCGAGGGCGAGCACCTCGCCGTCGACCACCCGCTCACCTCGATGCCCAACGTGGTCCTCACGCCCCACATCGGCGGCGCCACGTACGACACCGAGGCCAACCACACGCAGTTGATCGCCGAGGGCCTCGCCGCCCTGTTCGCCGGCGAGCGCCCCACCAACCTGGCCAACCCGGAGGTCATGTCGTGACCAGCCCCACCACCACACCCGAGGCCGTGCTCGCCGCGGCCAAGAAGATGCTGGCCGACGGCCTGGTCGAGGGCACGTCCGGGAACATCTCGGGGCGCCTCGAGGGCGGCCTCGTGTGCCTGACCCCGTCGTCGGTCGCCTACGACACCATGGAGCTCGACGATCTGGTCATCGTCGACCTCGACGGCACCACGGTCGAGGGCCATCGCTCGCCGACCACCGAGAAGGACCTGCACCTCGCCGCGCTGCGGGCCTACCCCGAGCTCGGGTCGGTGATCCACACCCACGCGGTGTACGCCACCATGTTCGCCCTCGCCCACGAGGCCATCCCCGCCGTGATCGAGGAGGTCGTGGTCTACGTGGGCGGCGACGTGCCGTGCTGCGACTACAAGGGCACCGGCTCCAAGGAGCTCGGCGACGAGGTGGCCGCCCGCCTGGTCGACCGCGGCGCGGCCCTGCTCGCGAACCACGGGCTCGTGACCTGCGCGTCGACGCCGGAGAAGGCGCTGCACAACGCCGCGCTCATCGAGCGCACGGCGAAGATCGTGTGGGGCGCACGGGCGATGGGCGCCACCATCCACCCGCTGCCCGAGAAGGTGAACACCGACATGGCCGGCGTGTACCGCTACATCCGGGAGAACCCGTGAACGCGGCGTGGCGGGCCGCGGTCGGCGACGCGCTCGAGGCCGCGGTGCCCGGGTCGGTCGAGCTCGGTGCGCTGACCTACGTGGAGCGGCTCCTCACCGCGCTCGACCACGACCCGCCCCGCATCTGGGCGGCGCCGAACGCGGCGGGCTGGCTCGAGCTCGGCCCGTGGGAGCGCCAGGCGTGGGCCGAGCGCATCGCCGGCTGGCACGCCGCCTACGACCGGGTGGCCGACGGCACCCCGACCGAGGCCGATCTGCGGGTGGTGCACGTCCACGCCTGCGAGGCCACCTACGGCGATCCGGCCTACGGCGGCAACCGGGGGAGCGCGGGCTGGGTGCGCATCGGGTTCCCCGAGCCGCAGTACCCGCCGCGTCGGGAGGTCGACGCGTGACCGCCGACTGCGACGCCATCATCATCGGCTCCGGGCCGGCCGGGTCGACCGTGGCCGAGGTCCTCACCGCGGCCGGTTGGTCGGTGATCATCCTGGAGAAGGGCCGCAACCACCTGATCGACCTCGAGGCGCCCCACGAGGGCCTCGACCACTTCGCCAACGACGAGATCGCCGCCCACCGGCGGTTCCTCTTCGGGCCCGACCCGCTGCTCGAGCCCCGCACGTACCGGCGCACCGAGGCCGACGGCGATCGGCTCGTCGTGGGCGACGTCAACAACCTGCCGTCGACGGTCGGGGGCGGGGGCGTGCACGCCGACGCCAAGCTGCCGCGGTTCCTGGAGGAGGACTTCCGCCTCCGCTCCACCCGCGGCCCGGTCGATGGCGCGTCGGTCGAGGACTGGCCGATCAGCTACGAGGACCTGGAACCGCACTACGCGGCGTGCGAGGCGCTGTTCGGCGTGGCGGGGGAGGACGGCGCCAACCCGTTCGCCGCCTGGCGCTCCACCCCGTACCCGCTGCCCCCGGGCGACGACATGCCGATGGCCGTCGTCACGTCGGCGGCCGCCGAGCGGGCCGGCCTGCACCCCTACCGGGCGCCGACGGGCATCAACTCGGTCCCGGCCGACGGGCGCCCCGCGTGCACCGACTGCGGGTTCTGCGGCGGCTACGGCTGCCCGATCCACGCCAAGAGCGATCCGATCGCCGCGCTCCAGCGCGCCCTGCGCACCGGACGCTGCGAGATCCGACCGGAGAGCTACGTCAGCGAGATCGTGCTCGACGCCTCGGGCCGGCGGGCCACCGGCGTGCGGTACCTCGACCTGTCCCACCACCCCGAGCCGCCGGTGCGGGAGCTGCGGGCCGCCCGGGCGGTGATCCTGGCAGCCGGCGCGTTCGAGACGCCGCGCCTGCTGCTGCGCCAGGGCCTCGGTGGCGACCTGGTCGGGCGCTACCTCACCTACCACTACCAGACGTTCACCCTGGGCATCTTCGAGCAGGACACGGGGGGCGCGCGAGGGCGCAGCGTCACCCACCTGCACGACGACCTGATGATGGACACGCCCGAGCTGCGCAGGGTCGCCGCCGAGGCGGGCCTGCCGTGGGTGAAGGGCGGCGTCGTCGAGCACGGCTCGGGGCACATGCCCGTCGAGGAGGCGACCACCTACGGCACCGGCGAGCACCACCTGCCCTCGATGCTCGACAGCGCCCTGCGCCGCCGGATGTGGGTGTTCACCATGCAGGGGGAGGACCTGGCCCAGGCCACGAACCGGGTCGACCTCGACCCCTCGGTGCGCGACGCGTGGGGCTTCCCCGCGGGCCGGGTCACGTACGCGCCCCACCGCCACGAGCTGGCGGCGTCGGCCTACGCCGGCCCGCTCCACGAGGCGATCATGCGCGACGCCGGGGCCCAGGCGGCCTTCAGCGCCAGCTCGCCGCCCCAGGGCGACCTCGACCTGCACGCCGCCGCCAACCCGCTCGGCATCGCGCCCGCCTCCAAGCACGTCATGGGCACGGCCCGCATGGGCACCGATCCGGCCACGTCGGTGGTGTCGCCCGAGCAGCGCCTGTGGGACGTGGACAACGTCGTCGTGTGCGACTCGTCGGTCTTCGTCACCTCCACCGGCTACAACCCGACCCTCACCATCGCGGCCCTGGCCCACCGGGCTGCCACGCTGCTGGCATGACGATGCGTGCTGCTGTCACCCGAGGTCCGGGGAAGGTCGAGGTCACCGAGGTGCCCGTGCCCGATCTGGGTCCTCGGGATGTGCTCGTCGCCGTCGACCTCTGCGGGATCTGCGGGAGCGATCTGCACCTGATCCTGGAGGGCTGGGCGCCCCGCAACACGATCCAGGGCCACGAGTGGGTGGGGACCGTCGCCGAGATCGGTGCCGAGGTGACCCGCTGGGCCGCGGGCGATCGCGTGGTCGGCGGGCCGACGGAACGGTGCGGCACCTGCGCTGCCTGCCGGGCCGGACGGCCGGCCCTGTGCGCGGCGCGCGACACGCCGGGCACCAAGGACATCGACGGGGCGTTCGCCACGTTCACCGTCAAGCGCGAGACCGAGCTGCTCGCCCTGCCGCCCGACCTCGACCCCCGCGCCGCAGCGCTGGCCGAGCCGCTCGCCGTCGCCCTGCACGCCCTGCACAACGGAGGCGTGACGGAGGGGATGCGGGTGCTCGTGCTCGGTGCCGGGCCGATCGGCGCCCTCGCCATCGCGGCGATGCGCACCATGGGCGTGGCCGAGATCACCTGCGTGGAGCCGGTCGAGACCCGGCGAGCGCTCGCCCTGGCCGTCGGTGCCGACCGGGTGCTCCTGCCCGAGGATCTCGTGGTGCCCTCGATCGCCGAGCCCGGGCTGGTGGTCGACGGCGCCGTCGACGTGGTCCTCGAGTGCTCGGGCAAGGCGTCGGCCATGGAGGCCGGACTGGCCCAGCTCGTGCGGGCCGGGACCCTCGTGCTGGTCGGGGCGGGCATCGAGCCGCCGCGGTTCGACCCGAACCGCATCCTGTTGAACGAGGTGATCATCACCGGCGCGTTCACCTACGACCGCGGCGGGTTCGAGGCGGCGCTGGCCCTCCTGCCGCAGCTCCCCACCGACGTCCTGCTCGAGCCCGGCGCGATCGGCCTCGAGGACCTCGTCCCCACCATGCGCGAGCTGGCCGCCGGCCGCATCGCGGGAAAGGTGCTGGTGCACCCGTGACCGGACCGACCTTCGCCAAGCCGCCCCGCTTCAACCACATCGCCGTCTCGGTGCCGGCCGACGCGCTCGACGAGGCCGGCCGGGCCGCGATCGTCGAGTTCTACGGGGACCTGCTGGGCGCCAACGAGTACCCCGAGATGACCAGGGATCGCGCCCAGCTCGTGCTCGGGCTGCACACCCACGAGCAGTTCTTCTTCATCGTCGCCGAGGACGAGCCCATGTGGGCGCCCCGGATGGACCACGTGGGGGTGTCGGTGTCGACGCTGGCCGACTTCGAGGAGGTGGCTCGTCGGGCCGCGGCCTGGGCCGAGCGCCTCCCCGACGACGTCGAGTTCATCCCGCCGTCGTACGAGGACTTCGCGGGGGTGCTGCGCCTGCACAACTTCTACGTGCGCTACCGGCTCCCGATCATGGTCGAGGTCCAGCACTTCGCGTTCACGGGCTGAGCTCGCGGAAGCGCTCGTAGCGGCGGCTGCAGGGGTCGATCCAGCGCTCGTCGGGCTCGACGCGGCGCGCTGTGCGGGCCCAGCGACCGCCGTCGCCGTCCTCGATGCCGGCGACCTGGCGGGCCATGAACGCGGCGCCGAGCGCAGCGCCCTCGGGCACCGCCACCACGTCGATCGGGAGGCCGGTCACATCGGCGACCGCCTGCATCCAGCCCTCCGAGCGGGTGCCGCCGCCGGTGGCGACGATGCGGCGGGGCGCGGCGCCGCCGAGGTCGAGGATGCGGCGGATCACGAAGCCGGTGGCCTCGTAGGCGGCCCAGCGCAGCGCGGCGGGACCGTGCTGGAGGCCGGCGTCGTGGAGCTCGGCCCGCAGATCGGGGCGGTGGAGCGGGCAGCGCTCGCCGCGCACGTAGGGCAGCCAGACGGGGAGCGCCTCCGGATCGAGCGCCTCGAGGTCCGCCCGCTCGACGGGCGCCAGCCAGCGGCCGACGCGGTCGATGAACATGCCGCCCGCCGTGCTGGGCCCGCCGATCAGCACCTTGCCCGGAGCGGTGTGGGGCAGCGTCCACAGCCCGGGCACGGTTACCCAGTCGTCGATGACAGCCCAGGTGATGAGCGTGGTGCCGAAGATCACGAGGACGTCGCCGATCTCGTTCGCCCCCGCCACCATCTGCTCGCCGAGCGCGTCGATGGTCCCGGCGCCCACCAGCGCACCTGCGGCGGGCAGGCCGTCGAGCACGCGCCCGACCGCGCCGTGGCCCGGGATCACCTGCGGGAGCTGGTCGACCGAGGCACCCGCGGCCGCGGCCCGCTCGGCGTCCCAGTCGCGGTAGTCGTGGAGCGGGTGGGCGGTGATCGCGGCGGTGCCGTCGATCGCACCGATGCCGGTGAGGGCGTGGTTGGCGACGGCCTGGGCCGGCCAGTAGCCGGCCGCGTCGGGCGCGTGGGCGGTGAGCCAGCCGAGGAAGGCCTCGACCTCGCCGTTGTCGCCCGGCTCGTTCGGGTCGTTGGCCTCGCTCGCGCCGCGCCGATCGCCGTAGAGCAGGCCGGGGGAGAGGGCCCGGCCCTCGGCATCGACCGCGCCCAGCGACGGCACCATGGCCGACACGTTGACCGCCTCCACCTCGGCGCCGGCGCCCTCGACCACCTGGGCGAGCGCCTCGAGGACGCCGCCCCGCCAGGCCTGGTCGAGGTCGTGCTCGAAGGTGCCCGGGGACGGGCTGTTGATGGCGTGGGGCACCCGCGCCCGGGCCAGCACGGTGCCGTCGGCGTCGGCGGCGACCGCCTTCACCGAGGTGGTCCCGATGTCGATGCCGACGGTCACCATGGGTGGAAGGATAGGACGATGCAGGCACTCGTGTTCGGGACGTCACCCCAACCGTTCACGCCCCCGGAGGGCGCGAACCTCCTGGTCCGGAACCTGGCCACCACGCCGTGCGCCCTCATCGAGGTCCCCGACGCCCGGCCCCTGCGGCCGGACTGGTACGTGATCCGCCCCACGCTCACCGGCATCTGCGGCTCGGACTCCAAGCAGATCCTCCTGGATTTCGACGGCGACAGCGACTCGGCCATGAGCGGGCTGTGCTCCTTCCCCCAGGTGCTCGGCCACGAGGTGGTGGGCGTGGTGACCGAGGCGGGACCGGAGGCCCGCGGCTTCGACATCGGCCAGCGCGTCGTGCTGAACCCGTGGCTGTCCTGCGCGCCCCGCGGCATCACGCCCATCTGCCCGGCCTGCGAGGCCGGCGACCTCAGCCTGTGCTGGAGCTTCACCGACGGCTCCATCAGCCCCGGCATCCACACCGGCGTCTCGGCCGACGCCACCGGCGGCTACGCCGAGCTGATGCCGGCGCACAGCACGATGCTGTTCCCGGTGCCCGACGCCCTCGACGACGAGCACGCGATCCTCGCCGA
>CAZUYW010000066.1:0-9405 GCA_964624775.1 uncultured Iamiaceae bacterium
AGCACGAAGCGGTCGCGATCGAACCACTCCGGGTCGGTCGGGTCGTAGCGCATGATGCGGGTCCACAGGACGTGGGCGATCGGGGCGAGGGCCATCGCCGTCCCCTGGTGGCCGCTGTTCGCCGCCCGGGGCATGTCCATGGCCAGGGCGCGGATCGTGTTGATCGCGCGGCGTTCCAGATCGTCGGTGGTCATGTGCTGCTCGCCTGTCTCGTGTCGGGGACCGTGCCAACCCTAGAGGGTCGCAGGGGGCCGTCCCTCCGGCCGTATCTGACTGGGCGTCAGGTGCGGATACGATCACCCCGCACCACACCAACGCAGGGGGTACCAGCGGTGATTGTCCAGGATCGTCTCTACATCGGTGGCGAGCTCGTCGCCCCGGCCGGCACCGGCACGATCGACGTGATCAACCCGTTCACCGAGGAGGTCGCGGGCCGGGTGCCCGAGGGCACCGAGGCGGACATCGACGCCGCGGTCTCCGCCGCCCGCACCGCCTTCGACACCACCGACTGGGCCGACCGCAGCGTCGCCGAGCGCACGGCGATCCTCGCGGCCGCCTCGGGGCTGATCCAGGCCCGCATGGACGAGCTCACCCAGCTGATCTCGACCGAGATGGGCAGCCCCTCGGCGTTCGGCATGTTCGGCCAGGTCCTGGCCCCGAGCATGATCCTCGACTACTACGCCAGCCTCGCCGACTCCTACG
Organism: uncultured Iamiaceae bacterium; assembly: GCA_964624775.1. Lineage (GTDB taxonomy): Bacteria > Actinomycetota > Acidimicrobiia > Acidimicrobiales > Iamiaceae > Aquihabitans. The sequence continues at coordinate 703 of CAZUYW010000066.1, forward strand.
AGGTCGAGGAGACCCGGGCCGGCATGTTCGGGCCGGTCGTGGTCCGCAAGGAGGCGATGGGCGTCGTCGGCGCCATCATCCCCTGGAACGTGCCGCTGTTCGAGGCCGTCATGAAGGTGGCCCCCGCCGTCGTGGCCGGCTGCACCGTGGTGCTCAAGCCCGCGCCCGAGACGCCGCTCGACGCCTACGTGTTCGCCGAGATCATGGAGGAGGCCGGGCTGCCCAAGGGCGTGCTCAGCATCGTCCCGGCCGGGCGCGAGGTGGGCGAGTACCTGGTGCGCCACCCCCACGTCGACAAGGTGACCTTCACCGGCTCCACCGCGGCCGGCAAGAAGATCGGTGCCGTGTGCGGCGAGCTGCTGCGCCCCGTCACCCTCGAGCTCGGCGGCAAGTCGGCCGCCATCGTGCTCGACGACGCCGACCTCGCCACCGTGGTCCCGTCCCTGCTCGACGCCGGTCTCATGAACAACGGCCAGGCCTGCGTGGCCACCACCCGCATCCTCGCCTCGCGTGCGAACTACGCGAACGTGGTCGACGCGGTGACCGAGGCGGTCGCCGCCCTCGTCGTCGGCGATCCGCTCGACATGACGACCCAGATCGGCCCCGTGGTGGCCGAGCGCCAGCGCGATCGCATCCTCGGCCTCATCGAGACCGGCCGCAGCGAGGGCGCCCGCATCACCACCGGCGGCGGCCGCACCGGCCACGACCGCGGCTGGTTCGTCGAGCCCACCGTCTTCGCCGACGTCGACAACAAGATGACCATCGCCCAGGAGGAGATCTTCGGGCCGGTCCTGTCGGTCATCCCCTTCGAGGACACCGCCGACGCCGTGCGGATCGCCAACGACTCGCCCTACGGCCTGGGCGGCTCGGTCTGGGGCGACGCCGAGGAGGCCACCGCGATCGCCCGCAAGGTGCGCACCGGCACGATCCAGGTCAACCACTTCGGGATGGCCTTCGGCGCCCCGTTCGGCGGCTACAAGAACTCCGGCCTCGGGCGTGAGCTCGGCCCCGAGGGCGTCGACGCCTTCATGGAGAAGAAGTCGCTCAGCCTCGACCCCGCCACGGGCGCATGACCGACGGGGTCGGGCCCTTCGAGCTCGGCGGGGTGAACCACCTGGCGCTGGTGTGCCGGGACATGGCGCGCACCGTCGAGTTCTACGAAGGCGTGCTCGGCATGCCGCTGATCAAGACGATCGACCTGCCGTTCGGCCTCGGGCAGCACTTCTTCTTCGACTGCGGCGGCGGTGACTCGCTCGCGTTCTTCTGGTTCCCGGACGCGGCCGAGCCCGTCCCGGGGATCAGCGGGCCCGGCGTGCGCCCAGACACGGGATCGCTCACGAGTGCGATCGGGTCCATGAACCACGTCGCCTTCTCGGTCCCGGCCGACAAGCTCGAGGCGTACCGGGACCGCCTGCACGCCGCCGGGGTCGCCACCTCGGAGATCGCCAACCACGACAACAGCGAGTACGGGATCTCCGAGGAGATGAACCCCGACGTGTTCGTCCGGTCGCTCTACTTCCAGGACCCCGACGGCATCCTGCTCGAGTTCGCGGGCTGGACGCGGGCCCTGCGGCCCGACGAGGTGACGAGGCCCTAGCGGGCGAGCAGCAGCACGGCGGTGCTGAAGCCGTGCACGTGGGATCGGCCCCCGACGGGGCCGATCTCGCCCGCGCAGAACATGCCCGCCACCGCCCCGTCGTCGACCTGGTCGCTGACCACGGTCGCGTCGTGGTCGGCCACCCCGAAGAAGCCGAAGCCCCGGCCCGTGCAGGTGAACGCGAGCGCGGCGTCGGCCTCGAGCCCGGCGAGCACGGCGCGCAGGTCCTGGTCCGCGGTGTCGCGGTCGCGCACGTGGAACTGGACCGTCGTCCCGACCCGCACCTCGGCGCCGACCGCGACGGCCTTGGTGGTGCGATCGGCGCCGAGCACCTGGCGGATGAGGAAGTCCCCGGGGCCGAACTCGACGACCCGTTCGTCGACCGCGAGCCCGACCTGGATCGACCCCGCCATGAGGGCGCGGTCCTCGGGGCTGGCGGCGTCGGCGGTGGCGAGGACCCGGTCGAGCGCGGGCATCCCGGCGATCTCCTCGATGAGGTTGCCGGTGGCGCGGGTGACCACGAGCGGCTCGCCGACCGGTCGGCAGCCCTGCGACACCACGGCGCGGACGGGCACGCCCTCGGGGAGGTGGATCCCCACCGCGCCACGGTCACGCACGTTGGTCCCGGCGACGAGGCGGTTCGCACCCGCCCCCTGGCCCGCCGAGGCGAGACCGCCGACCACCGCGAGCCCGGGGCTGCGCAGGCCCAGCTCCTCCACGAACCGTTCGGTGGGGAACGAGTAGGGGTCGGCGAGCAGCACGAGCGTGCCCGGGCGGTCCAGGTCGTGATCGCCGACCACCCGCCAGCCGTCGCCATCGCGCGTCGCGTCGAGGTGCACCGTCGTGACCGCGTCGCGCCGGAGCCGCCCGCCCCAGGAGGCGGCGAACAGCACGATCGCATCCTCGTGCTCGATCTCGCGCCGCCCGGCCAGCAGCGCGGTGGCGGTGGTGCCGATCAGCGCGCCGGGGGCGAGGAGCTGGCGCACCGTGGCGGCGACGTCCTCCATGGCACCGGCGAACCCCGCGGTGACGAACAGGAGCGCGAGGTCGGGCGGCTCGCCGAGCAGGTCGAGGACCTGGCCGATGACCTCGCCGACCGCGTGGGTGGGGAGGGGATGGTGCGAGACGCCGACGGCGAAGGCCACGACGGGTCAGGCGGGATCGGCGGCCGGGGGAAGGAGGGTGAACGGGACGACGATCGGGTCGCCCAGGTCGATGCGCACCGCGGCCTCGACCGTGCCGTACTCGGCGAACTCGAGCTCGGCCCGCACGAGCCGATAGGCGAACTTGCCAGGCTCCACCTGGAGCGGCTGCACGTTGCGGGCGATCTGCTCGCCGTCGCGGGTGTAGACGGTCTCGAGCGCACCGGTCGTGACCCCGTCGAGCGGGCAGCGCACGAGCACCACGAGGTGCGGCTCGACGGTGACCGGCACCGGGGACGGCGCCGCCATCGAGAAGTGGACCCCGGTCAGGTCGATCCTCGTCGAGGGGCCGGCGACCTGCCGGAGCTCGATGTTGTCGATGTAGAGGGCGGCGACGATCTGCATGGGGGCGACGGTACCGGGGCGCTCAGTGCACCCGCGCACCGGCGATCCAGGTCGCAGCGCAGCTGCCGTCCTCGCCGAGGGCCACCAGGTCGGCCTGGGCGCGGGGCGCGATGCGGCCGAGGTCCCGGCGCCCCACCAGGTCGGCGGGGGTGGTCGACGCGGCGCGCACGGCACCGACGAGGTCGGTGGCACCCCAGGTCACCACGTTGGCCACGGCGCGGTCCATCGTGAGGGCGCTGCCCGCGAGCGTGCCGTCGGCGAGGCGGGGCGCCACGCCGTCGAACGCGACCTCGACGGTCCCGGGGCCGCCGCGGCGCCAGCCGACGGCGTCGGTGACGAGGGCGATCCGCTCGGGACCCTTCATGGCGAAGGCGAGGCGGACGAGGTCGGGGTCCACGTGGACGCCGTCGGCGATGAGCCCGGCGACCACGTCGCTGTCGAGCAGTGCGGCCGCTGCCACGCCAGGTGCGCGGTGGTCGAGGCCGGACATGGCGTTGAACAGGTGGGTGACCATGCGGGCACCAGCTCCGAACGCGGCGCGGGTGTCGTCGGCCGAGGCTCCCGAGTGGCCGATCGACGCGATGACCTTGCGGCGCGCCGCCCAGGCAAGCGCCTCGTGCCCGGGATCGGCCTCGGGCGCGATCGTCACGAGCCGGACCACCATCGGCAGCGCCTCGAGCCAGTCGAGGTCGACGGGGCGGATGAGGTCGCGGGGATGGGCGCCGGGGCGGTCGCCGAGGAAGGGGCCCTCGAGGTGGACGCCGAGGATCTCGGGCACGACGCCGAGGGCCGGATCGCCGGCGCGCTCGGCGATCCGGTAGAGCACCGACCGGTAGGCATCGAGCGGCGCGGTGATGAGCGTGGGGCACCAGGCCGTGACCCCCTGGGCGAGGAGGAGCGCATCGAGGCGAGCCCAGTCGTCACCCTCGGCCCGGGCGACGTCGACGTCGTCGTGCCCGTTGACCTGCAGGTCGACGAAGCCAGGCACGAGCGTGTGGAACTCGGGCTCGCGCTCGGCCCGTTCGATGCCCGCGATCGTGCCGTCGAGCGCCACGACCACCTCGGCGTCGACCACCACCCGATCGGGGAGGACCACCTGGCCAGCGCTGATGCGGATCATGGAACGACGCTAGCCAGGCGTCGGGGCCTAGGGTGCACGTCGATGGGAGTGACCGATCCTGCCCTCTCGACGCGCGACGCGATCCTCGTCGAGGCCCGGCGCTGCTTCGCCGATCACGGGTACGACGCCACGTCGCTCAACGAGATCGCCGAGGCGGTGGGCATCCGGCGACCCTCCCTGCTCCACCACTTCCCGTCCAAGGACGCCATCTACGCCGAGGTGTTCCGCATCTCCCTGGAGGAGTGGGGCGCCCGCGTCGAGGAGGCGGTCGGCCCCGACATCGAGGGCTGGACCAAGGTCGACCAGGTCCTCACCGCCGGCTTCCGGTTCTTCCAGGAGAACCCCGAGTTCGTCCGGATCGTGCGCCGCGAGGCGCTCGACGGCGGTGCCCACCTCGGCATCGACCTGGGTGCCTCGCTGCGTCCCTTCATGCTGCGGGCCCAGGGGTGGTTCGATCGGGAGATGGATGCCGGCCGGTTCCGCCGGGTCGACACCGAGCAGCTGCTCCTCACCGGCTACGGCGCGCTGTTCAGCTACTTCAGCGACACGCCCTTCCTGGAGGGCCTGCTCGACTACGACCCGATGGGCGCGGACGCCCTGGAGCGGCGGCTCCAGCACATCCGCAACATCTTCCACGTCGCCCTGTCGCCCACGGCACCCTGACCGCCTCGGGGACGGCCGCGGCGGGTCGGTAGGCTCGCCGCCCATGTCAGGACGCACCCTCAGCGAGGCCGATTCCAAGCAGCTGCTCGCCGCCCACGGCGTACCGTTCGCGCCCGAGCGCGTTGTCGCCACGGCGGCCGACGCGGTCGCCGCCGCCGAGGAGCTCGGGCTTCCGGTGGTCGTGAAGCTGAACGGCGACGCCATCGCCCACAAGACCGAGCGGGGACTGGTGCGCCTCGGCCTGGCGACGGCGGGGGCGGTCGAGGCGGCCGCCGCCGAGCTGCTCGCCGCCGCCACCCCCGACGATGGCGAGGTCGGGCTGCTCGTGGCACCGATGCTGAAGGGCAACCGCGAGCTGATCGCCGGCCTGGCCCGCGACCCGCAGTTCGGCATGACCGTGATGGTGGGCGTCGGCGGCATCCTGGCCGAGGCGGTGGCCGACGTCGCGGTGCGGCCGGTGCCGATCAGCCCGATCGACGCCGCCGAGATGATCGACAGCCTGGCCACCCAGGCCCTGCTCGGCGCGTTCCGCGGCGAGCCCGCCGTCGACCGCGACGCGCTCGCCGCCGTGCTCCTCGGCCTCTCGGCCGCGTCGGAGGCCGACCCGCGCATCGCCAGCGCCGACCTCAACCCGCTCATCGTCGTCGACGGCGCCCCGATCGCGGTCGACGCCCTCGTGGAGCTGGCCGAGGACGTGCCGGCCCGGGCCGTGGTGGCGCCCCGCCCCTCCGACGAGGCGTTCCGCGCCCTCTTCGATCCCGAGGGCGTGATCGTCGCCGGCGCGTCGAGCCATCCGGGCAAGTTCGGCTTCGTGAGCCTCCACAACATCCTGGCGTCGGGCTACGAGGGGCGAGTCGGTGCCACGAACCGGGACGGCGCCGAGGTGCTCGGCATCGCGACCGTGCCCGACGTCGCCGATCTGCCCGACGGCTTCGCCGACCTCGTCTTCCTGTGCACCCCGGCCGCGGTCAACAACGACCTGCTGCGCGCCGCGGCGGCCAAGGGCGTCCGGGCCGCGTTCGTGACCTCGGCCGGCTACGGCGAGGCCGGGCTCGAGGGCATCGCGGCCCAGGCCGAGCTGGTCGCGCTGTGCGACGAGCTCGGCATCCTGCTCGCCGGGCCCAACGGCCAGGGCGTCGTGTCCACGCCCTCCAAGCTGTGCGCCCAGATCGTGGCGCCGTACCCGCCGGCGGGGCGCATCGGCGTGGCGAGCCAGTCGGGGAACTTCGTGTCCTCGTTCCTCAACTACGCGGTGCAGACGGGCGTCGGGGTGAGCCGGGCGGTGAGCGCCGGCAACGCCGCCGCGGTCACCGTCGCCGACTACCTCGACTTCTACGCGGACGACCCGGCCACCGCGGTCGGGCTGGCCTACGTGGAGGGCGTGCCCGACGGCCGCACGTTCCTCGAGCGCATGACCTCGGTCGCCGCGCGCAAGCCGCTCGTGCTGGTGAAGGGCGGTGCGACCTCGGGCGGGCAGCGTGCCGCGGCGAGCCACACCGGCTCCCTCGCCACCGACGACCGCGTCTTCGACGGCGCCTGCCGCCAGGCCGGCATCACCCGCGCCGCCACGATCGAGGAGGCCTACGAGGCCGCCGCCACCTTCGCCACCCAGCCGGCGCTGGCCGGTCCCCGCGTGGTGGTGATGACCACCGCCGGCGGCTGGGGCGTCGTCACCGCCGATGCCATCACCGCCAGCCCCCTCGAGCTGGTCGCCCTGCCCGACGACCTCCTCGCCGCCATCGACGAGAAGCTGCCGCCGCGGTGGAGCCGCAACAACCCGGTCGACCTCGCCGGCGGCGAGACGCGCGACACGATCCCCGAGGTCCTCGAGCTCATCGCGTCGCACCCCGACGTCGACGCCGTGATCCAGCTCGGGCTCGGCATCCAGGCCAACCAGGCCCGCCTGATGCGCAACGGCCCCTTCTACCCGGACCACGGGCTGGAGCGCATCGTCGCCTACCACGAGCGCCAGGACGCCCGCTTCGCCGAGGCCGCAGCCGAGATCTCCGAGCGCACCGGCAAGCCGATCCTCCTGGCCACCGAGCTCGCCGTCGCCGACCCCGACAACGCCGGTCCCGCCGCGGTCCGGGCCACCGGGCGGCTCTGCTACCCGTCGGCCAACCGCGCCGTCACCGCCCTGGCCCACCTCTGGGAGCGGAGCCGCTGGCGCCAGGCACGGGGGCTCGCCTGAGCGTGCATCGGGCGCGGCTCGGGCTGGCGGCCCTCGTCGTCGTCGGTGCGCTGGCCGGGCCGGTGGTACCGGCGTCGGGGGCGATCGCCGCGGCACCGCCCGAGCGATCCCCGTGGACGGTCGGGCTCGACGGTGTCGTGTCCCTGTCACCCGAGCACACGTGCCTGCGCGTGGAGGTCGAGGGCTCGGACCCCTACGCCCACCGGGACGAGGAACCGCTGCAGCCCGCGTCGACCGAGAAGCTGCTGACCGCAGAGGCGGTCCTGACGCGGATCCCGCCGACGCAGCGCTTCGCAACGACGGCGGTCGCCACCGGGCCCGTGCAGGACGGCGTCGTCCGGGGCGACCTCACGATCGTCGGCGGGGGAGACCCGCTCCTCACCACCGACGCCTACCGGAAGGTGCGCCAGCTCGGGCCCGAGCAGCCGCTGACGTCCCTCGAGGGCTTCGTCGACCGCATCGTCGCCGCCGGGGTGCGGCGCATCGAGGGCCGCGTGGTGGGCGACGAGCACCGCTACGACCAGCTCCGCACCGTGCCGACGTGGCCGGAGCGGTTCGTGCGCCAGAACCAGTCCGGCCCCCTGAGCGCGCTCTCGGTCGACGATGGCTTCTCCCTCAAGCTCGAGGTCCGCAAGGACGGGAGCCCCCTGGTCGTGAAGGAGCGAGCCGCCGACCCGGCCCAGAACGCGGCCCGCATCATCACCGAGCGGCTCCGCCTCCGTGGCGTGACGGTCGTCGGGGAGCCGGCCTCGGGGACGGCGCCGGCCGGCGCCACGACCGTCGCGTCGACCGCGTCCGCGCCGCTGCGCGAGGTCGTGCGCCAGATGCTGCAGTTCAGTGACAACCAGACGGCAGAGCTGCTCACGAAGGAGCTCGGCGTGCGGTCCGGCAAGGGGGGCTCGACCGCCGCGGGCGTCGCGGTCATCCGCGACGTCGCCGCCCGCAACGGCACCGCCCGGCCCGGCGTGGCGATCGTGGACGGCTCGGGCCTCGACCCCGGCAACCGCGCCACCTGTGGCGAGCTCGTCCACCTGCTGACCGTGTCGGGCGGGCGCCACGGTCGCCTCGGCTCGCTGCTTGCGGTGGCCGGCCGCAGCGGCACCCTCGAGAAGCGCTTCCGGGGCACCCCCGCCGAGGGGCGCCTGGTGGCCAAGACCGGGCGCGTCAACGGGGTCACCGCCCTCGCCGGCTTCGTCGACGCGCCGGACGGCACGACCGCCACCTTCGCCTACATCGCCAACGGCCCGCCGGTGACCCCCGAGATCATGCGGGCGCAGGACCTGCTCGGCGCCGTGCTCGCCAGCCAGGTCGCGCCGTGCCCGACCGGCGGGCCCTCCCGCCTCGTGGCACCGACCGCTCCCTACAGTGCCGGGATGGCCGCCCTCGCCATGTTCCCGCTGCAGTCCGTGCTGGTGCCCGGCTCGCTGCTGTCCCTCCACGTCTTTGAGGATCGCTACAAGGCGCTCGTCGACCGCTGCCTGGCCGCCGACGAGGACTTCGGGGTGGTGCTCATCAGCCGGGGGAGCGAGGTCGGCGGCGAGGACCAACGCACCTCGGTGGGCACCCGGGCCGCGATCGTGCGGGC